>SVIM01000040.1 GCA_015069485.1 Clostridiales bacterium | reverse complement strand
GTTGTATACAAGGAGAATAAGATGAAAAATATTATTTACCATTTATATCGGTAATTTAGGCGAGGCAGAAAGAACGATTAAGGATTTGCTAAAATCAAATGAATATAAAGATATGGATACGAAGTATGTTAAATTGTTATAAGCGTTATCGGCAGAGTAAAAAATTTTGTTAAATGAATTTTGTGAGTGTGAAAGCGCTTATATTGGTTTAGAAAAAGAAAGAGCGTACTCAAACGGTTTCAAAACGGGGGTGTGGCTGGGGTTGGTGCTTATGGATTTTAAGCCAGAAAATTTTTAGGTTTAAAATTTTACAAGCAATAATATATTTGACTTAAAAAATAAAAATTGGTATTATTATTTTAATAAAAAATTAAGGCTTTAATAATACCAATGTTTACTTACAATTTAGGTCAAAAGCACAAATATTATTCGCTATATAAAAAAATCCGTAGCGACATATTGTCAGGTAAATTAAAATACGGCGAAAGGTTACCATCTAAAAGGGCGTTAGCCGAAAATTTGTCCGTTAGCGTTATAACCGTGCAAACTGCATACGAGCAGTTGCTTGCCGAAGGTTATATTCAATCTAAAGAGCGAAGCGGTTACTTCGTCGCCAAGGTCGATTTGGCGTTGCCCGAAGAGCATACCCCTATTGAAGATATGCCGAATAAAAAGGAGGAATACCTTTTAGATTTGGTAAAAGGTAGCGCGCCTTATAGCCTGTTTCCCTTTTCTGTGTGGGCAAGGCTTACGCGAAAGGTGCTTCTCGACTGTGGCGAGCATCTTTTAGAGCGTGTTCCTTGCGACGGCGATTTTCAGCTTAAATCGGCCATATGTGCCTATCTATACCGTTCAAGGGGCATTTTAACCTCGCCAAAATACGTTGTTATAGGCGCGGGGGCGGAATATTTATACGGCGTTATAGTTCAGCTTTTAGGCAGGGATAAGCTGTTTGCGGTTGAAAACCCCGGCTATTCTAAAATTGCTTCCGCCTACAGCCTAAACGGCGCAAAATGCGCGTTCGTTTCGGTAAAAGATAGCGGAGTATGCTGCGACGAAGTGGAAAAGAGTGGGGCTTACGCCTTGCATATTTCCCCCTCGCATCAGTTCCCTACGGGCGTCGTAACGCCTGCGGCTTCACGCTCAAGGCTTATAAATTGGGCAAAGGATACGGGCGCTTATATCGTCGAGGACGATTACGATAGCGAATTTAGGCTTACGGGCAAGCCCTTGCAATCAATGTATTCGCTTTGCCCCGAAAGGGTAATTTATTTAAACACCTTTTCAAAAACTCTTGCGCCTTCAATGCGTATGGGCTATATGGTTTTACCGCCCAGCCTTTACGAAAAATACCAAGCCCTTTTTGGTTATAGCGCAAGTGTAGTGCCCCTTTTTGAACAAAAAATTTTAGCAAATATGATAGACGGCGGATATTTTGAACGCCACATTAACCGCTTAAAAACCTATTATAAGGGGGTTAGAGAAGGGCTGCTGCAACGCATTAAGGGCGATAAAAATTTGCAAATTTTCGATACGGGTAGCGGGCTTCACTTTACGGTAAGGGTTAAAAACGCTACGTGTGACGAGCAAATTAAAAGCTGCGCCAAGGCTTTAAAAATAAGGGTAAAATGCCTTTCGGACTACCTTTTTGCACCGCTTAAAAATTGCGAAAATATCGCGGTTATCAACTATTCGGGCGTTACGGTAGAAGCGTTAAATAAATTAAAATTTTAAATAAATAAGGGGCGTTGGCATTTGCCAACGCCCCTTATCTATGATTAGGGAAGAAAAATGATGATTCCGTAAATTTCAGTAAAATTTGGTTCGCTTTCGCCCGCGTGCCGTGGTCAAAGCGTTTTTTGTTAAAGTTGCAAGTGCGTTTTCGGGTTAAGGTGCATTATTCATACAATACTCTTACCGTATGCTCGCACTAATTTTTACCTTAACTTTTTGCTTATGCAAAAAATTTCACTTATTCGCAGAATAAATTTCACTTTTGCTTGTGCAAAAATTTAACTACGGCAAAGTCGTGATTTAACCGCACTACTGCCCGTTGCTTGATTAGTGATAGGTTAGATTAGCGCAAGGGCAGTTAAGATACCGTGATGCAACGGCTCGTTGCTTGATTAGTGATAGGTTAGATTAGCGCAAGGGCAGTTAAGATACCGTGATGCAACGGCTCGTTGCCTATTTGTCGTTAATATTAAGGTATTGTTCAGGGTCGACGGATTTGCCTTGTGATAAAACCTCGAAATGAAGGTGCGCTCCGTCCTTATATTCCTTTCCCGTAGGGGCGGCAACCGTGCCTATAATATCGCCACGCTCTACGCTATCGCCTACGGCAAGGTCTTCGCTTGCGTCAATAAACGAATAGCTTGTGGTTAAGCCGTTGCTGTGCGTAATGGTAATTTGCGTACCGTTTAAAACGTCGCCCGTGGTAATGCTTTCTACCGTGCCGTCTAAAACGCATAAAACGTTAGTGCCCTGCTCGGCGGCAAAATCCATACCCGTGTGCAAGTAATAGCTATTAAGCGTTTCGTTGTAGTGGAAGGTATAGCCGTTTAAAACGTCAACTGCTTCAATGGGGGCAATAAATTCGTTCTCGCCCAAGGTAGGCTGGTTGTTGTTTTCGTTTTCATTTCCGTCGCCGTTTTGGTTTCCGTCTTCGTTGCCGTCGGTATTTCCGCCGTCTTGGTTAGTGTCGTTTCCGCCGTCGGCAACGTTATCCCTACTTGCGTTTATTGCAAAAATAACGGCAACCGTTATCGCGGCAATAATCAAAATTGCCGCCGCAAGCGATAGGTAGTAGGTTAAAATTTTGGTGTTGTTTGTCTTTTTTTGTTCGCTCATAATAAACTCCTTTTTTATGTATTTTTAATTGCATATTTCGGCTTTTTTAAAGCTTAATTTTTGCCTAAATCAACGCTCTTAAGCCCTTGCAAATAAGTTATTGCCAAGCCTTTTGCTTTTTATTCAATATCCCCCGAAAATTATTGGCGAAGCCACCTTCGCACCGTCTTCTCTAAGGCATATATGCAGGTTAATTTCCTTTCCGTATAAATTTATAGAATACGGCAGGTCTGCCTTGCAGTAGTAATTTACGCTGTCTGAAAGCTCTTCGCAAAACAAAATTTCGCCGTTAACCTCGCGTAAAAATTCTTCTAAATTAAAGTCTTTATATTCTGCGCTTTCACCGCAAATATCATTTAAGGTAATCTTGGTAGCTATGGGCGTTTCGCCCGCTTCCACAATACGGCAGTTTGACGAACTGTTCCCACAATAAAATGTAATATTTTCTCCGTTGCCAAAGCAAACCCGTTGCTCCATTAAGCTAAAGCAAAAGCATAAAAACACCCCTGCCAATAAAAGCGAGCACCTTTTAAAAACCGTCATAAAAATCTCCCTAAAAATTTTGCCTTAACGCTTGCCCTGCATAAGCCGTGGCTTTGTTTACGGCAAAACAGTTATTGCCCCCAAATTTTTACCTTATACTTAAAGTTTAAAAAATTTCAAATATAAAACATTAACTATTCGATTGCTTTTTTGACTATTTTTTATTATAATAGAGTTAATTTGAGGAGAAAGCAAATGACATTTGGGCAAAGGTTAACTGAATTAAGGATTAAGAAAGGGGTCTCTCAAGAATATTTGGCTGAACTTATGCAGGTGTCAAGTCAAAAGATTCGTCGGTGGGAGTACGATAAAAATTCTCCCGATATAAATGAGTTTATGGTACTATGTAAAATTTTTGAAGTTTCTTACGCTTATCTTTTAACAGGCGAAGAAGATAAAGGTGAAATTATTAAAAACGAACAAACTGCCGAACAAATACAAGTACCTATTATCGAAAACAGGAAATGGAAAACTAACGTATGTAAAATTTTTATAATTTTGTTTTATGTTGGTTTTATAGGTGTATCTCTTTACAAGATTATAAAAGATGGGCCCCACGTAACGGCTTCAGGAACTTTAACTTATTTCAATATGATATTAATCCCATTAGGGGTATTTTTGTTATTTACAATTGTACAGGCGATTTTGTATCACACAGGCAATAAAAGCAATTTTAAATTAATGATATTACTTGTTTTAACGCTTTTTAAAACTTTTTTAAGTTTTATAGCTTATTTTGTTGCAGTGATTTGGAGCTTTAATGTGGACTATGCAATAGTACTAACTTTTATAATTCTTATAGGGCTTATAGAAACTGTACTTTGTATGTATTTAATGAGAATTAATTCTATTAAAAACGATATTAATGCAGGCATATTAGGAGGAATAAGTAACACTAAAACCGTTTTAATCCAACGAATTGTAATAAGCATTTTAGTAATAATAACTTTAATAATTTTGTTTGTATAAATAAGGATGAGTAACAAAAAACGTTAATCATCCTTTTAATTTTTGCAAATATTACAAAATTGAACGATAAATTTATGCAAATAGTTCAATTTTTTTATTGTGTTATAGTAATTTTTTGAGTAATATAGCTACAAGGTTTAGCGCGAAACAATAAAACTTTAAAAGGAAATTTTTTGTATGAAAGAATTTATATCGTCAAATGTTAAAAAAATAATAAGTCTACTCTTTATTATCCCAATGACTGTCGAAACATTAATGATTTAAATATAGGTGAGTTATGATAAATAAAAAAGTTAAAATAATTTATTTTATACTAATTATAATGCTTTTTCTAAGCGCAATTGCTGTTGCGGTAACGCTTAAAAACCCATTTAGTATATCTGTAGCAAGCTTTGGTATATTTTTACTAGGGATATTACTGCAAAGATTAACGATTTTATTGCGAAAAAAAAACTGTTTGCTTAGTATATGTTTATTAATTTTAATAACTATAATAAAGGTCTTTGCGGTTACAATAATAGAATCTTTTGAATTACTCAACGTATATTTTGCGGCGGATAATATTGAAAAATTGATCAGCTCTATATCCATAACTGTGTATATGACAGTTTTATTATTGACTTTATTGTACGAGTTATTATTGCCTATAATTTATTTAATAGTAAAATTTTTCAAATCATATAAAATCACCATTACACACCGTTAATAAATGCGGCGAGCGGAAAAATTCCGCTCGCCGCTTTAAAATTAATGCAACCAATATAAAAATAAGCCGTTTGCACAAAAAGTGCAAACGGCTTTAAAACGTAATTAAATTAATGAAGCCAAGCAATCGCTTAATTGTCCCGCTTTTTATCCCTTTTTTTGCGTTGCTTTGCCCTATACCTAAAGTTTAAAAAATATATTTTTCACGCTTTGCGACGCAAAAAAGGGTGAAGCCTTGGGCAAATTTTGCATATATAAACAACCTTACAAAAATGTAAGGTTAAAATAGTGTATTAATACAACTTTGCACTTGTTTTTTTGATGTTTGTATAATATAATGTTAAAAAAGATTAGGAGAATATTATGACGTTTGGTCAAAGATTAACGGAATTGCGGACAAAAAAAGAAATTACGCAAGAAGAGTTAGCTGAAAAATTAAACGTTTCCAGCCAAACGATTCGCCGTTGGGAATACGATAGCACTTGCCCTGATATTAATCAGCTAAAAAAATTATGCGAAGTGTTGGAAAGCTCTTACGATTTTTTTATTAACGATTTAAGAAGTGAAGAAAACGATGATACAAGTTTAATTAATACCAAGCCTCCTCAAAGCATAATTGCAAAGGTAGCGGTGTTTATAACTTATTTTTTATACTTGCTTGTAACTGCAATAAAAACTTTTTCGGACGGCAAAATTGGGTTAGGCGCTAACGACGAAGTGCAGATTTATTTAAATTGGGTAAGCACTCCAACGCTAATCATTTTTGCGTTTACAATAATACAACTCGTTTTATATTTGAAGAGAAAAAATAGTCAAGGCTTCGTAATGCAAATGGTGGTACTGTCAATTTTAAAAACAGTTTGTGCCTTTTTGCCTTACTTTATTATCGAGGTTTTAAATTTTAATTTTAACGTGTTAATTATTTTTATTTTAATAATTTTGATTGGTGTTTTAGAAATAACTGCTGTTTTTGTTGGTGAATACTGCCGTGTACAATACAAAAGCTTTGAAGAAAACAATGAGTTGGTTTTAAAAAGTAAACGCAATGTTTTACTAAATATATTTTTTTATAGTTTTTTAATGCTTTGTAGCATTATAATAGTCTTATTTTTGTTTTATATTTAGGGAGCTAAAATGTTTAGTGAAAAATTAATCAGGATAAGAATAGAAAATGCAGTTACGCAAGAAGAACTTGCACGACGATTAAATATTTCAAGTCAAACGGTTCGGCGTTGGGAGTACGGAGAAACACACCCCGATATTTATCAGTTAAAACTTCTATGTGAAATTTTTAAGGTGCAACCTCAATATTTTTTAGAAGAAGATTCGTCGTTAAAAGGTGATAGTGTAGAAAATAATATTTTAGTTAATAGCAAAGGGAAAAAAGCCAAATATATGGTTTCGGTATGGTGCGTGCTTGCCTTATGCTTGGTGTATTGTTCCTTTATAATTTTAACAATATTTTTAAATGCGTCTTATTTAGGCAATAATGCTTACGGACTTTTTGGGAGTATTCATAGGATTACTTATTCTTTTATTGTTTTTTTAATAATAACCTGCTATCAATTTTACATTTATAAATATAAAATGGAAACAAAGGCTAAAGAACTAAAAATTTTTACATTTATAAAGATTATAGCTTTGTTTCTTTTATATTGCGTTCCGTACATTTTATTAATAAGCTGGGACGTAATTAGTGTCTTTATTATTTCCTTGCTTGTATTATTTTTGGAGCTAATTATTCAAAGTAAGATTAATGCTCATATCGTGAATAATCGAAATGTAAATTTTTCGTTGTGCGATACACAATTGTTAGGAGTTTCTTTGGCTGCATCGATTTTCGTGCTGTTTTTAATAGCTACTTTTTTATTATTTATTTAGTTGGAGGAAAATTTTTCAAATCATATAAAATCACCATTACACACCGTTAATAAATGCGGCGAGAGGAAAAATTCCGCTCGCCGCTTTAAAATTAATACAACCAATATAAAAATAAGCCGTTTGCACAAAAAGTGCAAACGGCTTTAAAACGTAATTAAATTAATGAAGCCAAGCAATCGCTTAATTGTCCCGCTTTTTATCCCTTTTTTTGCGTTGCTTTGCTCTAAAAAAGCTACCCGTAAACTTTGTCATAAACAATGAAACGGCAACGGTTAACGCAAGCGTTGCGCCTAATACAACCCAAAACCAAAGGGTAGAGCCTTCTCCGCTTTGACCAGGCACAAACACGTTCATTCCCCAAAAGCCTGCAATCATAGTGGGTATTGCAAGAAGGATAGTAATAATGGTTAGCCTTTTCATCGTGTCGTTGGCGTTGTTAGAAATTACCGAGCCGTACGCATCCATCGTAACGGTTAAAATGTCTTTATAAATATTACACATTTCAATTGCCTGACGGCTTTCAATAACAACGTCTTCAAAAAGGTCGGCATATTCTTCTTGCGTTGAAACTATTTTTTCCACCTTGCCAAGTTTTTCGTGAACTCGGTAGTTAGAGTTAAGGGAAGTAGAAAAATACACGAGCGAGTTTTCCAAATCTAAAAGATGCAAAATGTCTTCATTTTTCATTGCTCTTTCAAGTTCGGCTTGTACGCGGTGGCTCTTTCTGTCAATTTGCTTAAGGCTATACAAAAAGCGCTTTGCGTTGCCAAGCATAAACATAAGCAAAAAGTAAACGGGTTTATTTGTAGCCACCTTTTCCCTGCCGTTAATAAAATTCTTTAAAACGGTGTTGCCCTTTAAGCAAACGGTAATTATGCACTTATCGTTATAAATAATGCCAAGGGGAAGGGTGGTGTAAACGTCGCCCAAATCACTTTCTTCAATAATAGGACAGTCAACGATAAAAAGGTTGTTTCCATCGTCAAATTCCGTACGCGCTCTTTCTTCTTCGTCGAGCGCGGCTTTAATCATATCTTCCGAAATCCCGGTTAATTTAGAAATTTCGTCAACCTCAACGTCGGTGGGGTTAATCATATCAATCCAGCAATTTTTAATAAACTTGTCGTTTTTTACAAGCTTATTTTCGCTGTTGGTATAAAAAAAGTTTACCATAATTTTTGCCGCCTTTTCTTTTTTTGTTAAATAAAAAAATGCACGGGGAAACGCCCCGTGCTCGGCAATTTTTTTAAAAATTAATGAGTACGAGTTGCGTCCCTATATTAAGTTTATAAAACTGTTACCATCCGGAACGTCCATTACTAACTCCGAAAAAAATTTTTTTGTGCCAGCATAAATTAGCTTAAAGCACCCAATAAATTTAGCCGTTTTTGCGCTTTTTTATACGCTTTGGCACAATTTACTAAACTTATTATAATATATAATATTCAATTTGGCAACCCTTTGGCGAAATTTTTTTTAGCCTTATTGCAAAAAATTAGGTAAAATTTTACAGCTTATAGCAAAGCGTAGGGGGGCAAAAAAATAGCGGTGGGGCGCAAAACCCTACCGCTTTTAAAATATTAATAAATTTCGTAATCGCAAACGGCCCTTCGGCAAGCGAAAAGGTTGCAATTTTTGGCTTTTAAATAATAATTTTGCCTTCTACAAAGCTTTCGAAAAAGCCTTTAAGGTCCGTCCCGCAAGAGTTAAAGGCGGAATATAAATCATCAACGCTGGCAATTTTAAAGGCGTTTTGCCCGTAGTAATTTTTAAGGCAGGCAATAAACTTTTCGTCGCCGATAGAATTTCTTAAGGTATCGAACAAAATTAAGCCCTTGTTGTAGGCTATATTCGTGTATTCGTAATCGCTTAAAAATTCGTTAAGCGGTCTGTTCATAGCCGTATTAACCTCGTCGAAAAGTTGCTTATAAACGGAAAAATACGCCCTATAGCTCTTGGTTGCCGAACCTATCAAACCCGTCTTAGTAAAGCCATAGTCGGGGGTATTTTCAAAAAACATAAGGGTAGAATACTCGGTAAGCCCTTCGTCCTGCCACGCCGAATTTATCTGGTCGCTTCCAACTGCGGCGTACCACCATTGATGCGCCGTTTCGTGTACCGTAGTATAAATTGCCTCGCTTTCGTTTAGCGTATCGGAAATCATAGTAAGGGCAGGGTATTCCATACCGCCGTAGCAAAAGCCCGTTTGTACGACCGAAAGTGTGCTATACGCGTAGCTTCCAAACGCCTGCGAAAAATATTGCAAACTTTCCGCCGTGGCGTTTAACACGGCTTGGGGGGCATCGTCCTTATAGTAATAGTAACTCACCTCCACGCCGTCAACCTGCCTTGTTTCAACCAAAAAATCCTTTGATAAAACTGCGGCAAAGTCCCTTGCGTTTTCAATTTCAAAGCTTTGCTTAACCCTTTTATCCAAATCCTCGTTAAGCGTGCGCCTTCCGCTGGTTGCCGCCGTATATCCCTGGGGTAAATCAAAATTTACGGTGTAATTTGCGCAGTTAGAAACGAAGGGATCGCCTATCGCGGAATAGGTGGCTTCTATATATTCGTCGCCGATTAAGGCGCATAAAACGGGGTAAAAATTACCCAAATTCACCGTTTTTTGCGTTACGCCCGTGCGGTGATTTACTTCTGCTAATTTCAGCTCGTAATTCACCTTAATTTGCGCGCGGCCGTTGGGCTTTACGGGGCTTGAAAGGTTTACCCTTAAAATATTTTCGTCCTCCCCTGCAACGTCCCACGCAGAACAGTTTTCTACGTTTAAAACGGACATACTGCCGTAGCTTTCGCCGTTGTAGTAGGCTAAATCCCTATAGGCGCTATACACGGGCGAACAGACGGCGCCCTGCCTAAAGGCGTTGCCGTAAAGGTTAAACTTTAAGTCGCTAATTTCCCTTTCGGTGTCGTTAAAAAAGGTAAAATCCATAGTGGCGGTAAGGGTTTTTTCCTCTTCGTCGTACTTTGCCGAAATTATATAGGTAGAAATATCTTTTTGGCCTTCGCAAGAAGATGCAAAAGCGGAAAACAGTAAAAGGGATGCAATTAAAAATACGCAAACAAGCTTTTTCATAGTAAAATATCCTATGCAAGCAAAATCCCTTTTAAAACAAAAATCTTTAACATTATTTTTTTATTTTAAATAAAATATACGGTATGAGATTATGCGTTGTTTATGAAGGTCAAATAAAAAGCCCGTCCGTTTTGCCCCGTTGCGATATTGCAGTTTTTGGATTCGAGGGGTTGGGTGAAATTGATTACGAAAGCGAAATTTCGGGCAAAACGGACGCTTTAGAAGAAGCCGCTCGCCTTTCAAGGCTTGCCCGTTGCGCCGTAGTGGGAGGGTGCGTAACCTGTGGTAGGGGGCTTTTGCGAAAGTCCGCTTGCGTTTTCGATAACGGCAAGCTTATAGGAATTTGCGATATGGCTCATGTGTTAGACGGCGAAAAATTTAAGGCGGGCTGTGGGGTTGGCGTGTATAATCTCGGCGGTTATAAGGTGGGAATAGTAGTAGAAAACGACCTGCTGTTCCCCGAAGTTTTTAAAACGCTTTCCCATTGTGGGTGCAATCTGTTTTTAGTGCTTCTTTCCACCTTGTGCGACGGTATGCCCCCACAGCTTATACGAAGCTACTCCTATCTATACGGAATCCCTACCGTAATGTGCGCAGGTAAAACGGCTTATTTCGCTGATACTACGGGGGCAATTGCTACTTCCAAGCAAGCCGTTACCCTATTTGAATCAGATATGAAAAACGATTATCACCTTGTTTCTACAAGGTGATAATCG
>SVIM01000039.1 GCA_015069485.1 Clostridiales bacterium | reverse complement strand
TATTATTGTAGGCTCGTTAATTAAAACGCTGGCGGAGGGTTAGCTCCTACCGGTGGATACATTTGCGGAAAGGAAAAGTATATCGATTTAATCGGCAAGCGTTTAACTGCGCCTTCAATCGGTTTAGAGGTAGGAAGCTATGCTCCTGGCTATCAATATTTTTACCAAGGATTATTTTTAGCTCCTCATACGGTAGGTCAAGCGTTAAAATGCGCTTTGCTTATCGGGCAAGCAATGGGAGAATACGGTTTTATAAACTATCCTTCAATGGATAAAATGCCATACGATATAACTCGCGCAATTCAGTTTAACGACGCCGACAAAATGGTGAATTTTATAAGGGAAGTACAGTATGCTTCCCCCGTGGATTCGTATGTTACTTGCGAGCCTTGGGATATGCCCGGCTACGACGATAAAATAATAATGGCGGCAGGAACCTTCGTTTCGGGCGCGTCGATAGAGCTTTCTGCCGACGGTCCTGTAAAAGCGCCCTATATTGCCTATTTGCAGGGTGGTTTAACCTACGAGCACGGAAAATATGCCCTTCAAAGAATTTTAAATAAGCTTTAAAAAAATAATTAAGCTTATAAAATAGGAATAATGCTTTAAGATATTTACGAAATCAAAACTAAAAGCGAGGAATAATCCTCGCTTTTTTCGTGCCCTAATAACTCGATGGCAAAACGCTTAACTTGTAAGCGCAAGTTTATAAAAAAATAAGGATTGCAAAAGTGATTTGCAATCCTTAATTAATTTTATTAATCTTTGATTAATACATACCGCCCATATCGCCACCCATAGGAGCTGCGGGTACGGCGGGAGTAGGTATATCCGTAACAATGCTTTCGGTTGTAAGTAAGGTTGCCGCAACGGACGCTGCGTTTTGAAGAACGGAACGGCTTACCTTGGTGGGGTCAATAATACCGCTTTCAACCATGTTAGTATATTCGTTTTTAAGTGCGTCGAAGCCGTAATTTTCTTTGTTTGCGGTTAAAATTGTATTTACGATAACAGAGCCGTCTAAGCCAGCGTTTTTAGCGATTTGACGGATGGGCTCTTCAACTGCTTTAAGTACGATAGAAGCGCCCGTTCTTTCGTCGCCGTCTAAGCTTTCAACAAGCTTTTTAATTTCGGGAATAGTGGAAAGGAGGGCAACGCCACCGCCGGGCACGATTCCTTCTTCAACGGCTGCTCTCGTCGCTGCTAAAGCGTCTTCAATTCTAAGCTTCTTTTCCTTCATTTCAACTTCAGAAGCTGCGCCAACGTTAATAACTGCTACGCCGCCTGCAAGCTTAGCAAGTCTTTCTTGAAGCTTTTCCTTGTCGTATTCAGAAGTCGTTTCTACAATTTGCGCTTTAATAGAATTAACTCTTGCTTTAATGTCTTCAGGTAAGCCGGCGCCGTCGATAATAGTAGTATTGTCTTTATCAACCTTAACTTGCGCTGCTCTACCAAGCATATCGATAGTAACGTCCTTAAATTCGTAACCTAAATCGGAAGAAATTACCGTGCCGCCGGTAAGAATAGCAATATCCTCAAGCATAGCCTTTCTTCTATCGCCAAAGCCGGGGGCTTTAACTGCTACGCAGTTTAATACGCCCTTTAATTTGTTTACGATAAGTGCGGCTAACGCATCGCCTTCAACGTCTTCGGCAATAATTAAAAGCCTTGCTCCCTGTTGAGCGATAGGTTCAATTATAGGTAAAATTTCCTGCAAAGCAGAAACCTTTTTATCGGTAATTAAAATGTAAGGTCTATCTAAAACGGCTTCCATTTTTTCGGTATTAGTTACCATATAGGCAGAAGCGTAGCCTCTATCAAACTGCATACCTTCAACGGTGGTAAGCTCTGTGGTCATTGACTTGCCTTCTTCAACGGTAATAACGCCGTCGTTTCCAACGATTTCCATAGCGTTAGCAATTAAATCGCCAATTTTATCGTCGCCTGCAGAAATAGAAGCAACTTGCGAAATTGCAAGCTTATTTTCTACGGGTTTAGAAATGGATTGAATTTTATTAACGGCAACCTCAACTGCCGAAGAAATACCCTTTTTCAAAATAATGGGGTTAGCGCCTGCGGCAAGGTTTTTTAATCCTTCGCGAATAATTGCTTGCGCTAAAACCATAGCGGTAGTGGTGCCGTCGCCCGCAACGTCGTTAGTTTTGGTTGAAACCTCTTTAACGAGCTGTGCGCCCATATTTTCAAAGGGGTCTTCAAGCTCTATTTCCTTTGCGATTGTTACACCGTCGTTAGTGATAAGGGGAGCGCCGAATTTTTTATCTAAAACAACGTTTCTGCCCTTAGGGCCAAGAGTAATTTTTACTGTGTCAGCAATTACGTTAACACCCGTTTCTAATGCTTTTCTGGCTTCGTCGCCGTATTTAATTTGTTTAGCCATAATTTAAATCTCCTTAATTATTCAACGATAGCGAGAATATCGCTTTGACGGATAATAATATATTCTTTGCCGTCTACTTTAACTTCCGTTCCGCTGTACTTGGAAAGAAGCACCTTGTCGCCAACGCTTACCTGCATGCTAACTTCTTTGCCGTCAACAAGGCCACCGGGGCCGACTGCAACGACAACGCAAGTAGAAGGCTTTTCTTGTGCGGATGCAGTTAATATAATTCCGCCCTTGCTTTTTTCTTCTGCTTTTACGCTTTCAACGACAACTTTGTCGAATAAAGGTTTTATCATTTAAAATTTCCTCCGAAAAATTTTTCCATAATTTTTTTCTTATAAATATTTTATAACCTCATTAAAATAAAATCAAACATTATAAAACCAAAAAAATTGCATTTTAAATAAATTTATGCTAAAATATAATAACTAAATGCAGGAAGAGCTTATTTTATGGATAAATGGGATAAAAGATTTATGGAAATGACCGAGCTTGTCGGCTCTTGGTCAAGCTGTTATCAACAGTCAAGGCACGTGGGTGCGGTTATAGTTAAAAACAAACGCGTTATTGCTACCGGCTACAACGGCGCGCCCGAAGGCATAGAAAGCTGTATGGATAAAAAAGAGTGCTTAAGAAAGAAATTGGGCATTGAAAGCGGAACGAGGCACGAAATTTGCTATGCCGTTCACGCAGAACAAAACGCAATTATTCAAGCCGCAAGGGTAGGATATAGCGTACAGGGCTGCACGCTTTATTGTACTCATCAGCCCTGCGTCATTTGCGCTAAAATTATTATAAATTCAGGTATCGTTAGGGTAGTTTATAAGGAAGGATACCCCGACGAATTTTCTATGCAGCTTTTTAAAGAAGCAGGCGTTAAAGTTGAAAAATTTTGCGATTTATAAGGAGAAAAAAATATGCAAAATCCTATTGTAACCTTTGAAATGGATAACGGCAAAAAAATAGTTGCCGAATTGTATCCCGAAAAAGCACCTAATACCGTAAATAACTTTATCAGCTTGGTATCCTCGGGCTTTTATAACGGAATTATTTTTCATAGAATTATTTCCGGCTTTATGATTCAAGGCGGTGACCCTATCGGAAAAGGTACGGGTGGCCCCGGCTATTGTATAAAGGGCGAATTTTCCGCTAACGGATATAAAAACAACGATATTAAACACGAAAGGGGCGTTTTATCTATGGCACGCGCAATGTCGCCTAACAGCGCAGGCTCGCAGTTTTTTATTATGCACGCAAACGCATCTTATTTAGACGGTCAGTACGCCGGCTTTGGAAAGGTTATCGAAGGGATGGAAGTAGTTGACGAGCTTGCAAGCCTTGCAACCGATTGGAACGATAGACCTAAAAATCCCCCTGTAATGAAGTCTGTTTCGGTAGAAACTTTTGGCGTTAACTACCCTCAACCCGTTAAATTTTAAATATGAAAATTAATAAAAAAACAGTTTTTTACGCCTTTTTGGGCTTGCTTTTAGTTATGGTCGTTTGCTTAGCCGTCGGTATAATTTTATATCTTACGGCAAAGGGCATACAAATCCCCGAAAACGCCTTAAACTACACGCAATTACTTCAACAAAAGGCGATTAAAATAATTATGGGCAATACGCTTATGATAGTAGGCGGTGTGGGCGCATTTATAAGCATAGCCGTAATAATAGGTGTTGCAATTAAAAAAATAATCGACGAAAGAAATTTTTAAGCTTAGGAGAATTCTATGTTAGACAACAGCGTATATCAAAACCCCTTAATTACAAGATACGCAAGCAAAGAAATGGCGCAAAATTTTGGCGAAGAAAAACGCATTAAACTTTGGAGAAAGCTTTGGATAGCGCTTGCCGAAAGCGAAATGGAGCTTGGCCTTAATATTACTAAAGAGCAAGTTGAAGAATTAAAAAAATACGCTGAAGATATTAATTTTGAGGTTGCGGAAGAATATGAAAAAAAATTAAGGCACGACGTAATGGCTCACGTTCACGCCTACGGCTCGCAAGCAACCACCGCTATGCCTATAATTCACCTTGGCGCAACAAGTTGCTTCGTTGACTGCAACAGCGAAATAATAATAATTAACGACGCGTTGGAAATAATTAAGCAAAAGCTTGTAAACGTGATGGACAAGCTAAAGAATTTTGCTTTAAAGTATAAAGATTTACCCACTTTAGGCTTTACTCACTTACAGCCTGCTCAGCTTACTACGGTTGGTAAAAGAGCAACTCTTTGGTTGCAGGATTTAGCTATGGACTACAATAATTTAGTCCATCTTCAAAATTCTATAAAGCTTCGTGGCGTAAAGGGTACTACCGGTACGCAAGCAAGCTTTATGGAGCTTTTTAACGGCGATCAAGAAAAGATAAAAGAGCTTGAAAAAAGAGTAGTATCAAAGCTTGGCTTTGATAAGGTTTACGGTGTAACCGGTCAAACCTATCCAAGAAAATTCGATTACAACGTAACCTGCGTATTATCGCAAATTGCTCAAAGCGCGTACAAATTTTCTAACGATATCCGTATTTTACAAAATATGAAGGAAATTGAAGAGCCTTTTGGTAAAAATCAAATAGGATCTTCGGCAATGGCTTATAAGCGCAACCCTATGAGAAGTGAAAGAATGGGCGCGTTGGCTCGTTTTGTAATTTCCCTTCCTATGAACAACGCTATTACTGCAAGTACTCAATGGTTTGAAAGAACTTTAGACGATAGCGCAAACAGAAGAATAGTAAACGCGCAAGCTTTCCTTGCGTTGGACGGTATTTTAAATATCTATTTAAACGTTTCTGAAAATTTAGTAGTGTACGAAAAGGTTATCGCTAAACACATAAACGCAGAGCTTCCCTTTATGGCAACGGAAAATATTATGATGGAGTGCGTAAAGGCAGGCGGTAACAGACAGGAATTACACGAAAGAATAAGAGTGCTTTCTATGGAAGCGGGCAAAACCGTAAAGGTAGAAGGCAAGGAAAATAACCTTATTGATCTTATTAAAGCAGACGAAGCGTTTAGCGTTGTTCACGATAAGCTCGATAAAATTCTTGATGCTAAAAATTTCATTGGCAGAGCACCCGTACAAACGGTGGAATTTATCGAAAGTGAAATAGATCCTATTTTAAACGAAAATAAGTCTGTTTTAGGTCAGAAAGGCGAATTGAAGGTATAATGGAAAAATATAAAACGCCGTCTGCTGTGGTTGTGCTTTTAGTAAGGCAAAATGCGGGTAAAACGCAAATTTTATTACAAAAACGAAAAAATACGGGGTTTGGCGACGGACTGTGGGATTTATCGTGCTCCGGACACGTTGAATATAAAGAAAGCTTTAAAAAAGCTGCAGTTCGAGAGTGCTTTGAAGAATTAGGCATAAGGGTAGAAGAAAAAAGCTTAAACTTTTTCGCCCTCGTTCATAAAAGGGACGAAGAATGTGACCTAACCTATATAAATCCGTATTTTTACGCCGAAGAATTTTTAGGTGAGCCAAAAATTTGCGAACAAGAAAAATGTTCGCAAATAAAATGGTACAATATTGACGAATTGCCTGCTGATTTACTAGAAGATAGAAAGCAAGCAATCACAGCTTTTTTAAACGGCAATAAATATATAGAATACGGGTGGTAATTAATAGCGGCGTAAGCAAAGCGGAATAGCATAAGGCGCAAGCCTTAGCGTTTTATGCAACCGAAACTCTTCGCTAAAAAATAAACCACCACCACAATAAATAAAACACAATAAAATAAACCACCTTACAATAATGTAAAGTGGTTTTGGCAGGGGAGACTATGAGGCGTAAGCGAAGCGGAATAGCATAAGGCGCAAGCCTTAGCGTTCTATGCAACCGAAACTCTTCGCTAAAAAATAAACCACCACCACAATAAATAAAACACAATAAAATAAACCACCTTACAATGGTGTAAAGTGGTTTTGGCAGGGGAGACACGATTCGAACATGCAACCGACGGTTTTGGAGACCGCGACTCTACCGTTGAGCTACTCCCCTAAAAGATTCAAGCGAATAAAATTATATAATATAATTAAAATTAAGTCAACTGTTTTTGGAGCAGATTTTATGAAAAAAAGATATAAATTAGGCGTTATAGGATGCGGATTTATGGCAAAGGCCATAATAAAGGGAGCGGTGCTTTCTGATTTCCTTCGCGCAAAAAAAATAATAGTAAGCGATTTATCGGAAGATAATCTTTTTGAGGTGGAAGATTCACTTGGCGTTCATACCGTTATGGATGATAGATTCGTTGCGGAAAACTGCGAGTATTTATTAATTGCAGTAAAGCCCCAAAACTTTGCCGAAGTTGCAGTTGAAATTAAATCGGCAAAACCCTCAAAGATAATTTCCGTTATGGCGGGTGTTAAAAAGGAAAGAATAAAAACAGCGATTTCTCAAGATATTCAGGTTTGCAGATGTATGCCTAACCTTCCTTGCTCGATAGGAAGTGGTATGATGGGTGTTGATATGACTGATTTTAACCGAAACCTCGACGATTTGGATTTTATAAGCAAACTATTTAACTGTATGGGTACGGTTTTAAGCGTTGACGAAGGAAAAATGGATGCGGTAACGGGAATTAGTGGAAGTGGCCCTGCATACGTATTTATGTTTATCGACAGCTTAATTGACGCGGGCGTAAACCAAGGTCTTACTAAAGACGAGGCTAAAATTTTAGCAGTACAAACCGTTTTAGGCGGAGCAGAAATGGTTTTAAATAGTAAAAATTCCGTTCCTGAGCTTATTAAAAGAGTTTGTAGCAAGGGCGGTACTACTATAGAAGCCATAAAAGTTTTAGAAGAAGAAAATTTTAGAAAAACAGTGGATAAAGCGGTTGATGCTTGCGTTAAACGCTCTAAAGAGCTTTCGGAATAATGAAAAAGGTAATTTTATATACGGATGGAGCCTGCTCGGGTAATCCCGGAGTAGGTGGTTGGGGCGCAGTTTTAATATATAAAGGGCACGAAAAAGAAATTTTTGGTGCGCAGGAGCAAACCACTAACAACAGAATGGAATTAACTGCCGTAATTGAAGGCTTAAAGTGCTTAAAAGAGCCTTGCGAGGTCGAGGTTTATAGCGATTCGGCTTATACGGTAAACGCCTTTGTAAACGGCTGGGTTTACGCTTGGCAACAAAACGACTGGAAAAAGGCAGATAATAAACAGGTTATAAACATTGACTTATGGCAAGAGCTTTTATCTTTGACAAAAATTCACAAGGTTGAATTTTTTAAGGTTAAAGGGCACGCGGACAATGAATATAACAATCTATGCGATAAGCTTGCAACAAGTGCTATAAAAAATTACAATGCAAATTAATAAAACTTTTCAATATTAATATAATAATATTAATGAAAAGTGTTGGTATGCGCATATTTAAACATATAATTAATATTTTGGCAACGATACTTATTGGTAGCGTTGCTTTTGTTTTTGCCATTTTAGGGTTAAATTATAAAGCTACTCATTTTTTAGCAAGCTATCACGCCCAAATAGCTTCGGCTGTTTTCGGAGTGTTGTTTATATTAATTTTAACTTACGCCATTTTTTATTTATTCAATAAAAAAACCATTTATAGGCTAATAACTATAACTCTGTTGTTTTTTGCCTTTGCTTCCGTTGTGTTTTATATAATTTGCGCAACGGATTTAATAAATAAAATAACGGGAATAGAATCGCTTAGGGAATACATTTCTAATGCAGGCAATATGGCGGTAATTTTATTCGTAGTTTTTCAATTTTTACAGGTTATTATTCTGCCCGTACCGGGGTCGGTTTCCGTTGCCGCGGGCGTCGCATTGTTTGGGCCATTAAAAAACGCAGTTTTAAGCTTTATAGGTATAACGATAGGCTCTATCGTCGCTTTTTTTATAGGAAGAATTATAGGCTTTAAAGCGGTAAGCTGGATTGTGGGTAAAGAAAGCTTAGAAAAATGGATGGAAAAGGTAAAGGGGAAGGACTATTTAATATTAACCTTAATGTTTTTACTGCCGTTATTCCCCGACGATATTTTATGCTTTGTTGCAGGGCTTTCTTCAATGTCTTGGCAATTCTTTTTGGTTATGATAGTAATAACACGCGCAATTTCTATTTTTGCCGCTTCGTATTCCTTTGGTTTTATTCCTATAACGACTTGGTGGGGGATATTGACTTGGGCTATTTTAATTGCATTAGTAATTGCATCCTTTTGGTTCGTATGTAAAAATTGGGACGAGATAGATAAATTTGTAAAAAATAAGCTAAAATTAAACAAAAATAAAAACAATTAAAACATAGTTTTAAAATATGAAAAATTTATTTTGATAAAAATATATCAATACGTTGATTTTTAAATTAATTTGTGCTAAAATGTTATATGTAGGAAATTTGGCAATAGGAGTAAAAAATGGATAAAATAATGTTATTGCAAGCTCGAAAAAAGCAAATTCTCGAAGCTGGCAACAAGATTAGAGAAGATATTAACGCGCTTATTGATAAGGATAGCTTTGTAGAGTTTTCCGTATTTAGCTTTTCCAAAAACGATTTTTACGGAAAAGATGCTGAAGGGGAAGGTG
Organism: Clostridiales bacterium; assembly: GCA_015069485.1. Lineage (GTDB taxonomy): Bacteria > Bacillota > Clostridia > Christensenellales > Borkfalkiaceae > Coproplasma. Next base: position 2,330 of record SVIM01000039.1, on the reverse strand, counting down.
TAGTAACCGGTTTTGCTACCATCGAAGGTTATCCTTTTTATATTATCGCGCAAAACGGAGAGGTGCTTTCTGGCGGGGTTAGCAAAGCTAACTGTCAAAAAATGGCAAAGTGCATTGAGCAAGCCGAAAAAAGTCAAACACCTATTTTATATATGCTCAATTCGCAAGGCGTGCAAATAGGGGAAGGCGTAAACGTATTAGAAGGCCTTGCAACGCTTTTATTAAAGGCAAGTCAGCTTAAAGGCACTATTCCCCAATATTTAATCGTAAACGGTGAAGTTTTTGGTCAGCTTGCAATTCTTGCAGGCATTTGCGACTTTAACTTCTTTATAAAAAATAAAAGTATTTTGGCGGCGAATAGCCCCTTAGTGGTTTCTGCAAAGGACGGAATTAGCTTAACAAGGCTTGCCGTGGGCGGTTCACGCGGACAAAGAAAGTCGCAATTAAGTACCTTCCACGTTGACGACTACGCCGAAATTAAAGATAAGATTTTAAAAATTACAAACCTTTTAGCTGTTAGTGAAATTGACTGCGACGAATTAAATAAGGTTATACCTTCCTTAAATAGCGAAATTACGCACGAAGGGCTTTTAGAAATTTTTGATAGTGACAGTTATATGGAGCTTGGCGTAAATTTCTATCCTATGACCAAAACCTATTTGGGAAGGATTGGAGGAATAACCTGCGCGGTAATTTTATTTGAGGTTGGCGACGGAGTTTTCCTAAAGGCTAAAAACGTACGAAAGCTTAAGGATTTTGCCGAATTTGCAAGCTGCTACAACCTGCCTTTAATTACTTTAGTAAACACTCAAGGCGTTTTACCCAACCTTAACGAGCACGACAGCTTGATTATTAAAGAAATTGGCGAATATATCTCCATTTTAGATTGCATAGACACCGCAAAAATTTCGGTAGTTTACGGAAAGGCTATAGGCTTAGGCTACACCTTGTTTGCTTCTAAATCAATGGGATACGATTATACCTATGCGTTTGCAACTGCAAAAATTGCGCTTTTTGATAGCGTACAGGGTGCTGAAATAGAGTTTGCCGACTATTATGGCGATAAAGAAGCCCTTGCTCAAAGATATGCAGACGAAAATTCCGACCCTATTAACGCGGCAAAGGGCGGTTATATTGATAACGTTATAGAACCTCAATTTGTAAAACAGTATTTAATTGCATCTTTACAGATGCTTGTAAAGTGAGGGGATTATGTTAAATAACTTATTGGATATTATACCTAACCCTGACGGTAACTGGTATTTTGAAAGTCATATTGAAGCGTTGATTTACGCCTTAATTGGTATTAGTATCATTTTCGTTGGAATCGTTATTATAATCGGTATAATTTGGCTTGTAGGATTTTTAATGAAAAAGACAAATAATTTTGCCTTTTTAACGGGAGAAAAACCTAAAAAGGACAAAGTTGAGAAGGTAGAAGAAGTTAAGGCTACACAAATTATCGAAGAAGAGATTCCCGATCAAGTAAAAGTTGCAATTATTGCAGCGATTATGGCTTATTACCAACAGGAAAAGCCTAAATGTGAATTTACTGTTAAGAAAATAAAAAGAATTTAAGGAGATTATTTACAATGCGTAATTTTATAGTAACCATAGATGGAAAAAGTTATAGTGTAGGCGTAGAAGAGGTAGGCGCTAACGAAAGCGCACCCGCTATTCCCGTTGCCGTGCCTGAAGTTAAAGCTTCTGCGCCCGTTATTGCAACGAAAGCAACGCTTAGCGGTGAAAAAGTTTTATCACCTTTTCCTGGGCTTATTAAAAAGCTTTTAGTAGCAGACGGCGCAACCGTTAAAAAGGATCAGCCCGTAATCGTGCTTGAAGCAATGAAAATGGATAATGAAATTACTGCTCCTTGCGACGGCGTTATAACCTTTAACGTTGCAACGGGTTCAAACGTAGAAACTAACGCCGTACTTGCAGTTATCGGTTAAACGGAGGCGTTATGAGTTTACTTGCAGTAAACGTTGGCGATATATTTATAAATTTATTTAACGATATGGGGTTTATGAACGGCTCGTGGCAAAACTACGTCATGCTTTTAATATCCTTTATCTTATTTTATCTCGCCATCGTTAAAAAATTTGAACCAATGCTTTTGCTTCCCATTGCGTTCGGTATGTTTTTAATAAACATACCCGGCGCGGAAGAAGTGCTTTGGGGCGTACATGCAGAAGGGGACAATTCCTTTTACGGCGTTGAAGAAAGCTCAAGAGGGCTTTTATGGTATTTATACTTCGGCGTAGAAAAGGTTATTTATCCTCCTTTAATCTTCCTTGGTATAGGAGCAATGACGGATTTGGTCCTTTAAT
>SVIM01000038.1 GCA_015069485.1 Clostridiales bacterium | reverse complement strand
TGCCCGTAATCGTCCACGCAGAAAAACCTACGCTCGTCAAACAAACGCACATTAAAATGGCTATTAAGTTTATTTTAAACCTTGTGAGCATAGGTGCAACCTCGTAAAATTTTTACTTTGTCATTCTGAGTGTAACGAAGAATCTAAACTTGTACCCTAAATTATTTTAAGTAATAAAAAAGAGACAAAGGGCAAAAAGTAAGCGTAAAAATCGCCCAAAAAAAAAATTATATAATAATTTATATAATATCCTATTTGTAAGTATAGCGTAAAATAACTATATTGTCAACTCAATTATGTTATAAGTTTGTTGTTATTTTGTTGTATAATATGTAAAAAAAGGCATTATTTACTATGGATATTATACAAAAGTTAAATTCTTTAAGGTTAGAAAGGAATTTAAGCGTTTATCGCTTGGCGGAGCTTACCGGAATAAATCAATCAACGCTTGCAAACACTTTTTCCCGCGGAACGCTACCTAATATACAAAATTTAGAGGCTATGTGCGAAGCAATGGGGCTAACCTTATCGCAATTTTTTGCCGAAGAAGAAATGACCGAGTATTTAAGCGCGGAAGAGCATAGGCTTATTAAAGACTTGCGTAAGCTCCCTGCAGAAACAAAAAAATCGGTCGAAAATTTAATTTTTAAAATCGCTGAAAATTAAATTCCCCCCACAATATGCTTGAATTAATGCCAAAAAATCAATAAAAATACTGTTTTTAAATTAATAATTTCCGTATAAGTTAAAATATTTTTTTACAGCCCTTTAATTGTTAAGGCGTGCAAAATTTAAATTTTGCACGCCTTTTTTTATATAAAAAAATTAAACCGTCATATTTTTTGCGCTTGCTAAATAAACTATTTTAAAACCTTTAGCAGGCGCATTTTTTGCTTTATAATTAACCGCAAATTTTTTACATAATAAATAAGGCACGCTTTCGCTAAAAGGTTTTATATTTCGGCATAAGCCGTCAAATTTTTATTATATTTGGGTGGTATTATTTATATGAAATTTGCCGTTGTAAGCTTTAAAAAAATTATGGTAATTTCGCTTGCCTTTTTGCTTATTTTCGGGCTTTGCTTTATTACTGATAAAACGGGCGCATACGCAGTGTATTTCGGCAATACTACGCGGTTAATTCCTATTTATAGCGTAGAAACAAAGCAAAAAAAGGTGGCTATTTCCTTCGATTGCGCATGGGGTACGGAGCATACCGACGCCATATTAAAAGCCCTTGAAGTAGGCGAGGTTAGCGCAACCTTTTTTATGGTAGAATTTTGGGCGCAAAAATACCCTGATTTCGTAAAAAAAATTGACGAGGCTGGGCATGAGATAGGCACACACTCGGCAACGCACTCCTATATGTCCAAGCAAAACGCGGAAGAAATTAAGTCCGAGCTTAAAACCTCGTCCAACGCAATAACCTCCGTTACGGGTAAAAAGGTAGAGCTATTTAGACCTCCGTACGGCGACTACGACGACGAATTAATTAGAACTGCGTCCGAGCAGGGTTATTATACTATTCAATGGGATAACGACAGCTTAGACTGGAAGGACCTTTCGGCAACGGATATTGCAATGCGAGTTATTAATAACGCCCAAAACGGATCGATAATACTTATGCACAATAATGGATTGCACACCGCGGAGGCAGTTCCTATTATTATTGAAACGCTAAAAAATAAGGGCTTTGAGTTTGTGCCGATAGGAAAATTAATTATGCGCGAAAATTATTTTATTGATTCCACCGGCAGGCAACAACCATCGACTTAAAAAATTTTACAAAATAAATTTTACTTGGAGGTTTTATGAATTACAGTACGGAAAAAAACAATAAGGTTTACGTTTACGGAGAAATAGTTTCTGACGCAGAATTTTCGCACGAGGTATTTGGAGAAGGGTTTTACGAATTTTTCGTTAAGGTTATGCGCCTTTCGGGGCAAGCTGATATTTTGCCAATAACCGTATCTGAACGAATTATGACGGACGATATGAAGGCGGGCAATTTTATTTGCGCTTTAGGGCAATTCCGTTCCTACAATAAAATTGAAAACGGTAAATCCCGATTAATGCTAACCGTTTTCGTAAGGGAGGTATTATCTACCCAACCAAGCAAAAATCCTAACAGCATAGTTTTATCGGGCTATATCTGCAAGCCGCCCGTTTATCGCACTACGCCGTTTAATAGGGAAATTGCCGACTTATTAATTGCAGTAAATCGCTCGTACAATAAAAGTGATTATATCCCTGCCATTGCGTGGGGAAGAAATGCAAGGTTCGTTAAAAACCTTTCCGTAGGGGATAAGGTCGCCTTATCTGGTAGAATTCAAAGCAGAGAGTACCAAAAGAAGCAGGAAGACGAAAGCTTTATAACTATGACCGCATACGAGGTTTCAGTTTCAAAGCTTGCAGCCTTCGATGAAAACTGTGACTTTGATATAGACGAAGAATTCGACCTATACTCAATGCCAAGAGCTTACGAAACGATTGATGAATAATCAAAGAAAATTAAATAAAATAGCGATATTTGAACGATATTCAATAAATTACCCACGGATTAATAATCTATCCGTGGGTTTTGTTATACTTTTAAAATTTTACCTATTTATAATTATTTTAAATTTATAGTGATTTTTCTGCAATCACCTTACCTGTTTCGCCGTCAATTAAATACGCGGTAATTTTTCCGCTTTTGTCACATACGCCAACGTAATAAAAGCACCCTTCGTCATATAATAATCTAACGAAGATTTCACCGTTAAAAACCTTTTTTTTGCACATGCCTTTAAACAGACTTTCGTTATGATCAACGGCGCAAAGTAACGCTTCTTCGCATGTTAAGGTCGCGCTGTCTATAACGCTTTGTGCTGTAAACTCTACGCTATTTTTGTCGCAATCAAGGCTAATTTGTACGCTTTTTCCAAAATCAATCTCTTCGCCCAAGCTTAAATAGTAGCAATTTTTAATCGAATTATAATTCATTTCGCCTTCTACCGTCAAAGCCTTAATTTTTACCGTTTTAGGGTTAGTTTTAAAATAACAATAAATTTCGCAAAACGGCGTAATTTCGCCCTTAATTCCGTCAGCGTTATATGGCGATTCTCTTAATCCGTTATATAGCTTTACGGTCAAATTATCGTCAGCGTAAAAATATAAGTCCGTTCGTTTTTCCGAAATATATTCGTTAAAATCAATATTTTCCTTGCATCCTACGAAGAAGCAAATTCCGCACAGTAAAACACTTAAAATTAAAACTAAAAATCTTTTCATATAAACAATATATTGTTTAAAAATCGTTTTATGAATATTATTTCAAACAGTTGCAATTTTTTTAACTACGTGCTATAATAGTAAAAATATTATACTGGCAAAATATTTTTAAAATATTAGTACCTCGTTAGATTGTGAGGACACGGTTTAAATCGGAGATTAAGTTTGAAAGAAATTATAGTAAAGGCCGCTGTTAAAACCGTAATATTTTTGTTAGTTTTGCTTGCAATTGCAACCGCTGTGCTTAACTTTGCCTTTCCCCAACATATGGCAACTTTTTTCGAGCAAATAGGTAACTATTCTCTTGCGGTAAGGTATTCTTCCCAGCGATACGACGCTACGGGGGAAATTGACGATTTAGCAAGAACTTATCAAAATAGCGTTTTATACGGCAGGCAAGATTACATAATTAAATACGGCGAAAAATTAATAGCGTTTGACGGCTTTGAATCCTTTTGCGCTGAAATGGACTCACTTTCCCAAAACGGAGAGTTTAGCGAACACGCTACAGGCTATAAACTTTACGTTTACGGTAATCTATGCAAAGCGTACGCATCTGTCGGCGAGTACGATAACGCTTTATTAAGGGCAAACGAGTCTAACGGTGACGAAAGCTTTTTAAGCGGTAACGCGTATATTACTTTAGTTATATACGCCGCTCAAGCAAACGACGAAGAATTTGCAGGCTTAATAAAAGAGGATTTATTATTAATCCGCACAAATTTAACTGAAGGGAGCCAAGATATTACCGTTTTGGACGATATGTTAGAAATTTTAGAAGGGGTAGGGCAAGCCACCGAAGAGGAATTGCCTCAATCTTAAAAGCCCCTTTCACACCAGCGCGAAAATAATTTAATTAAGATAAAAATTAAAAGTTTTATATATAGGAGAAATATTCATGAGTAGCAAAATAGTTAAGGAAGCATTGACTTTTGACGACGTATTGTTAATCCCCGCAGCGTCCGACGTTTTGCCTTCTACGGTAGATTTGCGCACCACCCTTTGCAAGGGAATAAACCTTAATATTCCTTTGGTGAGCGCTGCTATGGATACCGTTACCGAATCAAGGCTTGCAATTGCAATAGCAAGAGAAGGTGGCGTAGGTATCATCCACAAAAATATGTCTATCGAAGAACAGGCTGCGCAAGTTGATAGAGTAAAGAGAAGCGAACACGGCGTTATTACCGATCCTTTCCATCTTTCTCCCGGCGAACCCGTTTCGGAAGCAGTTGCTCTTATGGAAAAATACCGTATAAGTGGTGTTCCCGTAACCGAAGACGGCAAATTAGTTGGTATTTTAACTAACCGTGATTTACGCTTCGAAACCAACTTTAACCAACCCATTGCAAACGTTATGACTAAGGATAAGTTGGTTACTGCACCCGAAGGTACTTCTTTGGAAGAAGCTCAAAAAATCTTGGGCAAGCATAGAATTGAAAAATTACCTATAGTAGATAAAAACGGCTACTTAAAGGGCTTAATCACAATAAAGGATATCGAAAAGGCTATTCAATATCCCAATAGCGCAAGGGACGAAAACGGCAGACTTTTAGCAGGCGCCGCTATCGGCGGTTCTCCTGACGTGTTAGACAGAGTTGCCGCATTAGTTGCCGCTAAGGTTGATATCGTAACCTTAGACTCTGCTCACGGTCACTCCAAGGGCATAATAGACGCAGTTGCTAAGGTTAAAAAGGCATACCCTAACCTTCCTTTAATTGCAGGTAACGTTGCAACGGCAGAAGCTACTAAGGCTTTAATTGATGCAGGCGCAGACGTAGTAAAGGTTGGTATCGGCCCCGGCTCTATTTGTACCACCCGTATCGTAGCAGGTATTGGCGTTCCTCAGCTTACCGCTGTTATGGACTGTGCAGAAATGGCAGACAAGCTCGGCAAGCGTATTATTGCAGACGGCGGTATTAAGTACTCTGGCGATATCGTTAAAGCTCTCGGCGCAGGCGCAAGCGCAGTTATGCTCGGTTCACTTTTCGCAGGCACAACCGAATCTCCCGGTGAGCTTGAAATTTACCAAGGCAGAAGCTTTAAATCCTATCGCGGTATGGGCTCTCTTCCCGCTATGGCTAAGGGCAGTAAGGATAGATATTTCCAATCAAATGCAGCTAAATTCGTACCCGAGGGCGTTGAAGGCCGTGTTCCTTATAGGGGCGCACTCGCCGATATCATCTTCCAGCTTTTGGGTGGCTTAAGGGCTGGTATGGGCTATACCGGTATGGCAACCATTGAAGATTTAAGAAAGAAAGCGCAATTTGTAAAAATAACTGCGGCATCCTTAACCGAATCTCACCCTCACGACATCAGCATCACAAAGGAAGCTCCTAACTATTCCCCTAAAAACTAATAATTGCTTGATTTTTAATTATACTATACTGTAAGCAAATAATAATTCCACCCCGATAAAGAGCGGAATAATCTTAATAAATAAGGAGTTATTTTTATGGAAAACAACAAGCGTCCCGAATCTATGGCTCGCATAAACAACGAAGAATTGGCTAACGCTTTTATAGAAGAACAAATTGCTCAAATAAAAGCACAGGTCGGCAACAAAAAAGTACTTTTGGCGCTTTCAGGTGGTGTTGACTCATCTGTAGTTGCCGCGCTTTTAATCAAGGCAATCGGTAAGCAGTTAGTATGCGTACACGTAAACCACGGACTTTTACGCAAGGGCGAACCCGAAGAAGTAGTAGAAGTATTCCGTAACCAAATGGATGCAAACTTAATTTACGTTGACGCAATCGATAGATTCTTATCCAAGCTCGAAGGCGTTGCAGAACCCGAAAAGAAGCGTAAAATAATCGGCGCAGAATTTATTAGAGTATTTGAAGAAGAAGCAAGAAAGTTAGAAGGTATCGACTTCTTGGCTCAAGGCACTATTTATCCCGACATTATCGAAAGCGGTCCCGTAAAGGCTCACCACAACGTTGGCGGTCTTCCCGAAGATTTACAATTTGAACTCGTTGAACCCTTAAAGTTCTTATATAAGGACGAAGTAAGGGTAGTAGGCAAAGCTTTAGGTCTTCCCGACGGTATGGTTTACCGTCAACCCTTCCCCGGCCCCGGTCTTGGCGTTCGTTGCTTGGGCGCAATCACTCGTGACAGATTAGAAGCCGTTCGCGAATCTGATGCAATCCTTCGTGAAGAATTTGCTAAAAACGGTTTAGAAGGAAAGGTATGGCAGTACTTTACCGCAGTTCCCGATTTCCGCTCCGTAGGCGTTAAAAACGATCAAAGAACTTATGCTTATCCCGTAATTATCCGTGCGGTAAACACCGTTGACGCAATGACGGCTACTATCGAAGAAGTACCTTATTCCGTTTTAAAGCACATAACCGAAAGAATAGTTTCCGAAGTGGAAAACGTAAACAGAGTATTATTCGATTTAACACCCAAGCCCACCGGCACTATCGAGTGGGAATAATTCACCGCGTCAAATCATATAGCGTTTGGCAAGGTTAAATTAATTAACGCATAACTTTAACTAAGCCCTTTCAAGCGAAAGGGCTTAGTTTGTAATTAGTAAAAAATTAATGGAAATAGTTTTATTAACTGCGGCAGGGGTAGGCGGAGCTACGCTTATCGGCGCCGTAATAGGTTTTATATTTAAAAATATATCGCATAAATTCAGCGATATCGTGTTGTCCTTTTCCGCAGGCGTAATGCTTGCCGCCGCCGTTTTAGGTCTAATAATTCCATCCGTCGAATACGGTGGTGATTATTGGATTTTAACAACGGTTTTAGGCGTTTTTGCAGGCGCAATATGCTTGGATTTAATGGATAAATTAATTCCTCACCTTCATAAATTTTCCGGTATGGAGGGAGTAGAGGAAGAAAAGCACCCCCAAGCTAAAAAGGCAAGTAAGGTTATGCTTTTCGTTATTGCAATTGCAATTCACAACCTGCCCGAGGGTATTGCCGCGGGCGTTGGCTTCGGCTCGGGCAATATTGCCGAAGCATTAATAATTGCAGGCGGTATAGCCCTTCAAAACATACCGGAAGGTATGGTAATTATCGGGCCTATGCTCGCTTCAGGCATAAGCAAAAAACGAACTTTTTTATACGCCGCCTTAACGGGCTTGGTAGAGGTTGTGGGCACGCTAATCGGCTATTTTGCAGTAAGCGTTGCAACCTTTATTTTGCCGTTTGCTTTGGCTTTTGCAGGCGGAACAATGCTCTATGTAATAAGTGACGAAATGATACCCGAAACGCACGCTCACGGCGAACAAAAGGGCGCAACCTACGCTCTTTTAGTCGGATTTTTGTTAATGCTCGTGTTCGACGTTTTGTTAGGATAAGGAGGAATTATGGAATATAAATTATTAAACGACGGAACTAAAATACCTATGCTCGGCTACGGCGTGTTTATGATAGACAAAAATCAGTGCGAAAAATGTGTTTTAGACGCGCTTGAAGTAGGCTATCGCCATATCGACGCCGCGCAGATTTACGGCAACGAAACCGAGGTGGGCAATGCGCTAATTAGTAGCGGAATATCCCGCAACGAACTGTATTTAACCACTAAAATTTGGGTTACGGAATTCGGCTACGAAAGCACTAAAAAATCCATAGATAGCTCGCTGAAAAGATTAAAGACGGACTATGTTGACTTAATGCTTTTACACCGTCCCTACCGTGATTATTTAGGCGCGTGGAAGGCGCTTGAGGAAGGTGTTAAGGAAGGTAAAATTAAGTCTATCGGTATAAGCAATTTCACTCAAAAGCAAACCCGTCAAATTTTAGATATCGCCCAAATCAACCCCGTTATAAATCAAATAGAATGCCACCCCTATTTCACGCAAGATAGTCTTATTGCTTACTTAAACGAAAATAAAATCGCCACCGAAGCGTGGTATCCTTTGGGGCACGGAAATAAAAAGCTTTTAACCGAGCCTACCGTACAAGCGCTTGCGCAAAAATACGGCAAAACGCCGGCGCAAATCATTTTAAGGTGGCATATTCAAAAGGGTCAAATAATCTTCCCCAAAACGGTAAACAAGTCCCGTATGGTCGAAAATTTTCAAATTTTCGACTTTACGCTTGAAGAGCAAGAGGTGCAGGCAGTTTCCGCTTTAAACAAAAACAAAGCTCTATTCACTCAGCCCGATTGGCTTCAAAAGCTAAATCTTTTATTCAGTAAACCAAAATTTGATTAATTTATAAATAAAAAACCGCCACTAAATTTGGCGGTTTTTTTAATTATTATTCGTCGCTTACCATACTTTTTTTAAAGGCAAAAACGGTTAATAAAATGCTAATAATCATAAATGCGCTTATAGGAATTAAACCTAAAATAGCCACGCTATCAAACGAGTACGCAACTCCTAAAGCGTTTGTGGAGTTCGTAATTATTCTTCCAATATAAACGGATGGATAATACGGTAAAAATCTGCAAAATACTTCAAAGCCACCCATAGCCTCAACGGGCATCCAGCAACCGCCAAGTATTCCGGCTACGCTTATTAATACAGAGCAAATTCCAGGGGAGGTTTTATCGTTAAAAACTGTTCCAAACAAAATACCCAAAAATATATTCATAATAAGCATAGGTAGCTGTGCAACGGTTAAAAGCAGTATGCTTCCAATAGGTATAAACTCGGCGGTAGTAGTAAGCGAAATAAAAAAAGCAGTAGCTACGCAAACGGCGGTTTGTAACAATCCAATTAATAAACCTACGAGGAAGTAGCCTAAAATAAAATGATAAAACTTCATCGGGGAAGAATATAATCTTTTTAAAAAGAAGGTCTGCCTGTCTTTCGATACGATTAGCGCAAGCGTTAGCATTATAAACGAATACGAAAAAACAATTATTCCAGGTAATAACGAATTAACCTCAAAAGTAGGCGTTTGACCGTTTGAAAACTCGTTTATTATGCGAAATAGTAAAAACATAACGAAGGGAAATCCTAAACAAAAAATATAAATTATCGGGTCTCTAAAAATTTCCTTTAGGTTTCTTTTATAAAAATTTAAAGCCTTATTCATTTTCTAACTCCACCAACTTCATAAATGCGTCTTCAAAATTTTGAGTGTTTGCTATTTGCTTAAGCTCGTCAATAGTTCCCGTGCGCAATAATTTACCGTTTGATAAAATTGCAACCCTATCGCATAAATTTTCAATTTCTTCCAAATAGTGGGAGGTAAGGATAATAGTAATGTCCTTTCGTAGCTTTTTAATAATGCCCCAAAGCTCTCGCCTAGCAAAAACGTCTAACCCAAGGGTAGGCTCGTCAAGGAATAAAATTTTTGGCTTAGAAATTAACGCTATTGCAATAGACAATCTTCTTTTATACCCACCCGACAAGGTTTTGGCTTTTTGGTTTAATACTTCTTTCAAATTAAAGGTATCAACAACTTCATTTATAGTGGCACTGTCGTAACTGTTATAAACGCTTGCAAAAAACTCCAAATTTTCCTTCACCGTAAGGTTATTTGCAACCGCCGTTTCTTGTGGCGACACATCTATAATTTCTTTAATTTTATCAACCTGTTTATCTAAATCTAAACCGTTTACAACAACCGTGCCACTCGTTTTTAAAGTTAACCCACAAAGTATTTTTATAAGAGTAGTTTTTCCTGCGCCGTTTACGCCCAAAAGCCCAAACAGTTCACCTTTTTTAATTGTTAAAGAAACGCTATCTAATGCTTTTTTTGTTTTATAGCTTTTGCAAAGGTTATCAATCGTTATAATGTCCATATAAGCGCACCTCCATAATTATTAAAAATAAAACAAGTCTTCAAATTGAGTATCAAGCGCAATACACAAAAGTAATGCAAGCTTCGCCGAGGGGTTAAACGAGTTTTTTTCAATGGAAATTATCGTCTGTCTAGTCGTGCAAACAAGCCTTGCAAGCTCTTCTTGCGAAAGCTTTTTTAATTGCCGTATTTCCTTTAAATTATTCTTTAAAATTAAATCGTTATTCATCATAAAACCCCAACGCTAAACAATATATAAAAAGTAAGCATAGTAAGTGCGCCAACTGCTTCTAAAATAGCGCCCAAAAGTATGCCAAAGTGATGGCGTTTTGCAATAAAATACTGGCAAAAATAAAAAACACTTGCCCAGGTAAAACATACGCTCGCTAAGGCATATATGGCGGTGTAATGCCCTAAAAAACCTTCAATTATCATAAAAATAGTGGCAACTATTCCTGCGCTAATAATTCCAATCCAGTTCGATTTATTAATCTTCGTAAGCTCCATTTCTCCAACTATGGCCTTTTTGCTTTGGGCTTTTTTTAATACTTCGTTTTTGTCCATTTTTTTCTCCCAAAAATTTAGCTTTGCCTTATTTAAATGTAAATAAAACTTTACATATACAATTATATATATACAAATTTAAATGTCAAGTATTCTTTACATATAATAATAAAAAACTTTAGGTTTAAGCGTAGCAAAACTTAATTTTTAATAATTAATAAAATTGATTGATTTTTTCCTCAAACTGTTGTATTATGTAAAGGTAGGGGATGTCCCAATTCCCCAAAATAAGCTTTATAAAAAATATTTTTATAGCAAAATTCTATACCTTTCGCTTCCTTAGTTAAATGGATATAACAGCCCCCTCCTAAGGGCTGAGTAGAGTCGGTTTTATATCGCAAAAATGCTCAAAAAGTGGCAAAAATAGGGATAAAAACCCCAAAAAAGTGCAATTTTTGGTAGTTCGTATAAACACGTCGGAATTGATTTGGAATTATTGATTTAAAAACGGCTAAATTTTAAGACCTAAAAACATTAGGATTTTTACTCGAAAATTATCAATTTGGAATTATTTTCGGAATTAAATAAGGGCAAAGTAGAGTCAAAATTTAATATAAATGTACCCTTAGTTAAATGGATATAACGGAATCCTCCTAAGATTCTATTGGCAGTTCGATTCTGCCAGGGTATACCACAAAAACCACAATATCTTGTGGTTTTTATTTTATATGGCACTTTATCTTGATTTTTTATACTATGTGTGGTATAATTTAAACGCAATATTAAATCAATGAAATTACGGAGATGGAATGAAAAGCAAATTGTCTGAACATGTTTTTAGAAAAGGAAAAT
>SVIM01000037.1 GCA_015069485.1 Clostridiales bacterium | reverse complement strand
CCATCTTGCCTTCCGTGTAGAAGCGTTTATCGACCTTGCAAAATCGCTCGAAATCACCTTTGGCGAAAATCTTTCTAATATAACCGAGCCTATATCCGAATATATTTCCGTATTCACGGCATTAAATATTTGTAAGGGATTAGTTATGTTAATTCTTTTCGTATTGCTATTAATCCCCATCATCTTCGTGGGCGCGTTTGGACCTAAGCTTGTAAAAAATGCAAGGGAAGGCGTTGTGTTTAATGCTATCGACGGAATTTTAGGCGCAGTTGCGTTTGCCGCGGTAATCGGCGGTATAGTGTTGGCAGTTGGCGCAGTTTTATTCACCGTTGGCGACTTGGCGTTTATGGCACCCTTTAGCGAAATGTTTACCGAAAGTAGCGTTGCGAAATTCATTTACCAAAACAACGTTTTAAACGAATTAGAGTTTATTCAAAATCTTCCTATTCGCGGTTGGTTAACTGCTAAATAAGCGTTAAAAAAGGGTTAAAGCATTTACATATTATATATTATATATAGGTCAAAATAATATAAAAAAATTTAAGCGCCACGGCAAAAATGCCGTGGCGCTAATAATTTATAACGCAGATTTTCCTCCGCCGTTATAATAAAGGTAAGGTTGCACCTACCGTGCAATTATATTTTTTGCGCGTAGCTTTCACAGCAGGTACAAACGCTTCTTTCGTGCGTACAACCTACTTGAATTTTTTGCAGCGTGCAGTTACAGCTGTTATAGTTGTACTTGCAAGAGCTAACGTCGCAAGCAATATCGTAGTTTACGTTGTTCATAAATGCCTCCTTGCGCCCAAATAATAAGGCTACTGTAAGTATTTTATGCAAATTGCAGTAAAATATTCAGGCAGGTATTGACAAATCTCGTTTTCAGGCGTAAAATATATATACTAAATAAGGAGATTAATTATGAAAGTAATTTTATTACAAGACGTAAAAGGTCAAGGTAAAAAGGGCGAAATAGTAGAAGTTAACGAAGGCTACGCAAGAAATTTTTTAATTAAAAAGGGCTTGGCAGAAGCCGCAACTGCAACCAAGCTTAACGAAATTAAGCAAAAAAAGGCTGCGCAGGATTTTCATAAGGCAGAAGAAACAAAAGCAAACAAAGCCCTTGCAGCAGAAATTAAAGGAAAAACCTTTACCGTAAAAATAAAGGCAGGTCAGGGCGGAAAGGTGTTTGGCTCGGTAACGGGCGCAACCGTATCCGAAGCGTTATCTGCCGCCGGGTATAATATTGATAAAAAGAAAATCGTTTTATCCCAACCCATAAAAACGGTGGGCGTACACGAGGTTGATATTAAATTAATGGAAGGCGTTTCTACCAAAATTATAATTACGGTAGAGGGCGAATAATATAAAAATAAAAGGGCAGCTCTACAATTAGTAGGGTTGCCTTTTAAGTTATAAGCGTCCGTCAGCTTACCGTCCTTTTTATTTTTATCAACCAAAAAGTGAAGCTATAAGGTTAAATTAAAAAGCGAATTTATCAACCCCAAAAGTGAATTTATAAAGTTAACATTATTAATAAAAAAGCGGATAGCCGTGCGCTATCCGCTTTTAAAATAATTAACGAAATACTTTTTATCTTCCGCGGCCGCCGCCACCGCCGTGGCCAAAGCCACCGCCACCGCCAAAGCGACCAACACCGCCACCGCTTGAACCGCTTGATGACGGGCGTGAAATCATATTTTTAGTCATATTATAAGATGCGTGCCTTAACGCTCTGTTAATAATTCTAACTTCAAAATAAGTGGTAATTAAATCTCTGTCCGAAACCATCCACGCAGGGGGAGCAACCGTAATGCCCTTAAACTTATCCGCCCAAGCGTCCGTAACGCCAAGCACCTGCGCGTACGGTAAAATATGGTAATAAAATTGAGGGTCTTGCTCAATCATTGCTTCAAGCCTATTCTTTTCGGTGTATAAAATAAAGTTTTTAAACCCTATAATATGGTTAAGCTTTTGCGTGTAAGCGTCCGTTCTTTGCATAACGGAAATCGATAGCATTGCAAGTAAATAGCCTACTATGCAAGAGGTAATTAAAGCCGGCGTTTCAATAGTAGCGGGCGAAAGGGCAAAGCAACAAGCAACCGTGCCCAAAGCGCCTATTAATACCGCGCCTAAATAAAACAGTAAGCGCTTTGCCTTGCTCAATTTTTGTTTGTAATTAAGGGCAATTAGGCAAACCCCGTAAATTATATAGGTAGGAACAAGGGCAATAAAGCTTTGCCAATAAAAATATCCGCTTAAATTTACAAACGCCAACGAAAGGGGAATAAGGCTTATAAACAAACCGCCCAAGGTGGCAAACAGCAACGATAAAAAAGTGCTGGTGTTAGTATAAAAGCCCTTAACGGAAGAATTTACCTTATGCGTAACCGCTTCAACGGTGGTATAAAACTTATTTTCAAGCGAGCTTATCTTAACGACCTCACCTTGTTTAAATAAGTTATTATACATTATTACCTGATGCTCTGGCGAGCCTTGCGGTAAAGCATTGTAAACCTTAATTAAAACGGGATCTTTTTCGTCGTCTAAATTAATTTTTAAAAAGCCCTTGCTAGCCCAATAGTATATAAGCGAGGTAATATCTTCCGAATTTACCGTATTGTCAATATACTTACCCATAACCAAAGGGTCCATATCGTCGGGGGCAGTAAAGTTTACTACGGGGGTAAGCGGTTTTTCCTTAAATACCAAAAGGCGCAAAATTATAAATATACCCAATAATATTACGCCGCCAATTAAAATAAAGTAGGGGGTAAAATCGGTTATAACGGTAAGCGAGCCCTTTTTAAAATAAAAGTCGAAGGTTAAGCCTTTGTAGTTATATAGGTGAGGGACGCTCGCCGTTACGGTATTGCCGTCAACGGTATAATCGTGGCTTGTAAAGTTGGAGTTGCCAATGTAAAATCTTGTATGCTCGGCAATAAATCCGTCGGGTAAATTTATCGTAACGCTAGCGTCATAAATGTCACTTTCCCAGCCGTAGCCTATCGCGTTTAAATAAATCGCGTCTTTGTTGGTGGGCTTGGTTATTAAATAATCGTACTGTATTAAGTAGGTGTGCGTTTCGCCCAGCTTTTTCGAATAATCGCCAATATCAATCGAAACGAATTCGCTGTATTCAATATAAACCTCGTAATCAACGGCGCTTTTAATACCGCCAATTATTTCGCTTACGCTAATATTTTTAACCCTGTCGCCTGCGTTTACCGGTATATCTCTAATAAAGCCTGTGCTGTCGTATCCTTGGTAAAGAATAGTAATTTCTTCGCTAACTTGCATGGATCTATCGGCGTTTATATCGTAAACTACATCATATTTTTTTACGGTAAATCTATAATCGCCGTCCTCGTCGGCAAAGGCGTAAACGGAGGGGAAGGAAAACAAAATAAAAAGCAATAAAACGGCTATATATAGCGCCCAATTATAAAATTTTGCACCTTTCATAGTATCTCCTGTTTTAAAAAAGAGCGGAAATTTCCGCTCTTTAATATCTATCGTTTATTAAAAGCTAACCTTAACGTTTTGGCGTTCTTCTGCAGAATCAACTTCAAAATAATCGTATTTTGCAAGCTTCATCATATTTGCAATAACGTTGGTGGGGAACATCTTTCTTTTAGTGTTATAAGCCTTAACCGTTCCGTTATAATAACGCCTTGCGTTTGCAAGCTCGCCTTCAATAAGCTTTAACTGGTTTTGCAAATCCAAAAAGTTTTGGTCGGCCTTTAAATTAGGATATTGCTCGGCAACGATATTAATGCTTTTAATAGCCTGCGATAAATTTTTATCCGCAGCAATCTTTTCGCCAACGGTGGTGGCGTTTAAGCCCTGATTTCTCGCCGCTATAACCTTTTCTAAGGTTTGGCTTTCGTGCTTTGCAAAGCCCTTTACGGTTTCAACCAAATTAGGTATTAAATCAAATCTCTTTTTAAGCGAAACGTCAATGGTAGATACGGCTTCTTCGCAGGTTTCGCCAAGCTGAATAAAGCTGTTGTATACGGCAATGCCCCAGCATACTATTGCAATGATAGCAATAACAACCACAACCGCAACGACTATGCCGATAATTTGCGGAAGCGTTAAAAGCAATTGTAAGTTCATTATACTTTCTCCTTAAAATTTATTGTTTTTAAGCTCTGTTATGGCAACCTTTAAAAACGCTTCTGCCGTAGAATCCTTTTTTATGGCTTCAAGCGCTTGGTCAAAGTCAAACCATTTAACCTCGGCAATTTCTTCTCTGTCAATAACGGGCTCGCCGTCTTCTGCAACAGATAAAAAATTAAGCATCAAAACGTTTTTAGGCTCGTGGTAGCGTGAACTCATAAACTTAAACTTAACGGTATTAAGCTTGGTTTCTTCTTTAAATTCACGGGTAACCGCCTTTTCAGCCGTTTCGCCCTTTTTTACGTAGCCGGCAAAAAGAATATAATCTTCGCTGTCCACGTGCTTGGCAAGTAAAATTTTGTTTTTTTGTCTGTTGGTAACAACCATGCTAACCGCCGTAGCAAATTGGGGGAATCTGTATTCGCCACAGTTTTTGCAATAAGGCACTAAGCCTTCGCTTTTATTGTAAACCAACGAGGTTTTTTCTCCGCATTTTATGCAATACATAAGTTTTCCTCCTTATAAAAAACTTTATATCTATTCTATTGTATAACATAATTTCAAATTTTTCAATACCTTTTTTTAATTTTTCAATATATTTTCATAAAAAAAATATATTCTTGACATATTTTTATGTATAATGTATAATAAAGGAAGTAAAAATTACTTTGGAGATATTATGGACTTTCAAAGCGCAAAAGACTTACTAAATAAGTATGAACAAAGCCACCTTTTACAATATTACGAAGAATTGTCAATAGACGATAAATCGTATCTTTTATCTCAAATCGAAGGCTTGGATTTTTCGGTTGCGCAAGGGCTTAACGGCAAGCGTGAAGAACAAAACGACGGCGAATATAGCCCTATTAACGCAGTATCGTTAAACGATATTAAGGAGTTAAGGCAACGCTATTTTTCGCTTGGAATAGATCAAATAAAAAGCGGTAAGGTTGCGGCTGTTTTGCTTGCAGGCGGTCAGGGCACAAGGCTTGGCTACGACGCGCCCAAGGGCACCTTTAATATCGGAATAAATAAAAACCTATCCATCTTCGGTCAACAGTTTGCAAATATGCATAAGGTCGTGCAGGCGGCAGGCTGTTATTTTACCGTTTTTGTTATGACCTCCGATAAGAATAACGAGCAAACGAAGCAGTTTTTTAAGCAAAATAATTATTTTGGCTTCCCTAAGGATAAAATTTTATTCTTCGTTCAAAAAACCTCGCCCGCGCTTGATTTAAACGGCAAAATTTTGTTGGAAGAAAAAAATAAAATCGCGCTTGCCCCTAACGGCAACGGCGGTTGGTATTCGTCGCTTATCGAAAGCGAGGCAGGTAAGGCCATTAGCGAGCAAAATATCGAGTGGCTTAACGTTTACTCGGTAGATAACGTTTTACAGCAAATTTGCGACCCTATATTTATCGGCGCAACCCTTTCGGGCGGATATAATTGCGGGGCAAAGGTCGTTAAAAAAACTTGCCCTGAAGAAAGAGTGGGCGTTTTAATGAACCAAAACGGCAAGCCTACCATCGTGGAGTATTACGAAATTTCTTCCGAGCTTGCATCTAAAAGGGATGCGGACGGAGAGCTTACTTATAGGTACGGCGTAATTTTAAATTACCTTTTTAAGGTAGATGTTTTAAACGAGGTTGTAAGTAAAAACCTGCCTTGGCACTACGCTAAAAAAATATTGCCCCACTTAAAGGACGGCGAAAAGGTGTACCCTACCGAGCCAAACGGCTACAAGACGGAAACGCTCGTCGTCGATATGATAAAGCTAATGGGCAACTGCCTTGCCGTAGAGGTGGACAGAGAAAAGGAATTTGCCCCCGTTAAAAATAAAACGGGCGTAGATAGCGTTGACTCGGCGCGCGCCCTTCTTATAAAAAACGGTATCGAAATTTAAAAACCTAAATAAATCGGGCATATTCCCTATGCAATTTGTATGTATTTTAAAAATAAGGACATAATTTACCTATACTAATTTTAAGGAGATTTATGAAAAAATTTATATGCGCAGCCGTCGCTGCAATCACATTGCTAACCTCCTCGTTTTTTGCAGGATGCTTTGGTATGGACGGATTAGACGGCAGAGACGGTAAAGACGGAAGCGACGTTTCCATTTACGAAATTTTTCAAGCGGTAAACGAAGAGCGTGAAAATAAAGGGCTTGAAAAGCTGGAATTTTTAGATTTTATTGCCGAATATTTAAATTACGATAACCAAGAATTGACGGCGGCAACCTCCCTTAAAAACACCATAAACAAATCGCTTCTTTCGGCAGTTTCCGTGGTTTCTACCTTTACCGAAAGCTACGGCGGAATTTTTGGCGGAACGGAAAAGGCAATAGGCTTTGGCTCAGGCGTTATTATTGATTTAGATAAAGAATCGGGCGACGCTTTGGTGGTTACAAACTGCCACGTCGTTTACGACAACAGCTTTACGAGTAAGTTTAGTAAGGATATAAGGCTTTACCTTTACGGGCAGGATACTATGGGGGTAAACTTTGGTATAAGCGAATATAACGACGTTTTATACGACGAGGATTACCGCATAGAAGCGAGTATAGTAGGCGCGTCTTTAACCTACGATATAGCCGTTTTAAAGGTGGAAGGAAGTGAGGTTTTAAAAAGAAGCAGCGCAATCGCTTCAAGCTTTACAGAAAAGGAATATATTTCCGTTGGCGACACCGTTTACGCAATAGGTAACGCCTCCGGCGAAGGAACTGCGGCAACGCAAGGGATTATAAGCCGTACAGCGAAGAAATTTGGCTTGATTTAAAGGGAACGGAAAATAACTACGACGACGATTTTAGTTATACCGTAATGCGTACCGATACTGCGGTAAACGGCGGTAACTCGGGCGGTGGGCTCTTTAATACCAAGGGCGAAATAGTGGCAATCGTAAATGCAAAATCTGCCGAAGACGACGTCGATAATATGGCGTACGCCCTTCCCGCAAGCTCGGTTAAAAGGGTAGTTAAGTCTATTCTCGATAACAATTTAAATTCTTCAGGCATCAAAAAAGCAAGGATAGGCATTACGACGGTTATAACCGATTCGTATGCAGAATACAACGAACAAAGTGGCGAAGTGGAGCTATTCGAGCTAGTTAAGGTGCAGGATATAAGCGCGGCAAGCGTAGCAGGGCTTGGCGGCGAGGTTAAGGTTGGCGATATTTTAAGGGAAGTGCAAATAGGAAGCGGCAAAGGCGAAGCCTTCGTTTGCCGTGAAGGCGTAAAGGTAAACCGTTCCTATAGCGTAACCGATATCCTTCTTTCCGTGCGCTACGGCGACACCGTTAAGCTAACCGTGGAGCGCAACGGCGAAAATATCGATATTTTCCTCGTATACGACAATCAAAATTATTTCGTAATTGAAGAGTAGTATTTAAAAAATAAATTAATGCAAAAGCCCCGCCGGGCGAAAATCTTTCGCTCGGCGGGGCTCAATTTTTTTATTAAAATTAATTTTTCCAATCGTAAGGGGTAAGCTGATATACGCAATAGTTAAGCCAGTTTACGTAAAACAAGGTCGCTGAAGAAGTCCAATTCATTTTAACCTTGCTCATTTCCTTATCGGCAAAATAGTTTGCAGGGGGCTTAATGGGTAAGCCCTTGGCTAAATCCCTTTCGTATTCCTTTTTTAAGGTGTCCCTGTCGTATTCCATATGGCCGGTAACGAATACGCGTCTATAATCGCTACTTCTTATTATAGAAGCGCCTGCGCGCTTAGAATAAGCCAAAATCTTTAAGTCGTCAACGCTTTTAATATCTTCTGCGTAAATAATGGTATGGCGAGAGTGAGGCATATGGAACTCGTCGGAAATACCTCTCATTAACGGCTCTATTTGCCCGTCCATAACCCTTTGATGCGCAAAAATTCCAAAGCACTTTTCCTTTAAGGGGTGCTTTTTAATTCCGTAAAAATAGTGCAACGCCGCCTGCGCGCCCCAACAAATAAACAGGGTAGAGGTAACGTTGGTTTTCGTCCACTCTAAAATTCCTTCAAGCTCTTTCCAGTAAGCAACGTCCTCAAAGTCCATATTTTCTACGGGCGCGCCCGTAATAATAAGTCCGTCAAACTTGCTGTTTTTTACTTCGGAAAAATTTTTATAAAACTTTTCTAAATGGGTTGCTTCAACGTGGGTAGAGCGGTAGGATTCCGTTTTAATAAGCGTTATATTCACTTGCAAGGGGGAGTTAGAAAGCAATCTCATAAACTGCGTTTCCGTCGTTTCCTTGGTGGGCATTAAATTTAAAATGGCAATTTCAATAGGGCGAATATCCTGCGAATAAGCCCTTTCCTTATCCATTACGAAAATTCTTTCGTCAGCCAAAATTTTATAAGCGGGTATATCTTTATCAATAACTATGGGCATAGTGTAAAACCTTTAGTAGTTTTTTACCTTTAAAAAGGCGTTTTAATTAAACGTTTTGCAACGCTTGCTCAATGTCGGCAATAATATCGTCGGGGTTTTCAATTCCCACGGAAAGTCTAATTAAGTTGTGGGGTACGCCTGCATTTTTTAAATCCTCCTCCGAAAGCTGTCTATGGGTGGTGGATGCGGGGTGCAATACGCAGCTTCTTACGTCGGCAACGTGCGTTTCTTGGGTAATAAGCTTTAAGCTTTCCATAAAGGTTGCGCATTTTTCAACGCTTCCCTTAATGCCAAAGCTAAGCATACCGCCCTGACCGTTGGGCATATACTTTTGCGCTAATGCGTGGTATTTGTTATCCTCTAACGAAGCGTGCTTTACCCACTCAATCTTGGGGTGGTTTTTTAAGTATTTAGCAACCTTTTGCGCGTTAGAGCTATGGCGCTCCATTCTCAAAGCCAAGGTGTCGCAGCCGATAAAGGAGATAAATCCGTTTTGGGGGCTCATAATTGCGCCAAAATCCCTCATCATTTGCGCCCTGCACTTAGTACCAAAGGGTACTGCAAGGTCGGCGTAAACTAAGCCGTGGTAGCTTTCGTCAGGTTCGTTAAACGAGGTATATCTGGGGTTGTTTTTATAATTAAAGTTGCCTAAGTCCACGATAACGCCACCTAAAGCCGCAGCGTGTCCGTCCAAATATTTAGAAGAGGAGTGTATTACGAGGTTAGCGCCAAATTTTTTAGGCTGGCACAAAACGGGGGTTGCCAAGGTATTGTCTACCGCAAACAAAACATTGTGCTTTTTAGCGATATCTGCAATCTTATCAAAGTCCAAAATAATTATAGAAGGGTTTGCAACCGTTTCGGTAAAAATCATTTTGGTTCTATCGTCAATTAATTTTTCAATTTCTTCCTTGGGTGCGTCGGGGTCGAAAAATCTGCACTCTATTCCAAGCTTGGGTAAGGTGGTAGAAAACAAATTATAAGTTCCGCCGTAAACCGCGTGGGAAGATAAAATGTTATCGCCTGCGCCTGCAACCGTAAAAACGGAAAGGGAGGTCGCGCTCATACCCGAAGCGCACGCAATAGCGCAAACGCCGTCCTCTAAAGCGGCAACCTTGCCTTCAAACGCCGCAACGGTAGGGTTTGCAAGACGGCTGTAAAAATATCCGTCCGCCTTTAAATCAAAAAGGTCGGCCATTGCCTTGGTATCGCCGTAAAAAAAGGTGGTCGATTGGGCAATAGGCGGAATTCTCGCTTCGCCCGTTTGGGGCTTATAACCTGCTTGTACGCACAAAGTATCAAGTTTATAATTCATAATAATCTCCTATTTGGTACGCATATATGGCGTATCTATCGCAATTTTGCGGTATATTATCTAAAATTTTTAAGCTGGCGCTCTAAATCGCGCTTTCTATCCTTTTCGGCAATAGAGCGTCTTTTGTCAAAGGTTTGCTTACCCCTACAAAGCGCAAGCTCAACCTTAACCAAGCTGTCTTTAAAATAAAGGGAAAGGGGAATTAAGGTCATGCCCTTTTCGTTAATCTTTCCTACTATTTTATCAATTTCACGGCGGTGCATTAAAAGCCTTCGGTCTCGTTTAGAATCCTTGCTGTTAAAAGCGCCCGCATTGTCGTAAACGGCAATATGCATATTTTTTAAGGTTAACTGACCGCCCCTAATAAAGCAAAAGCTGTCCTTTAAATTTGCGTTGCCAAGCCTTAACGACTTAACCTCCGCACCCTCTAAAACGATTCCCGCTTCAAATTTTTCCTCAATAAAATATTCAAAGGTTGCCGATCTATTAAATGCTATCGTTTTCATATCTATCAAATTATATCTTAATTTTCGTATAAAGTAAATAAAATTTTATTAAAATTTTAATAATAAGGCAAAAAAGCGTTAACTTATAAGCCCAAACTCTACGCGCATATTTCCAAAGTCGCAACCGTCAACCCTAATTTTAATGGCGTCGCCAATTTTAAAGACGTGCTTTTTGCCCTTTAAGGTAAACTTATCTTCAAAAAACTCGTAGGTATCGTTGGGTAAATTCTCTATTCTAATAATGCCCTCAACGGTGTTTGCAAGCTCGGCAAAAATTGCAAAGTTAGTAACGCCAGAAATAGTCGCCTCGTATTCTTGCCCTATTCGCTCGGACATATACACTACCTTGTATAAATCGTCAACGGCTCTTTCGGCTTCGTCTGCGCGCCTTTCGCACTCGGAAGTATCTATGCCTGCCTGGTGCACTATATCGCCGTAAATCCTTTTTGCCCTATCTTTTTCCCCGTGCAAAACATCCTTAATAACCCTATGAATAAAAAGGTCGGGATATCGGCGGATGGGGGAAGTAAAGTGGCAATAGCACTTAGAAGCAAGCCCAAAATGCCCTAAATTTTCTTCTGAATATCTCGCCTTTTGCATTGAGCGGAGCATAACTCTATTCACCACGGAAGAAAAAGGCTTGTCTTCTACGCTTTGCAAAATATTTTTAAAATCGGTGGGGGTAGGGTCGTTTGCGTCGCATTTCGCGCTTACGCCCAAGTCGCGTAAAAAGCTTATAAATGAAGAAGCCTTTTCGGGGCTGGGCTTTTCGTGCACGCGGTATAAAAACGGCATTTCAAGCGAAAGCATCCTTTCGGCAACCGCCTCGTTTGTGGAAACCATAAACTGCTCAATCATTTCGTGAGAGAGCAATCTTTCAAAGTCGGGAATTTGCAATTCGCCCTGTTCGTCAAGGTATATATGCGCCTCTTTTACTTCTAACTCAACGCAACCGGCACTTTCTCTTTGCGATTTTAAAAGCTTGCAAAGCTGCGCCATATCGGCTGTAATTTGCACTAAGTCGGGGTGTGCCTTAACGGCTTCTTCCTTTTTTTCGTAAATATCGTTAATTAAGTGGTAGGTGGTGCGCAAATCACTTTTAATAACGCTTTCACAAATTTCGCTGTTAAGCCTTTTACCGTTTTTATCAAATGTCGTAATGCAGGAAAGAGCGTATCTTTCTTCGCCTTCGTTCAAGCTACAAGCGCCGTTAGAT
>SVIM01000036.1 GCA_015069485.1 Clostridiales bacterium | reverse complement strand
CTTTCGCAGTCGTGGAGTATTTACAAATCGCATCTTTTAGTTTATAGCGGTAACTACACCAGCAACGAAATTGAAGGCGGACTTGACGTAATGGTTGGCAATACCAAAAAGAACGTTACACTTTATTCACTTAACGGCGATAAGGGCGACGCAAAGGGTAACCAAGTAAACGATTACGTAGTACCTGCAATGAGCGAAGGGCTTTGCATTTCTAACGACGTAAACGATAAAAAGAGCGTTTTCGTATTATTTGAAAACGCTTGCGTAAAATATAAAACCGTAAATAGGGAAAAGCTTTACCACGTTTATTCGTTTATCCCCGAAGCTGAGCAAGAATAATAAAATCACTTAAAAATGTAATTGGACGGCACATATATGCCGTCCAATTTTATTTTTTATATTTATTTATTTGCAATTTACGCTTAATTTTTGCCGTTGCAGAACACGAGCATTGCCTTATAAATTTCGTAAACGTCCGCCTTGGAAACGATTTCGTAAGGGGCGTGCATAGAGAGCACGGCAACGCCGATATCTAAAGTATCTATACCCATATTTGCAATAAACTTTGCAACGGTACCGCCACCGCCAACGTCAATTTTTCCAATCTCGCCGATTTGCCATACTACTCCGTTATCGTCAAACAAATCTCTAAAATACGCAACCAACTCTGCGTTAGCGTCGCTCGTACCGCCCTTACCGCGAGAGCCCGTGTATTTAGAAACGTCAACGCCACAGGAAAGGTAAGCACTATTTCTCTTTTCGTACGCTTCGGCAAAATGAGGGTCGTAGCCTGCGTTTACGTCGGCAGATATACACTTCGATTTGTATCTAACCTGCATAGGATTTGCATTTAAGGATGCGCAAACGGTATTTAATACGTCGCTAAATACCCTACTTTGCATACCCGTTACGCCGTCGGAGCCCGTTTCTTCCTTATCGGCAAAAACAGCGATTACCGTATGCGTATCGTCGCTATCTAAAATAGCCTTTAATTCGGGATAAGCGCAAACTTTATCGTCGTGACCGTACGATGATAAGAACGCCTTATCAAAGCCGACGTCGCGCGCTACGCCTGCGGGAACGAAGCAAAGCTCGGAGCATTGAAAGTCCACTTCCGTTATGCCGTATTTTTGGTTTAAAAGCTTTAATATTGCGTTTTTAACGGAGGAATTTTCTTCGTCCTCGCTATCGTAAACGCCACCCACCATCGCGTTTAAGGCTTCGCCGGAAATTGCGGTTGCAATGGGCTTTGCGTTTTGTTCAGCCGACAAGTGAGGTAAAATATCGGTTATGCAAAAAACGGGGTCTGATTCGTCTTCACCAACGCATACCTGCATTTTTTTGCCACCGCGAAGCATAACGACGCCGTGTAAAGCCAAGGGAATAGTCGTCCATTGATATTTTTTAATTCCGCCGTAGTAATGCGTTTTTAAGTATGCGATTTCCGCATCCTCGTACAAGGGATTAGGCTTTAAGTCAAGGCGAGGGGAATCTACGTGAGCCGCCATAATTTTAACGCCTTCCTTTTCGATATCCTCGGTGCCTATTTTTACAATAAATATGCTTTTATCGCGGTTTAAGAAATAGCGCTTGTCGCCCACCTTTAACTTTTCGGCAAAGGTGAAGGGCTTGTAGCCGTTTTCTTCGCACAATTTAACTGCGTAAGCGCACGCTTCCCTTTCCGTTTTGCCCTTATTTAAAAAATCCTTATAGCCTTCGCAAAAGTCGAAAATATTTTGCAAATCTTGCTTGGAACAGTTTTTATAGATATTTTTTCTTTCGTAATTCAAGTCCATAAGTTTATTCTCCTTTCAATACTTCATTATATACTATTTTTGACGCATTGTCAAGAGGGAAAATTTTTTAAATTTATAAAATTATATCGGTATTTATTTTACTATTTAGAATAAATAGTATATAATAAAATTGTATGAGCAATTCTTCCAATGCAAAAAAAATAGCAACGCTTGCGCTTTTTTGCGCGTTAAGCCTTATTATGTTTTTAATAGAAAATCTTTTTCCCCCTATGATTATACCCGGGGCGAAGATGGGGCTTGCTAATATTTTTTCGTTTGCGGCGCTTATTATTTACGGCCCGTTAGAAGCTTTTATTATAGTTGGGGTAAGAACCGTTTTGGGCGCAATTATAGTAGGTAACGTTTCCGCGTTAATGTATTCGTTTACGGGTGGCGTTATAAGTATGACTATTTCCGCCTTGCTCGTATATATAATTTACCCTAAAATTAGTATAATGGCAGTAAGTATTTTGGCGGCGATTGCGCACAATATAACTCAAACGGCAGTTTTTATTTTTGCTTCCTCTACGGTACAAATGGTATCTTATATGCCCTATATGGCGCTTATCGGCATACTTTCAGGCTCGATAATAGGTGGCGTTACCTTGCTCATATTTAAAAAAATACCTGTTTCGGTATTCGAAAGGGCGCTTTATAAAAGGACAAGCGGTAGCAAATAGCCGCAAAAATTAACGGCTTGGGTTACCCTTTAAAATTTGAATAATTAAGGATTTTTTCCTTTTTTATATAAACTTAATAATAATTAAATTACCCGTTTATGCGGGATAATTACAGGAGGTAAATTTTGAAAGCAGTAAAAGGCAAAAACTTCTTTGCCGGCGTACACGTGCCCGATATGAAGCATTTGGCAAATGGCGTCGCGTGCGAAGTTCTTCCCCTTCCCGAAACGGTTGCAATTTCCGTTTCGCAGTCGATTGGCAAGCCTTCTATTCCTTGCGTTGAAGTTGGCGCAAAGGTTAAAGCAGGTACGCTTATTGCAAAGGCTGACGGCGCTATATCGTCGAATATAGTTTCCAGCGTTAGCGGTGAAGTAACTGAAATTAAAGAAGTGAAAGGTACGAACGGCTCTAAAGAAACTTGTATTTTTATTAAGAGCGACGGTTTGGACGAAAAGCAATGGTTAGAACCCATTGAAAACCCTACCGCAGAACAAATTAAGCAAAGAATTTGCGAAGCGGGCATCGTAGGTTTAGGTGGCGCAGGCTTCCCCACGGCAGTTAAGGCTAGCCCCAGAACACCCGTGGACACGCTTGTTTTAAACGGCGCTGAATGCGAACCTTACCTTACTTGCGACCATAGAATTATGATTGAAAAAACTGATGAAATAGTTCGTGGTGCAAGACTTTTAGCAAAGGCAAGCGGTTGTTCTAACGTAATTATCGGCATTGAAGCAAACAAACCCGACTGTATTGAAGCTTTTGAAAAATACGACGACGTTAAAGTGGTTATTTTGAAGAAGCAATACCCTATGGGTAGCGAAAAGCAGCTTATTTACGTTTGCACCGGCAGAAAGGTTGGTCTTGGTAAGCTTCCTTCCGACGTTGGCGTTATAGTAAATAACGTTGGCACGGCGTTTGCAGTATGCGAAGCCGTAGAATTAGGCAAGCCCTTATACGAAAGCGTTATAACCGTTTCGGGCGGAGCTATTGCTAACCCTAAAAACCTTTGGGTTAGACTTGGTACGCCTTTTAGCAATATTATAAGCTATTGCGGCGGTGAAAGCGTTGAACCTAAAAAGGTCGTTTTAGGCGGACCTATGACCGGCGCTGCGCTCGCTTCCTACGACGCTTACACTAAAAAGACCTGCGCAGGTATTTTATTAATGACTGAAAAGGAAACTTCGGTAGAAGAGCCTACCCCTTGCCTTAACTGTGGCAAGTGCGCAGACGTTTGCCCTATGTACCTTATGCCTATGAACACGGCGTTCTACGCTGCGGCAGGCGAATACGAATTAGCAGGCAAGCTTGGCGGAACTATGAACTGCGTTGAATGTGGCGCATGCGAATATATTTGCCCCGCTAAACGCCCCTTAATTCAATCAATTAGAAAGACGAAGGCTGAACTTCGCAAAAAAATGTAAGGAGATATGAAAATATGAATAATCAAATAGTAATTTCAACGCCTCCTCACGTAAAATGCAAAAGCACGACCAAAAGCATTATGCTTGACGTTTTAATTTCCCTTGCACCCGCAACGGTTATGGCGATAGTATATTTTGGACTTAATGCTCTTTGGATTGTTCTTACCGCAGTTTTAGGCGCTGTGGCAACCGAATTCGTTTATTACTTTATTGCTCAAGGCGGATTTGCTAACAAATGCAAAAACGCGCTTGACGTTTGCAAAAAATGGTGGAAGCAATTTGACTATACTTCTGCAATTACCGGTTTAATCCTTGCCCTTATTCTTCCCTCTACCGCTATTTGGTACGAAGTTTTAATCGGCGCAATCTTCTCGATAGCAATCGTTAAAATGTTGTTTGGCGGAACGGGCAAAAACCTTGTAAACCCTGCGGCAATGGGCAGAGTATTTATGTTTATAAGCTTTGCGATTGCAGCACCCGTAGTTTGCAATATCGCACCCATTTTAGGCGAAGGCACTATTGCAACCGGTGCATCTGCACTTTCCGGCAATATTTTACAGGGCAACGAAGCAGGCATAAGCTACTTAGACTTATTCCTTGGCACGGGCGTTCCCGCTGCGGCTATCGGCGAAACCTGTAAGGCAGCTATTATTATTGGTTGGATTTATTTAGCCGTTAAAAAGGTTATTAAATGGTGGCAACCCCTTATTTACATAGCTGTAGCCGGCCTTGTTGGCGCGTTACTTGCGCTTACCGTTGAAGGTCAATCCGTTGACTTTATTAATTCCTTCCTTTCGTTAACCCTTTCGGGCGGTTTAATTTTCGGCGCTGTATTTATGGCTACCGACTACGTTACCTCCCCCAAGGCAACTTTAGGACAAATTATTTACTTCGTAGTACTCGGCTTACTTACTGCCGTATTAAGACATTATACTAAACTTGAGGTAGTATCCTTCGTAATCGTATTAGTAAACCTTATCGTTCCT
Source organism: Clostridiales bacterium (assembly GCA_015069485.1). GTDB lineage: Bacteria > Bacillota > Clostridia > Christensenellales > Borkfalkiaceae > Coproplasma. The sequence continues at coordinate 6,843 of SVIM01000036.1, read as the reverse complement.
TTAATCGACAGATATTTTATAAGAAAGCCCTTTGGCTACAAACGCGAAAAAAAGGAGGTAAAATAAGATGAGCTTTAAATCTTTTATAAAATCCGCTTCCTTTAAAAGCATAATCGTACTTTTATGTACCCTTTTAATTTCAGGTATCTTTTTAACCTTTGCTAACGCTTTGTTAAAGGTTACCGACCAAGAAAAGTTTGACAGAGCTATTTCTAAAATTTACGGTGGCCCCGTTGAAACGGAAAAGGTAACCTACGACAGTAAATTAGCAACGCTTGAAACTGCAAATATTTTAGAAGCTTACACCGTTAAATCCGACGGCAACTATATCGTAAAGGTTGAAGGCACGGGCGGTTTTTCGGGCGGTTCAGTAACCTGTTGGGTAGTCGTAAACGTTGCTAACAAGGCAGTTACCAACGTAGGTAACGTAGTTATCGACTCCAACTTAAACCAATCCTATATCGGCAGAATTACTAACGAATATTTAGCAAGCTTTAACGGCAACTATAACGCAAACAAGCCCTTTAGCACGGAAAACGGCTACGTAGTTTCGGGCGCATCCTTTACCTCGGGCGCAATTTGCAACGCAGTTAACGGCGCAGTAACCTTTGTTAACGCAACCCTCGGTGGCGGCGTAGTAGAAGAAACAACCCCTTACGACGAATTTGAATATATTCAATATATCAATAAAACGAAAACTACCCACAGCTTTGCTGACGGTTTAATGACCTACCAAGTAGTTACCAAGGGAAATAACGCTGCAGGCGCGTTTAATATTACCGTTTCTGTTGGCGCAGACAAAACCGTTTCTGCAATCGAAGTTACCAAAAACGGTTCTACCGGTGAACCCTTCACCTCTATGACCTACGACGCTTCTAACTTAATCGGCAAATCCGCTGAAGAAATTAAAGCTACTATCGGTAATCTTTTAAAAGACGACGGCAAGTATAACATAAGCGCAGAAAACGGCTCCGGCTCGTTGAATACCGGCGCAACTGAAAGCAGCTTCCTCGTTGCGTACTCTGCATTATTCGCAACCGCTAACTACGACAAGGCTCTTGCAGGCGCATTTGCATATACGCAGTATATCGACGCGGCTACTACCTATACCGTTGAAGGCGACGTTATTAACTACCAAATAGTTACTAAGAAAAACGGCGAAGCAGATAAATTTAGCCTTAACGTTACCGTTGGCGCAGAAAAAACCATTACCGCTATGGAAATAACCGTAAACGGCTCTACCTACGGCTTTGACGCTAATATGAAGCCCAACATTGCGGCCTCCTACGTTGGTAAGACTGCTGCCGAAATTGAAAGCATTATTACCCCTTATTTAAACGACAAGGGCAAATATAAGTCTGCCTCCGGCGAGATTAGTACCGGTGCTACTATGAGTAACTTCCTCGTTACTTACGCTGCTCTTTACGCAACCGCAAACTACGATTTAATTTTAGTTGTAGGAGGTGCAAACTAATGAAAAACATTAAAAAGATTACTTTAGACGGTTTAATTTTTAACAACCCCACCTTTATGTTGGTTTTAGGCACTTGCCCTACATTAGGTCTTATTTCCTCCGCTTCAAGCGCGTTAGGTATGGGGCTTACCGTAGTATTTATTTTAACTTTATCTAACGTTATAATTTCCGCACTTAGAAAGATAATCCCTAACGAAGTTAGAATCCCCGCGTATATCGTAATTATAGCAACGCTTGTAACCTTTGCAAGAATGCTGTTGGAAAAATTCCTTCCGGATTTATATTCCTCGCTCGGCGGTTTCTTGGCGTTAATCGTTGTAAACTGCATAATTCTTGGCAGAGCTGAAGCGTTTGCAAACAAGCACAACGTTTTAGAATCTGCAGTAGACGGCGTTGCAAACGGTTTAGGCTTTACTTGGGCAATTACCGTTATGGGTATTATTTGCGAATTCTTTGGCGCAGGCTCTGTATTTGGATTAAAAATTATGGATTTTAGCATTGGCGTATTTGCTAAGCCCGCAGGCGCGTTCCTCGTTTACGGCCTTTGCATTGCTATTTTCGTACAAATTATGGAAAGCGTACAAAGAGCTTTAAGAGTTAAAAAGGCAAAGCTTACAAGAGAAAGCCTTTTATCCGCTAACGAAGCTAAGGAGGTTGCATAATTTATGGCTACTTTTATTGCTATAGTTCTTGCCGCAGTTTTAACGCAAAACTTTATTACAACTAAAACGTACGGCATTTGCCCCTTCTTGGGCGTTTCTAAAGATACTAAATCTTCAATCGGTATGGGCGTAGCGGTAACCTTGGTTATGGTTATTGCCACCGCAGTTACCTACCCCGTTTACGAATTCGTAATGGTTCCCCTTGGAATTGAATTTTTAGAAATTATTTTCTTCATCTTTATTATCGCTTCTCTCGTTCAGATGATTGAAAAGGTTATTCAAAAAATTTCCCCCTCCCTTTACAACGCAATGGGTATTTACCTCCCCTTAATCACCACTAACTGTGCGGTTTTAGGCGTTTGCGAGCTTGTAATTGGCGATATGAGCGCAATTTTAGGCGCAGGCGTTGAAATGAACATTGGCTGGGCAGTTTTATACGCTTTATTTGCAGGCGTAGGCTTTACCCTCGTTATGATTATTATGAGTGGTATGCGCGAAAAGATTTCTTGCTTAAAGCTCCCTAAAGCAGTTCAAGGCTTCCCTATTTCTATGGTCACGGCAAGCTTTATCTGTATGGCGTTTACAGTATTTAGCTATATTGCGTAAGGAGGTAGAAAAATGAATTTATTAGTTCAATTAGGTGAAATTACTGCTGAAACTTGGATTACCGTTGCCATTGTTGCAGGTATTTTTGCAGGCGTAGCGTTAATTATCGTTTTATCTATACTTTTCGTTGGCAAGGTATTTAAGGTTGACGTTGACGAAACAGTTACTAAAATTATGGAAAACCTTGCAGGCGCAAACTGTGGCGGTTGCGGATGCTCTGGCTGCTCCGGCTTTGCACAAAAGCTTGCTTGTGGCGAAGGCAACCTTTCTGCTTGCCACGTAACTTCCCCCGAAAACAAAGCTGAAATTGCAAAGCTTTTAGGCGTTGAGCTTAAGGAAGAAGAACCTACCGTTGCAATAGTGAAATGTAACGGTGGCAAGGAAAACGCAAAGGACGAATTTGCATATATGGGCAACCCCACCTGCGCTGCTGCAAACACCCTTATGGGTGGCTATAAGGCTTGCAAAACCGCTTGCCTTGGCTGTGGCGACTGCGCTGAAATTTGCCCCGAACACGCAATTAGCGTTGAAGGTGGCGTTAGCAAGGTTGACCCCGATAAATGCGTAAGCTGCGGCGCTTGTATTTCCGCTTGCCCTAAGGGCATTATAGAACGCATCCCCGTATCTGCTCCCGTTTACGTTGCTTGCTCTTCCAAATGCAAGGGTAAGGAAACTATGGGCAACTGTAAGGTTGGATGTATCGCTTGCGGACTTTGCGCAAAGAACTGCCCCAACGGTGCAATTACTATGCAAGACAATCTTCCCGTATTTGATTACTCCAAATGCAACGGTTGCTTAACCTGCGTAGCTAAATGCCCCAGAAAGATTATTTTAAAAAGATAATTAAATTTTATAATAAAAAGGCGTAGCAGCTTGCTACGCCTTTTTAATTTATAAGAATACCTAATAATTAAAAGCCATATCTTTATAAAACAAAGCCTAAAAGTTTATGATAGTTTATTTTGAGTTTATACTTTAACTTTATAATAAATTTATAAGGAGGATTTTACTTTATGAAAAAATTTGTTATAGTAACCGATTCTTGTAGTGATTTATCTTATGAATTAAGAAAACAATATAATATAGAATATTTGCAAATGCATATAATTTACGACGGCAAGGATATACCCGCAAGCCTTGACTGGGAACATATTTCAGTTAAGGACTTTTACGATTTAATGCGCGGTGGCACAAGGGTTACTACCTCGCAGGTTAATGGGGAAGAATATATCGACTTTTTTGAAAACCGTGTTAAAGAAGGTTACGATATACTTTCCATATCCTGCTCCTCTGCCCTTTCATCTTCCTATAAGGGAAGCCTCGTTGCAAGGGAGGAAATTTTGAAAAAATATCCCGACGCTAAAATTATTTGCGTTGACGCGCTTAACGCTTGCTCTGGCCTTGGATTAATTGCCATAACCGCCGCAAAGCTTAGGGACGAAGGCAAAACTATTGAAGAGGTTGCCGAATATATTGAAGCAAACAAGCTTAAGGTTCATCAGTTATGTACCGCAGACGATTTAGTTTACCTTAAAAGGGCTGGCAGAGTTTCGGCTACAAGCGCCTTTTTCGGCGGAATATTAAAAATAAAGCCCATAATAATTTCTGACGCTAACGGACAAAACGTCGCAGTAGAAAAGGTTAAGGGCAGAAAGCCTTCGTTAAAAAGGCTTATAGAAAAGTTTAAGGAAGAATATAGGGAAAACCCTTATCAAGCGATTATTATTTGCCACGCAGATTGCCCCGAAGACGCAGAATATTTAAAGAGCAAGGTAGAAGAAGCTATTCCTAATAAAAGCGTTGAAATTATTACCAGCATTATAGGCCCTACCATTGGTGCAACGGTTGGCCCCGGCACGGTGGCTATTTATTGCTATGGCGAGGAAGTAACCTATAAGGCGTAAAACGCTTAACCTTCTATTTAATAAAATTTCCCCCCTAAGTTAGTATAAAATTAATTTATAAGGCTATATATAAAACGGTAGAAAATATGCAAAAATCACGCATTGGTGCAGTACTATGCGCGATTTAAATTAAAATAAGGGTTTTAAAATTATGAAAAAGGAAGAAAAATTTTTACCCCCTAAAAGAAAACAACCCGTTTGGAGAGTTGTTGCCCCCATCTTTAAAATATTTTATAAAAAGCCTGAAATAGTTTACTTAGGTAAAAAATTAGAAGAGCCCTGCATTATGGTTGCTAACCACGCGGCAAAGCGTGGACCTATGGTTTACGAATTATATATGCCGATTTTTAACGCAAAGTGGGGCGCTGGCGAAATGCTTGGCAACTATAAATCACGCTTTACCTATCTTCGCGATATTTTTTATATTAAAAAGCGTGGCTTTGGCAAATTTAGAGCTACGATAAAGGCAGGCTTTGAGGCACTTTTTAACCTTTACTTATATAAAGGTATGAAGTTTTTGGGTACTTACCCCGACGCCCGACTTATGAAAACCATATCGAACAGCGTTGAAGTTTTAAAGGACGGAACTTCTATTTTAATCTTCCCCGAAAATTCCAACGAAGGCTATAAGGATATTCCCACGGAATTTTTCCCCGGGTTCGTTATGCTTGCCGAAAGCTATTATAGAAAAACTAAAACCGATTTGCCTATATACCCCTGCTATTATAGCGTAAAGCACAACGTAATCGTTTACGGCGAGCCTTGCTACGTGCAGGATTTGGTTAAACAGGGACTGGACAGATATCAAATTGCCGAAGAATTTAGAAAAAAGGTAGTTGCCCTTTACACCGATTATATTTTGACTGACGAATATAAAAATTTGAGCAAGTAAGCTTTTAGGTTTAACCTGCAAGCAAATTCTTCCGTTAGTCCTTTGCTATATTAGCCGTAATTTTGGCTTATATTAATTATTACTAAAATATGGCTTAACGCCTTTCAAATAACGCAAAAAATAAAATTACCCCCTGGATATGCCTTATCCAAGGGGTTTTTTTATTATAAAAATTATTCTTCTCTTCTCGCTTTAAGGGCAAGATAAAAGTTTGTTCTTGCCATTTGATGATAGGGCGCAACGAAGAATACGCCTACACCAAAGCACAAAAGACCAACTATATACCAGCCTAAAAAGCTTAAATCAAGGCAAAATAGCTGAAGCTTTTTACCAAGCATCATCCTTTGACTTTCGTTAATGCACTCGCTAACCTGCATATCGGGGTTATCCTGCAAAATATACATTGACATTGAGTATGCATATAACTTTACTATTCCCGGAATTATAAAAAGCAAAGACCAAAGGAAGGTATAAATTTTTACAAGCAAATCTAAAACTAAAGCGTTTCCAAAGCTTTCTTTAAAGCCACACAAAAGCGTTTCTAAATTATAATCCTTTCCGCAAGCCATATCTATCATAAAGCGACAAACGCCGTATAATATAGGGCCTGATAGGATAAAGCTAACTATCGTTCCTGCGCCGAGAACAAAAGAGCATACTACTAAAACAGCAAGCACGATAAGCCAGTTGTTTGCAAAAATATTTCCGCCTAACTGCTCGCGCGCATTTTTGCGTAATTGAAAATTTAAAATCATATTTTCTCCTTTTTAAAAGCGACTCTTCGCCACATACTTTAACTTTTTATTAAAGGTTAGCCCAAGGGAAGCTACTGCTACTATTTTATAAAGCTTACGGCGGGCAAAAATTGCCCGCCGTATTATTTTATGAATTTAAATTAGTTTCTGGGATTTTTGATATTAGCCTGTGCTCGTTATCTTTTGCCCTTAGCGACAAATTGCCCGTTTAATTTTAGGCTGTTATCACGATACCATTATCCATATATTTATCCGCCGTAGCGGTTGTATTCAGTTTTAATTTTTTTAAGTTTTTCCCTTATCATTCTTATGTTATATAAACACCTTTACCGTCAAATCTTGCCATTGATTTGGTCTAAGCATACCGTCTTTTTCCTTTCGATAAGACCTTGCCGATTTATAATCAATCGTAAATTCCCATACTAACTTTTTCATATCGTTTGGCACGTCAATTAAGTCAAAATTCATATACCAATTAAAGCACGTTTCCGTTACGGGAACAATGGTATGAACGAACTGTTTAATCACTTCTCTATCTACGTAGTGTTCG
>SVIM01000035.1 GCA_015069485.1 Clostridiales bacterium | reverse complement strand
TTGTCACGATTGAAGTAACCGAGAAAGAATGGGAAGCGTTAATTGAGTTAGATAGAATTGAGTATAACAACGAACATAAATACGTTCGCCATACTGTTGCTATCCCTGACTGTGAAGGAGATAATTTAACTGCTAAACAGCAAGAACAACTTCACGTTAAAGATACTCCTATTGATACAGCCACAGCGGAATACTATGATAAGCAAGCGCTTTATAATCAACTCACTGAAGATGAAGAAACAGTTCTCGCAATGATTGAAAACGGCTTTACTCAAAAGTATATTGCAAATGAATTAGGTGTTACGCAAGGCTACGTTTCAATGATTAAAGCCCAAGCGCAATATAACTACGATTACGCAGAACAAACTACAGCGATTAGAACTAATTGCCCTGAATACCTTTGGAAGTGTTGGAACTTGTTTACTAAAAAGTTGGAAATGCCGATGTTTTTGGACATAGAAATGGAATACGTTCTAAGACATCTACACCCTAATGATATAGCCCATTTCTTGTATTGGTATTATAGTTTGGGCGAGTTCGTTCGCTTCTCTATTAGATACTATCTATATAACGAAGAATCCCTTGAAAAGGAAAAAGCAGAATATCTATCAAAAGCAAGTGACCAAGAACTTGCTTGGTTTTTACAAAACTATGCCGATGCCGTTCCTTTGGTACAAATCGTATATATCCGTTTAATTACCGAAGTCGAAAATCGTAGAAGTCGTGGATTACGTGGCAACAACAAAGCGGCAGACGGTTTATATACTGCTGTCGAAAAACTTGCCAAACTGGTAAATATATCTCCCGAAGAGTATTATACAAAACATATTTACCCTATCATTGTAAATATACGTACTAGGCGAATAAAGCAGTTTTATCGTTTCTTCACAGGCAAAACACTAAAAAAATTAAATTATTTTTAAAAAGTTTCTAATTTTACTAATATTTTCCCCTTTTTCGTGGCTTATAAGTAGAAGGACTTATTTAGAACGATGACCTAATGAACAGGTTGTCGTTCTTTTTATGTTCTTAAATAAACAAAAAGGAGGTGAAAAACTATTAATTGGAATTATGAATACTACGAAAATCCTATAAGAGACAAGCACGCTACTATTTCCGTCCTCACGTTTAAGAAAGACCAATTGTCCGAACAGGATAAGTATCTTAAAAAAGTTGAACAAACTTATGAAACGGAGTGGTTAAAGCCTATGCCTTCCAATTTTGAACAAGAATGGATGCGCATTAAAACCGAACATAACGCAAGATTTTACAATCGCGGTAAAAACGTTGTGATGGAATGTTTGCAATTCGGTGGCAATCACGAATTTTGGGACGATTTCCCCGACGAGTACGAAATATTAGCGTATTTCAAAAAATGCTACGCTTTTGCAATCAAAACTATCGGCTACAAGCAAACTGATACGAACGTCATTTGCTCTATTATCGTTACTGAGCCAAATAGGCGAAACCTTTTCGTATACTATTTACCGCTAACGAACAGTTGGCAACGAAAGGTTTGTGGTAACGAATTTTCTACGTTAGGTAATAGATTGCAACTTCGCAACGAAGACAATGAGCCAATCTATCGAAAAGTAACGAGCAATGTTAGACCGTTACTATGCCATTCGGAGTTTTGGAAACAGCGTGGCGCTTTACTCTCATACTCTGACCTACAAGAAAAATTTTATAACGAAATATCTTATAGGTACGGAGCTGAGCGTGGCGAAAGCAAATCACGATTAAAGTATACGTCTAATGAACAGATAAAACGCTTTAATCGAAAAGAAGGCGACGAATACGACATTATGCCCGAAATTAAAGGTATTTGGATTTAACTGATGCCAAATGCTTAATCTTTTATCAGTACATAACCAAAAAATTAAGGAGGAAAATTGTGGTTTATGGTTAAAGATTTACTAACAAACACAACGCATCTTATAAGATGTAGTTTATTGGTGCTACACCATCTGGAAAGAGAACATTGTATCCGCACAAATAAAAAATTAAGGAGAATTGAAACGACAGGAATTAAAATATCAAAATCGAGTTGATATTGACTTATTAACTCACGAAAAACAAGAATCACCGTTAGAATTAGACGATGATACGTTAAATATAAGCGCAACTGTACTTGCGAATATGTTGTTAGATTTTGTAAAGGCTAACGGCTCTTGCAATAATCTAACGCCAAATAACGTTTTTAGAAAGGAGAACAAAGAATGAAAAAAGCAGTAATTTATGCTAGGTTTAGTTCGCACTCTCAAACCGAACAATCTATTGAAGGTCAACTTAGAGAATGCTATGATTTTGCTAAGCGAAACGACGTTACTATCGTTGGCGAATACATAGACCGAGCGTTAACGGGAACATCAGACAAACGTCCACAGTTCCTTAAAATGATTGAAGATAGCAAGAAAAAGAACTTTGAGTACGTTTTGGTTTATCAATTAGACCGTTTTGCCCGTAATCGTTACGACAGTGCTAACTACAAAGCAAAATTAAAGAAAAACGGCGTAAGAGTTTTGTCTGCTAAAGAAAACATTACCGACGATGCAAGCGGAATACTCGTTGAAGGTATGCTTGAGAGTATGGCGGAGTATTACTCCGCCGAACTTTCTCAAAAAGTCAAACGTGGCATTAAAGAAAGCCTTATAAAAGGTAATTTTATAGGTGGTCACGGATTATTAGGATACGATACCGTTGACAAGAAATGGACGATAAATCCACTTGAAGCAATCGTTATCAAAGATATCTTTACTCGCTACCGAAGTGGCCAAAAAGCAAAAGATATTATAAATCGCCTAAACGCATCGGGAATAAAAACTAAGTCAGGCAAAAAATTTACAATGAGTCAACTTGCTCGTATTATTCGTAATGAAAAGTATATGGGCATTGTAAACGTGGACGGAAACGTCTATACAAACGTAATTCCACCTATCGTGGAAGAAAACTTATTTAGGGAGTGTAATTTAATTATGGATTCACATAAGCATAAACAAAGAAAGAACTACGACGAGCAACCGTATATTTTAAGTGGAAAACTTTTTTGCGGATATTGCGAGTCGGCAATTACTGCAGAAGCAGGCACGAGCAAAACGGGACGTGTTTACCACTACTACAAGTGCTACGGGAAGAAATTAAAAACGACCGACTGTCATAAGAAACCTGTTAGTCAAGATTTTATTGAAACGATAGTATTTGAAGCAACTATTAAATACGTTCTTCGTCCAAAGGTTATTGATAAAATCGCAGAAATGGTTACCGAAAAGTTTAACGCTGAAATTTCTACGCCAACTGTGTTATTGAGCCTTGAAAAAGAACTTAAAGAAGTAAATAAGTCCATTAACTGCATTATGACAGCAATAGAAAACGGCATCTTCACAAAGACCACGAAAGAGCGTTTGTTAAATTTAGAAGCCGAACAATCCGAACTTGAAAACAAAATAGCCGTTGAAAAAGCAAGGCAAACGAAACCATTACAAGTCAATGAAGTTAAGAAATTTTTAACCTATTTTGCTTATATGAAATACGAAAAAGGCGAAGAAAAAAACGAGTTCTTTAACTCGTTTATAAATCGTGTTATTTTGTATGATGATAGGGTTATAATTCTCTACAACTCAAACGACAGAGAAACTAAACTTCTTAATAAAAAGCAGTTAAAAGATATTGAAAACACCGAAACCCTTGAAGATATAAAAGAAGACTCGCTTGAACCTAAAAAGTTCAAACGAGTTGCTCTTGGCGCAGAGAAAGGGATTTGAACCCCCGTACGTATTCCTACGTAACACGATTTCGAGTCGTGCGCATTCGACCACTCTGCCATCTCTGCATTACTAAACTATTTTATATCAAACAAAAATAAAATTCAAGTAATTTAGCATAGTTTTCAGCAATAAAAAATAAAAATTTAACTCGGGTATATTCTTTTCAAATTCTTGTAATTTACAAAATTATGTGGTATAATACGGCTTGTTATAACGGAGACCCAAATTATGAACTTACAAAATTTTTTAGAAAATTCATATACTGCATACCACGCAGTTCAAAATTGCGAGCGTTATTTGCAAGAAAACGGCTTTATCAAGCTTATTAGCTCCGCCCCCTGGGATTTAAAAAAGGGTGGCAAATATTATATAAAGAAAAGCGATAGCGCAATAATCGCCTTTGTGGTGGGGGATTTATCCTCCTATGAATTTAATATTGCCGTAAGCCACGTGGATTCGCCTGCGTTAAGGGTTAAGGGAAACACGCTTATCGATAGCCCTCAAGGCAAGCGCATAAACGTTGAAAAATACGGTGGCGGACTTTGGTATAGTATGCTCGATATTCCTCTAAAAGTATGCGGTAGAATAATCGTGCATAAAGACGGCAAGCTTATCCCTCAAATAATTACCAGCGATTATAACGTAAATATACCAAGCCTTGCAATTCACCATAACCCGGGCGTAAACGAAAAGCTTTCAATTTCCGTTCAAACGGATATGTTGCCCCTTTTAGGTGGCGCTGAAAACTTATATTCTACGCTTACGCAAGAAGAAGTAATAGATGCCGATTTATTCGTTGTTCCGGCGTTAAGTTGCACTTATAGTGGGGCAAAAAACGAGTTTATAACTTCCCCTCGAATTGACAATTTGACTAGCGTATATGCCTCAATTACCGCACTTTCCAAATCAGAGCCACACGGCGTTGCAGTAGTTGCTTGCTTCGATAATGAAGAGATTGGCAGCACTACCAAGCAAAGCGCTCAATCTGCGTTTTTACCTACGTTATTAAAGCGTGTAAACGACGTGTTAGGCTTTAGCAAGGATGACTATTCAAAGGCAATCGCAAACGGCTTTGCGCTTTCTATCGATAACGCTCACGGCGTTCATCCCGCCCACCCTGAAAAAAGTGATCCCGCTCAAAAAATCTACTTAAATAAGGGCATTGTAATTAAGCACCATTTAAATTACGCTACGGACGCGTTTTCTTCTGCCGTAGTAAAAACCATTGCAAACAAAAACGGCTTGCCTTGGCAAGATTACTACAATAATTCCGACGTTCGTTGCGGCGGTACGATAGGTTTAATAACCAGCACCCAGCTTCAAATCAACGTTTGCGATATAGGTATTGCCCAGCTTGCAATGCACTCTGCCATCGAAACGGTAGGAAGGGATGATATCCCCCATATTCAAAACCTATTAACCGCTTATTTCAACTGTTCAATAAAAATCGACGAAAATTGTGAAGCAACGGTGAATTAAATATTTTAACAAAAAAGCTCTTGTCTAAGGGCTTTTTTATTCGCAATTTTATGCATAAATATTGTAAATTAATGAATAAAATGTAAAAAAGTTTACAAAATTATGCAAAAATTTATATTTTTTTTAATTTTTTGCTTTATATGATTTGCAATTATTAATCTATAGTGATATAATTTGAAAATGAATTTGTATTCTAACTTTTAAAGGAGATAAAATAAATGACTTACGTTGAAAGAGTCTTACAAAACTTAAAAGAACAAAACCCCAACGAACCTGAATTTCATCAGGCTGCAACCGAAATTTTAACTACGCTTGCTCTCGTAGTAGAAAAACACCCCGAATACGAAAAGGCAGGCCTTTTAGAAAGATTAGTTGAACCTGAAAGAGTTGTAATGTTCCGCGTTCCTTGGGTGGACGATAACGGCAACGTTCAGGTAAATAAAGGCTATCGCGTTCAATACAACAGCGCTATTGGTCCTTACAAGGGCGGTCTTCGCTTTCATCCTACGGTAAACCTTTCTATTATGAAGTTTTTGGGCCTTGAACAAACGCTTAAAAACAGCTTAACCACCTTACCTATGGGCGGTGGCAAAGGCGGTTCTAACTTCGACCCTAGGGGCAAGTCAGACAGAGAAGTTATGGCGTTCTGCCAAAGCTTTATGACGGAGCTTAGCCGTCATATCGGCGCAAACTTAGACGTACCTGCAGGCGATATCGGCGTAGGTGCAAGGGAAGTAGGCTATCTTTTCGGTCAGTATAAAAGATTACGCAACGAATTTACCGGCGTTTTAACCGGTAAGGGAATTCCTTACGGTGGCTCGTTAATTCGTCCCGAAGCAACCGGCTACGGCGCGGTTTACTATACTAACGAAATGTTAAATTACTTTGGCGATAGCATAAAGGGTAAAACCTTTGTAATCTCCGGCTACGGCAACGTTGCTTGGGGTACTGTTAAAAAGGTAAACGAATTAGGCGGTAAGGTTATAACCTTATCTGGTCCCGACGGCTATATTTACGATCCTGACGGAATTTCAACCGAAGAAAAGGTTAACTATATGCTTACTATGCGCGAATCGTGCAGAGGATTAGTAAAGGATTATGCCGATAAGTTTGGCGTTCAGTACTTCCCCGGTCAAAAGCCTTGGGGCGTAAAGGCAGATATATTAATGCCTTGCGCAACGCAAAACGAGGTTGATATGGAAGAAGCAAAGCAGATGGTTGCAAACGGCATTAAGTATTACGTAGAAGTTTCTAATATGCCCACCACCAACGAAGCTATGGCATACCTTAAAGCAAACGGCGTAATCTGCGCTCCCTCAAAAGCAGTAAACGCAGGTGGCGTAGCGGTTTCTGGTCTTGAAATGTCGCAAAACTCTATGCGCTACAACTGGTCCGCGCAGGAAGTAGATGAAAAGCTTAAAGGTATTATGAAAAACATCTTTGAAAGCTCCGTTAAAGCGGCTAACGAATACGGCCTTGGCGACGATTTAGTTGCAGGCGCAAATATTGCAGGCTTCGTAAAGGTAGCAGCTGCAATGATGGCTCAAGGCGTAGTTTAATTTTAACTTTTAAAGCCGTCTCTTTATGGGACGGCTTTGTTTTAAAAACAGTATCACTTATTTTAGTAATTAAAAAAATAATTAGGAGCAATTATGCGACTCGTTATAAAAATAGGAACTTCAACCTTAGCACACTCGTCAGGAAGGCTTAATATTAGGCTCGTGGAAGAGCTTTGTAAGGTGATAAGCGACTTAAAAAATGCAGGCAACGAAGTAATAATCGTTTCTTCAGGCGCAATAGGTATGGGGGTAAGCCGTCTATGCTTACCGTCACGCCCCGAGGATATGCCCACCAAGCAAGCGGCAGCAGCGGTTGGACAATGCGAGCTTATGTATACTTACGATAAGCTTTTTTCCGAATATAATCACACCGTTGCTCAAATTTTAATCACGGGTGACGACGTTAAGGATAAAGACCGTTACGCTCACTTTAAAAATACTATTTTTAGGCTTTTAGAGCTTGGCGCTTTACCCGTTATAAACGAAAACGATACCGTTTCTACCGAAGAAATTGCCGTTGGCGATAACGACACTCTTGCCGCAATCGTTTCAAAAAGCATAAGAGCCGACCTTTTGGTGCTGCTTTCCGACATTGACGGATTATACTCTGCCGATCCCCGTAAGGATAAAAATGCAAAGCTTATTCCCGAAGTAACGGCGATAGACGAAGATATAATAAAAATTGCAGGCGGTAGTAGCACTTCACTCGGTACGGGTGGTATGGCAACTAAAATAAAAGCGGCAAGCATTTGTATGGAAAACGGTATAGATATGATTATTGCAAACGGAGCAACGCCCGAGGTATTGTACGCCGTTTGCGAAGGAAAGTGCGTAGGCACAAAATTTATAGGTAAAAGATGACGACTCAAGAAATTTTAATTAAGGCAAACGCAGTAAAAACACAGGCGGCTCTGCTTTCCGAAAAGCAAAAAAACGACGCGCTAAATTTAATGGCGCAAAGCCTTGAAAATTCAATTGATGCCATACTATATGCCAACGAACAAGATGTTTTAGCCGCAAAAGGCATTATTTCCGAAGTTATGATCGACCGTTTGGCACTAAACAAAGAAAGAATAATAGCAATGGCAAACGGGGTTAGGGCGTTAATAAATTTACCCGATCCTATCGGCAAGGTGTTAAGCAGTTATACCCGTGCAGACGGTTTGGTAATCAACAAGGTTTCCGTGCCTATGGGCGTTGTTGCAATCATATACGAAAGCCGTCCAAACGTAACCTCGGACGCAGCTGCTCTCGCTTTAAAAAGTGGCAACGTATGCGTTTTGCGTACGGGTAAGGAAGCGTACAATTCGGCAAAGGCAATAGTTACCGCAATGAAAAACGGCTTAAAGCAAGCGGGCCTTTCGCAAGATTTAGTCAACCTCGTCGACGACGTAACCCGTCAAAGCTCTTACGATTTAATGACGGCGGTAGGCTTCGTGGATTTATTAATTCCACGCGGCGGCGCAGGTCTTATAAAGGCGTGTGTAGAAAACGCAAAGGTAAATTGCATACAAACGGGTACGGGCATTTGTCATATCTACGTTGATGAGTTTGCCGATTTAAATATGGCGTTAAAAATAATAGAAAACGCAAAATGCAGTCGCCCTTCGGTATGTAACGCACTCGAAAGCTTAGTCGTGCATAAAAGCATCTCGCAAGAATTTTTACCTATGCTTTACAAAACGCTCGTCTTAAACAGAAGCTCCAACCCGGTTCAACTTCGTTTAGATAGCAGTAGTTGGGATATACTTGGGGGGCAATTAGGTTGTGTTAAGGCGTGCGAAAAGGATTTTGATACCGAATTTTTAGACTATATTTTAGCAGTTACCGTAGTTGACGATATAAACGAAGCAATATCGCATATTTCAAAACACTCTACGCAACACAGCGAATGTATAATAACTACCAGCGAAAAAAACGCAAGCCTTTTTACTCGCTCCGTCGATAGCTCTTCCGTTTACGTTAACGCGTCAACCCGCTTTACTGACGGCGGAGAATTCGGTTTAGGTTGCGAAATGGGTATTTCAACGCAAAAGCTCCACGCAAGGGGACCTATGGGACTTAGCGAGCTTACTTGCTACAAATACGTAATACAAGGTAACGGCAATATTCGCTAAAATGTAATGCGAAAACTAATTTTATTATTGACAAAAAGTCTTTTATTTGTTAAAATGTAAAAAAATTTAAATAAGGAGCTACAAATGAAGGCAATAAAAAATTTGTTTGAAGAATTTAAAAAGTTTATAACAAAAGGCAATGTAGTTGATATGGCTGTCGGCGTTATTATAGGTGCTGCATTTACGGCAATCGTAACAAGCTTTAATAAAGAAGTTATTATGCCAATCGTAAATTTCTTTTTAGCATCCGACGGAACTGCAGAATTAGTTACCGTATTAAAAGCCGTTTACACGCTTGATGCAGAGGGAAATCAAATTTTAGATATGACTAACTCAATTTTCATAAATTGGGGCTCGTTTATCAGTAAAATTTTAGACTTTTTAATTACCGCAATTATTTTATTTACAATATTAAAGGTTGTAACTAGCGTTGGTAACTTATCTTCCAAGGTAAGGGAAAAGGCAAAAAAGAAAGCGGAAAAGCTTGCTAAAAAATTGCAAAAGAAGGGTATGAGCCAAGAAGAAGCAGAAGCACAGGCAGCAGCTGAGTTAGCAGTAGCGGAAGAACCTGCTCCCGCACCTGCAGAACCCCCCAAGCCTACTTCCGAAGAATTACTTGCTGAAATTAGGGATTTACTCGTTGCTCAAAGCGCGCAACAAAAATCCGACGCTGAATAAAATTTCAATAAATTAAAACGCGCCCGAACCATAAAAGGTTCGGGCGCAATTATTTTTAAAACCACGCGTTAATTTAAATATAAATTTAACCTTGCATTTTTTTTAAGTATATGCTATACTTATGTATTAAGGTATAAAAATTATGGCAGACTTAAAAACGGTTAAAAACTTAATAAATCCCAAAAAGGACGCCACAAAACAATTCTTTTTGCAATTGTTGGACGGCGAAAAGCAAAAGCAATACGAAGATAGCAGAATATCTGCCGTTATGGCAATGCTTCGCCACGTCCACGTAAACAAGCTTAAAAAAATAATTGAAAGGGCAGAGAGCGAAATAAAAAAATTAACCACCTCTCGCGAATATTCCGCCTCGGATTACCAAAAGGTTTTGCAATTAAAGGCGGAAATTAAAAAAGCATCCGAAAAGATAAACTCGTACAAATGCTTTTTTGACGAACCCTACTTCGCCCGTATGGATTTAACCGACGAAAAGGAGGGCTACAACAGCTACTACATTGGCAAACACGGCGACGAAAGCTTAGAAATAGTCGACTGGCGCGCCCCCCTTGCACGCAAATACTACCAAAAAAGCCAACTTAATTTTTCTATAAACGAGTACGATTATAAGTTAATTTTACGTCGCGCGTTGCGTACCAAAAACGGCAAGGTTTTAGAAATTCAAAACGAATATTTAAACCTTAAGGACTACTTAACTAAGGAAGAAATCGGCGGAAGAGACGAAGAAGTAATCTTTGATCCGTTTTTAAAGGACATACTAAAAACCCGAAAAGAAAGCAGTCAAATAACCGACATAATTCAGTCAATTCAAGAAAAACAGTACGAAATTATAACGCTTCCGGAAGGGGACGAGTTTGTAGTGCAAGGCGTAGCAGGTAGCGGTAAAACGATGATACTACTGCACCGATTAAGCTTTTTGATGTATAATAACGAGCGTATTAAACCCCGCGACGTGCTTGTAATAACCCCGTCCGACTCGTTTAACGATTTCATTGACGAGCTTTCGCAAATTCTAGAGCTGGAAAAAGTAAAAACGACGACGCTAAACGGTTACTTTTTAAAAATACTAAAAAACCAAGGCGTTGACATAGAAGATAAAATCGACTACGCAACTCAAATCCCGCAGGAATATTTGCAATATATTTACTCGCAAAAATTCGTTCAAGACGTACAAAAACGCCTTGCAAAAATTTACGACGGAGTAGTAGGGCTGTTCACCGCCCAAGAATGTAGCGAAATTATCAACGAAATAATCCTTGCCTGCAAGCGCCAAAAATCCATTTACGAAAATATAAAAAATTCTAATCTTCGCGTCCGTCGCACGGTGCTTGGCGAAATTAAAGAAAAGGCAGACGGAGGCTTATACTACACCAAGCAATTCCGCCAGCTATTTAACGCCGTAGGGGAAGTGGAAGAATTTTTATCGCTAAATTTTAACGACGCAAAGCTTAAAAACTACAGCTATTTTTACAGGCAGCTTTTGTCGTTTTACAAGGCAATACGCTTCGTCCGTCGCTACAACGCAAAAATATGCGAAAGTGCAATTAACGACCTACTATCCCTTAACGAAACGGTTGAAAGGGAAATAAAAGACCTTATGCGCTACAAGCGAAAAATAGGAAACGAAGAGGTTTTTACCTATGCCGAGCGCATGGAAAAACGCCGTCAAACGATAAAGGAAATTAGCAAAACGATAAACGGAATAAAAGCTATTGCAGAAGACTTTTTCGTAGCCTGCGACTTTGCCGACGTAATTAAGGGCGACTCTGCTTTAATAGCCATCGGCAAGTGCGAAAACGGTACGGATATAACGCGCTTTTTTTACAAAGAAATAATAAAAAAAGCAAAAACCCGCTTTGGTGTAAGTCTTAAAAAAATGAATATAACCGACCCCTTTGCCATCGCCTTTATTTTAAAGGAATTGGGCTTTAACCTAACGCCCCGCTACGCCTTCGTATTCGTTGACGAAGCGCAAGATATATCGCCTGCCGAATATTCCGTGCTAAAGCAAATAAACTCCACGGCAAAGTTCAACGTGTTTGGCGATTTAAAGCAAAACGTAACCTATTATAGGGGCATAAACAGTTGGCAGCAGCTGGGCTATAAAAGCTTTGAGCTAAACCTAAACTACCGCAACACCAACCAAATAGTGGAGCACGTTTCAAAAACGCTTGCAATAAATATGCAACCCGTCGGCTTTGACGGCGAAGAAGTAGAGCATATTTATGCAAATAAGGTAACGAGCTGGCTAAACGGACAAAACGGAATAAAAGCGATAATAACTTCCGAGCAAGACCTGCAAGCCTACCACAAAAAAAGCTACAACCTAGTAAGGCAAACGGGCAAAATATCTAAAAAGCAAATAAACCTTTTAACGGTTTACGAAAGTAAGGGTTTAGAATTTTCTGCCGTAGCCGTCGCTGACGAATATATGACCGGTAACGAAAAATATATAGCCTACACGCGCGCCCTAAAAAATTTGGCAATAATAAAAAAATAACCCCAAAACACGCGCAAAAACCGCGCCGACAAACTCAAAATAATCCCAAACCCCAACGACAACCGCCGTTGCGTAATCGCCCCCCAAAATAATCCCAACCCCAACGGCAACCGCCATTGTGTAATCATCCCCCCCAAAAAAAACAACCCCCAACGGCAACCGCCGTTGCGTAATCGCCCCCCAAAATAATCCCAAACCCCAA
>SVIM01000005.1 GCA_015069485.1 Clostridiales bacterium | reverse complement strand
AAATAACAATTCCAGAAGGTGTTACCACTATCGGAGGCTCTGCTTTTAAAAACACGGCATATTTTAATAATTATAGCGAAGACGTGGTGTATATCGGTAATTATTGCATAGGTTATAAAAACGAGCCGACAACCGTTACAGTTAAAGAAGGTACTAAGTATTTAAACAACTCTGCTTTTTATAATTGTAAGTCACTTACAAAAATAACTATTCCCGAAAGCATAACTTCTATAAGTACTTCTGCTTTTTATGGTTGCACTTCGTTAGTGGAAATAATTATTCCCGAAAGCGTTACCTCTATTGGAAGCTCTGCTTTTAGCGGTTGCACTTCGTTAGTGGAAATAAATATTCCTAAAAACGTTACTTCTATAGGCACTTATTCTTTCAAAAGTTGCACTTCGCTAAAGGAAATAACAATTCCTGAAGGAGTTACTTATATTGAAGATGATGCTTTTAATGTCTGCACATCTTTAACGAAAATTACAATCCCCGAAAGCGTTACCTCTATTGGCGACTATGCTTTTTATGGCTGTACTTCGTTAACTGACATAACTATTCCTAAAGGGGTTACTTATATTGGCGCATGGGCTTTTAATGCCTGCGAATCTTTAACGGAAATAACAATTCCAGAAAGTGTCAAATCTATTGGTAACAATGCTTTTAGATTTTGCACGGCATTAACTGAAATAACAATTCCCGAAAGCGTTACCTCTATTGGAAGCTCTGCTTTTAGTAATTGTACTTCGTTAAAGCGAATAATGGTACATAGAGAAAGTACTGAAATTTATGAGCGATTGACAGAAAAATATCCTGATATTGAAATAGTTTATTATGATTAAAACGATTTAAAAGTGACGGCGAAAGTTGTTGTTTTAGGTGGAGTTTTATGAAAGAAAAAAAGAGTAGAAAATTTAAGATTTTGGCGAGTGTTTTGGGCATAGTTGTGGGTGTAAGCGCAATTTTTGCGCCTGCGTGTGCGGTAAAAAGCGTGGATGATACGTACGTTAACGAGAACGGCGAACTTATAATAGTTTACACCGACGGAACGGAGAAAAACCTTGGCGTTGTTAAGGGCGAAGACGGCAAGGACGGCGCAAACGGCTTGGACGGAAAAGACGGAATTGACGGCATAGACGGCACTGACGGAAAGGATGGAAAAGACGGCGTAAACGGCACCGACGGTAAAGACGGAATAGATGGTGTGGACGGCAAAGATTTAACCGCCTGCGCTCACGAATACGGCAGTTGGCAAACGGAAATAGAAGCGACCTGCACGTCCATTGGCTACGATACACGCACCTGCGCCCTTTGCGGAGATTTAGACTACCGCTTTAACGAAGCCGGTGAGCATAATTACGACCTTAAAACCGCCGTTTCGGTAATGGGCGACTGTACGGAACGTTGGGTGAACGTAAGCTGTAAAAATTGTGGTGATACTGCTTTGCAAAAGGTTAGCAATTTTCACTTTTACGACGAAAACGGCGTTTGCACCGAGTGCGGATTTCACGTGCATTATTTTGACTATGAAAAGGACGTTGAAGTTGTTACCGACACTTGCGGTGAGCGGATAATTAACGTTACCTGTCAGTTGTGTTCCGAAACGTTTACCGTAGAAGAAGAGCCTGTTATAGAGCACGTTTATGAAAACGGGGTTTGCACCGAGTGTGGAAACCTAGAGCCTTGTGATAGTCATTCTAATTGGTTTGCTTATTGCGAAGAATGTAATAATTGTTCACACTATTTTGATTATTATATCGATTCAGTATCGTTTGCGGACGAATCAGATCATTGGACAATAGTTGAGTGTGAGTGCTGTGATGAAATTTGGTTTATAAATATGGGAGTAATCAAACACCGTTACGATCTACAAAACGCAGTGGACGTTATAAGTACTTGTGAAGAGCATTGGGTTAATGCAACTTGTTTGGATTGCAATCATACGCATTTATTAGAAAGCTATATTAAGCACCCTTATGACGAAAACGGCGTTTGCACTGAGTGCGGAGATATTACCCATTTTATTGAAAGTGACGAGTATATTGAATACCACTATGAAAATGGTTCTAAGGTAACTTGGTGGAGTATAGATAGAAGTTATGGGTATGTTTTAAGCTTCTATGGTTGGCTGATTCCTCTAACACCAGAGTATTTGATAGAAGAACTCGTTGGTGCACCTGATAATACACGTACCCCAAGGGGGTTAAACGGAATACCTATAACGGGTTGGTGGTATTATTAGTAATACAAAAAGGGCGAGAAATATTTCTCGCCCTTTTTGTATTAAATTAAGAATTATTTAATTTATAGTTAATATGTTATAAATATTTACAAATATTAAAGCAAATTTTTTGTGACCGTAATATTATTATAAAAGTAATTATAACTTTTTAATATGAAATAAATTAAAAATTTATTAAAATAAAGCTAAAATTTAATTTTATACTTGCAAAATACTTTAAAATCATTATAATTATAAGTGATGATATTTATCATAAAAATTTTGATAAGGAGAAATTATGAAGAAATCAAACAAAATAGTTGCAATTATTTGCACGGCATTGATGATGTTGTCTTGCTTCTTTGGTTGCGTTACTCCACCTGAAGAACATACTTGTCAATCGCAATGCCCTAAATGTCAGTTGTGCACCGACCAAGCTTGTGAAGAAGAGGCTTGCTTAGATAAATGCCAATGCGTAGAGCACGAGTGCGAATCTATATGTCCCGATTGTCAGTTGTGCACCGACCAAGCTTGTGAAGAAGAAGCCTGCTTAGATAAATGCCAATGTGTAGAGCACGAATGCGAATCCCTATGCCCTAAATGTCAGTTGTGCACCGACCAGGCTTGTGAAGAACAAGCTTGCTTAGATAAATGTCAATGCGTAGAGCATGAGTGCGAATCTGTATGTCCCGAGTGTCAGTTGTGTACCGACCAAGCTTGTGAAGAAGAAGCTTGTGCTCAAAAATGTGAAGGACACGCACCCGACAAATCTGAGTTATATAGCTATCGCCCTGTAATTAGTGAAGAAATGCCTGCAATTTACATAAATTCATCAACCGGCAACAATAATTGGGCGACTCAGTATAACAGATACGACAAATTGCAAGATAATATTGATTACGTTGACGCTACGATTACAGTAGATAATTGTGAAGAAGAATATTTATTAGAAGACGTTGCGGCAGAAGTTAAGGTACGTGGCAATTATACTTTAGAATATTCCAAAAAACCTATTCGTATTAAGTTTAACAAAAAGAATAATATGCTTGGCTTACACGACGGTGAAAAGTATAAAAACTGGGTACTTCTTGCTGACTGGAAAGATTTATCAATGACAAATAATACCGTTGCTTTTTATCTTGGTAACACTATTTTAGGTTCTGACGGATATTATTGCACCGATTTTAGGAACGTAGAGGTTTATTTAAATAATCAATATTGGGGCGTTTATTTATTAGTTGAACAGCAGGAAGCTAAAGACGGGCGTACTAGTGTTCCCGAAGTTGAAGATGATTACGAAGGTACTGATATTGGTTATTTCTTTGAGTACGACGGTTATTATACCGACGAAAGAAATATGCCTAACGGCGCCGGTGATCCTACTTTTGAAATGAACGATGGCGGTGGCAGAAACAATCTTAAAGGTTACACCGTTAAAAGTGATATTAACAGTGATGAACAATTAGAATTTTTGCGTAACTATATGAATAACGTTTACGCTATTGTAAAACGTGCAAATACGCAAAATCAATATTATAAATTTAACGAAGATAGAACGGGAATTGTTCTTGCTCCTGAATTTACAAGCGCAAAAGAAGCTGTTTCCGCTGTTTTAGACGTTCAATCTTTAGTTGATACTTATATTTTAAACGAAATTGCGTGCGACTTAGATATTGACTGGTCAAGCTTCTATCTTTCGTTAGATATGACGGCAGAGGGTAATAAATTAGTAACCTTTGAAGCACCTTGGGACTTTGACTCTTGCTTTGGTATTGTAAACGGCGTATGTAATAACGCTCAAGGATTATACGCTATGAATAAAGGCAATCCTTGGTTTAACATAGTTAAAAACGTAGATTGGTTTAATGAAATGGTATGCGAGAAGTGGGCTGAACTTAAAGAATATAAAGTTTTAGATACCGCTCTTGAAATAATCAAGTTAGAAAAAGAAACCTATAAAGATTATTATACCAAAAACTACCAAAAATGGAGCGAAAGATTAAACGGAAACGGCGAAGTTGTTTCACAATTAAACGGTTATAGAGACGCTGCTACGGCTCAAGGACTTGCTTCTGATTATTTAACTAACTGGTTAACAAAGAGAATTGCTTACCTTGATACTCAATGGACGCATATTGAAGTTGAAGAAAATCACCCTGAAGGTTCGGTTGCTTATAGATTTGAAGCGGAAGACGCTACGCTTGCAGGATTTGGTTCTAACGCAATTCGCTCTAATCGTGATTATGCAAGTGAAGGTGCATACATTGGTGATTTAGGTGAAAACAGAAGCATAACCTTTACGATTAACGTTGCTAAAGAGACTGACGTATATCTTTATGCCGGCGTTAGCAAGCGCTCAACACAAAAAGATTTTGCTTCTTTGTTTAGTGTTTCTGTAAATAATACGGCTGTTTTTGTTCCTTCACGCAGTATTCCTGCAATTGGTAATGGTGAAGAAGAATGGCATACCTTCGTAGGAGTTAAGCTTGTATTAATAACTTTGCGTGCAGGTGAAAATAAAATCACCTTTAACGTAGATAGCTCTGACGCAACTAATTTTGATTATATTGATATTTATTCACCTATAGCTCTTAATTAAGTGCTTGACAGCGTCATTATGCTTTAATTTTAAGTAAATAATTTTTGCTACGGCGGTTATAAATTTAACCGCCGTGGCTTTTTTTTATTCATAAATACTAAATATGGTTTAAAAGTGTATATAAATTAGAATAATTTAAGTAAATTTGCAAATTATAATTTTACAAGCAAAAGCTTGTTATTATATAGTTTGCCTTAAATTTTAGGTAAACCGAGGGAGCATTTTCTTTGTTGGAAATGCTCCCTTATGAATTTTATGCCGAATTTTAAAGTATTATATATTATGTTAAAGGTTAAAAATATTATTTGTTTAGCTATGTGCTTAATAATTTGTTCTACGACGCTATTTTTTATTAATTTTAATAATGAGGCGGATGCAGAAAAAATAGAAACTATAGTACTAAATTTATGGCAAATTGATAATTTTGAGGGCGGAAAAGGCTCGAGAGCTTCTTTTATTAAAAATATAGGCGAAAAATATTATAACAAAAGTAAAGTATTTATTAAGGTTACTGCGATATCTGCAGAGTCGGCAAGAATTAATTTAAATAACGGTGTTGTTCCGGATATAATTTCATACGGGGCAGGTATGTACGGTATTGAAAAATATGTTTTTGATTATCAAACTTGGTGTTATGGCGCATATTGCCTTTTAACTTTAGATAATACTGCTGATTTTTTAGATATTAATAACCAAAATTGCGTAATTAACAAAGGAACTGGTAATTTTTCGAGCGTTGCAGCAGCTTTTTGTGGCTTAAGTGAGGCAACTTTTTTGCAACCGACCAATGCTTACCTTGAATTAATAAACGGTAAATATAAATATTTATTAGGCACTCAACGCGATATTTTTAGATTAAAAACAAGAGAAACTGATTTTAGTTATAAAATAATTGATGAGTTTAGTGATATATTTCAAAATATTTCCGTAACGGCAAAAGACGAAATGCGAAAAATTTATGCAAAAAATTTTATAAATTTTTTTATAAATAATTTACAAAACGTTTCTAATTTGGGCTTATTTAATAAAAAATTTGCAAATACAGAAGAAGAATTA
Organism: Clostridiales bacterium; assembly: GCA_015069485.1. Taxonomy (GTDB): domain Bacteria; phylum Bacillota; class Clostridia; order Christensenellales; family Borkfalkiaceae; genus Coproplasma. Next base: position 68,888 of record SVIM01000005.1, on the reverse strand, counting down.
GCCGATTTTTATAAAGTAGAGTTTAAATATAGTTTAAAAACTGCTATAAACAAAAATTTTTACGACGAAATTTTAAATTGCGTAAATGAAAAAGATTTAAATAAATTAAAACTATACTTAAACAATTGAATAAATAATAAAAAAATGATATAATGGTACGGAGAAGATTTGAGCTTAAAAATTTTAAGTAAAAGATTTATAAAAAAATTATTTTTACAAATTAAAAGTGAAGAAAATTTTGATTTTTCTAAACACACAACTTATGGCTGTGGAGGGATTGCTAAAAAAGCGTTCTTTCCTAAAAACACTTTAGAGGCAATTTGCGTTTTTGAAAAAATAATAAAAACTAAAACTAAATTTTGTATTTTAGGAAACGGTTCAAACGTTTTAGCGTCACAAAAATTTTTTAATGGAGTGGTTGTTTGCACAAAAAATTTTAAAGGAATTTTTAAAAAATCTAACGAAAAAATTTATTGTTTAGCAGGCACTACAGTACAAGAAATTATAAATTTTTGCAAAAAAAATTCGCTCGGCGGTTTAGAATTTTTATATAAAATTCCTGCAACTATTGGCGGTTTAGCTTTAATGAATGGTGGGGCAGGAGGAATATATTTAGAAAATTTTGTAATAAAAATTAAAATTTTTAATACAAAAATTAGAAATTTAAATAAAAGCGAGTGTAATTTTAAGTATAAGCGTAGTACTATGCAAGACATAATATGTTTGATTTTGGGTGTAGAACTTAAAATTTTTGCTTCGAGTACTATGCAAATTAGCAAAAAACTGCATTTGGTTGCCAAAAATCGCTTTGGTTTGCCAAAAGGAAGAAGCTGTGGCTGTATTTTTAAAAATTACTTTTTAGACGATATTAAAAGCGTAAATTGTGCTAAAAATTTACCATTAAATAATAATTCTACCTTAAATTTTATTTATGCTAAAGATGATTTGCGTTTAGCTAAATTGAATTTGCATAATAAAAAATTTGTTGAAGAGAATAAAGTGCGATTAGGTAAATTTATTTCAGCCGGGCAAATTATTGAAGAGTGTGGGTTAAAGGGCTATAAAATAGGATGCGCTGAAGTTAGCAATGAGCACGCTAATTTTATTATAAATTACGGAAAAAATTCTTTTGACGTTTATAATTTAATCCAGTTCGTAAAGGATGAAGTTTATAAAAAGAAGGGAATTTTGCTTGAAGAAGAAGTACGGTATATTGGCGAATTTTAAATTTATTCGCATTTATACTTTTTGCTTGCTATTTTTTGTGGCAAGGTTAATTTGATATTTAGAAGTTGTTTTGGGGTATAATATATGTATTTAATGGGTGATTTTCATACTCATACGCCGTATTCTCACGGTAAAAATACGGTTTTGCAAAATGCTATGGCGGCAAAGGAAAGGGGGTTAAAAACCATTGCAATTACCGACCACGGCTTTAATCATTTGCTTTTTGGATTAAGTAGAAAAAAGTTAAATAACTTAAAAGAAGAAATTAAAGAGGCTGAAAAGCTTACCGGCGTTAAGGTTTTGATGGGTATGGAAAGCAATTTAATTTCACTTGACGGTTCTACTGATATGAAGAGTGAGGATTTGCATAATTTTGATATTTATCTTTGTGGTATTCATTCGGTTTTAAAGTATAAAAGCTTTAGTGATTTTAACAATATAATGCTTAAAAATTATATTGCATATAAATTTGGTAAAAAACCTTCGGTTTCAGTTGTGCAAAACACGACGAAGGCTTATATAAACGCTATTAAAAATAATCCTATCGACATTTTAACTCATATTAATTTTAAGTGTTTTTGCGACGTGAAGGAAGTTGCAAAATGTTGCGCAGATTACGGTACTTACATTGAAATTAATACTAAAAAAAGGCATATATCTGCTGAAGAATTAAACTTAATGGCAAGTGTTGGCACGCATTTCGTTATTAATTCAGATGCGCACTCCGCCGATAGAGTAGGAGATACTGTAATTGCTGAAGAATTAATAAAGGAAGCCGAGCTACCTTTAAATTTGATTGATAATATAAACGGAAGGCTACCCGTATTTAGATTTGAAATATATAAAGAGAAGTATTTATAATGTTAAATTTTACTGAAGAAATTAAAAATGAAATAACGGCAATAGGTTTTAATGATAAGTGTTGCAAAAAAGCAGCGCTTTCGGCCTTTATAAGAACGAGTGGAAGCATAATTTCCAGAGGTGGAAATTTTGGCTTTGAGCTTATTACCGAAAATGAAAAAACCGCAGAGTTTTTCTTTGATATGCTCGAAAGTGCTTTTAATCTTAATTTAACCGTATCCGAAGCAAAGTTTGATGTTTTAAGCGGTAAAGACAAGCTTACTTTTGAGTGTGTAAACGAGCATACGACAAGGCTTTTAAAGGAACTTTATATTTTAGGCGAAGAAAACGGGGAATTTTACCTTCTTTTTGGCATTGACGAAAGGTTGATAAGTAACGACTGTTGCAAGGAAGCTTTTATTAAAGGCGCGTTTTTAGGTGGAGGAAGCTGTACTTTGCCCGAAAAGGAGCATTACAGCAGAACGGGTTACCATTTAGAAAACGTTTTTTCAAATAAAATTACCGCATCCGATTTTTGCGATTTATTATGTGATTTTGAAATTCTTTCAAAATGTGTTTCAAGAAAGGATAACGCAGTAGTATACGTTAAGAGTAAAGAGGTTATTTCCGATTATTTAAACGTTTTAAACGTACCCGATTCGTTAAAAAAATTAAATAAAATCGTGCAGTTTAAGGACGATACGAATAATGCTAATCGCATTAATAACTGTTCGGTTTCTAATATAGATAAATCGTTAACGGCGTCTGCTAATTTAGTTCACGCAATTCAAATAATTAAAGAAACGGTTGGTCTACAAACCTTAGCGCCACAGCTTTTTGAAGTAGCTGCCGCAAGGCTTGCCGATAAAAGCGCATCAATGCAAGAGCTTGCAAATAGGCTGGGCATCTCTAAAAGCTGCATTAATCACAGAATAAGAAAAATTCAAGAAATTGCATCTGCTTTAGAAAATGATTAAGTTTAATTTATAGGAAAAATATGACTGATTTCGTACATTTACATCTTCACACCGAATATTCTCTTTTAGACGGCGCGTGTAAGATAGGTAATTTAATAGATCATTGCAAAAAGAACGGAATAGACACCGTATGTATAACCGACCACGGAAATATGTACGGTACTTTGCAGTTTGCCGAAAAGGCCGCAATGGCTGGGTTAAAATATATTATCGGTTGCGAATTCTATTTAACGAAGAATATGCACGATAAAACCTCTAATACAGCCGAGCATTTAATTTTGCTTGCAAAAAATAAAGCGGGCTATAAAAATTTAGTTCAGCTAGATTCAATGGCGTTCGTCGACGGCTTTTATTATAAGGCAAAAATTGATTATGATGTTTTAAGGGAGCACTCTGAAGGCGTTATATGTCTTTCTGCGTGCCTTGCTGGCGGTATTCCTAAAAGATTATTGCAAGGGGACTACGAGGGTGCAAAGGCATTGGCTTTGCATCTTAAAGACATTTTTAAAGACGATTTTTACATAGAAATTCAGGACCATGGCATTGAAGACGAAAAAAGGGTATTGCCCCTTTTAGTTAAGCTTGCAAATGAAATCGGCGTTGAATTGGTTGCAACTAACGACGTGCATTATCTTACGAAGGACGATAGTGAAATGCAGGACGTTTTGATGTGCATACAAATGAAGAAAACGCTTGACGACCCTAAAAGATTAAAATTCGATACGAAAGAATTTTATTTTAAAACCGGTGATGAAATGGCGCAGTTATTCCCTAATTTGCCCAAAGCCATTTCAAACACGAGGGTAATTGCCGATAAAGTAACCGAGCCTGCTTTTAATTTAGATAAAAAGGGGTATCCTATAAGGGACGTTACGCTTATCCCCGGTTATGATCCCCCCGACGGAAGCACGCCCGAGGAATATTTAAGAAAGATTACCGACGAAGGCTTGATTCGTAGATACGGAACGGTAACGCAAAGGGAGAGAGAAAGAGCGGATTACGAGCTTGGCGTTATTTGTAAGATGGGCTACGCCGAATATTATTTAATCGTTTGGGACTTTATAAACTGGTCTAAAGAGCAGGGTATCCCCGTTGGTCCCGGCCGTGGCTCCGGCGTTGGCTCTATCGTAGCTTATTCAATAGGAATTACCGACGTTGAGCCTTTACAGTACGACCTTCTGTTTGAAAGATTTTTAAACCCCGACCGTGTATCAATGCCCGACTTTGATATCGACTTTTGTACCGATAGGCGTCAAGATACTATTGAATACGTAAGACAAAAATATCACCCTGAAAACGTGTGTCAAATAGTTACCTTTGGTACGATGGCGGCAAAAAACTCCATTAAAGACGTAGGTAGAGTGCTACGCGTGCCTTATTCCGAAACGGATAGACTTACGAAAATAATGGACGGCAAAACTTCTATCGGCGATTTGCTTGGTAGAAGAATTGACACCGTGGCAAAACAGTATGAAGAAGAGCAAGACGACGATAAAAAAGCCTCGCTTGCAGGTAAGCTTCAAGAATTAAAGGCGTGCAGAAACGCAGAATTTTGCGAAATTTATGAAACGGACGCATCCTTAAGGCGCGTTATTGATATGGCTTTGCAAATTGAAGGCATGCCCAGACAGACGGGTATGCACGCAGCAGGCGTAGTTATTTGTCGTAAAAAAATTGCTGATAACGTACCTTTATCAAGAAACGGCGAAGATATTACTACGCAATTCGTAGCAAAGGAAATTGAAGCGTTAGGTATGCTTAAAATGGACTTTTTAGCATTAGTAACGCTTACCGACATTAAAAAAACTATTGATTACATTAAAGAAAATCACGGCTTTGAAGTGGATTTCAACAAAATAGGTTATGCAGATGCAGGCGCTTATCAGCTTATTTCCGAAGGTGATACCGACGGCGTTTTCCAGTTGGAAGCAGGCGGTATGAAAAAGTTTATGCGTCAGCTTAAGCCAGATTGCTTGGAAGATTTAATTGCAGGCGTTTCACTTTATAGACCCGGTCCTATGAAGTTTATCGACTCGTTCTGTAATAGAAAACACGGATTAGAGCCTATAACTTACGATTGCCCTGAGGAAGAAAGAATTTTAAAGGTTACCTACGGTATTCCCGTTTATCAAGAGCAGGTAATGCAAATTTTCCAATACCTTGCAGGGTTTTCCCTTGGTGAAGCAGATCTCGTTCGTCGTGCAATGGGTAAAAAAGATAAAAAGACCCTTATGGCGCAAAAGGATAAGTTTATCAACGGCGGTATAAGCGATATTAACGGCTCAAAAATTACGGGTTGCGTTGCGAACGGAATTTCTGCCGAGGTTGCGGCAAAGATTTTTGCCGATATGGAAGGCTTTGCATCGTACGCGTTCAATAAGTCGCACGCTGCCGCATACGGTACTTTAGCTTATCAAACGGCATGGCTTAAAAAATATTACTGTAAAGAATTTATTTGCGGTCTTTTAAATAACCGACTTAACAAAATTGACGAAATTACTAAATACGTAATGTACTTAAAAGATAAGGGTATGAAGGTTCTTCCTCCCGATATCAATAAGAGTAAGACGGTATTCTCGGTAGAAGGCAACGGCGTTAGGTTTGGACTTTCCGCTTTAAGGGGAACCGGACAGGCAATTGTTGACGAGGTTATTAAAGAAAGAACGGAAAACGGACCTTTTAAGGACTTCCCCGACTTTATTCAGCGTTGTGCGCTAATAGTAAACAAAAGGGTTATCGAGGGCTTGATTTTTGCAGGTGCGTTTGATGAAATGGGTGTTCCCCGTTCACAGCTTGCTTTGGTTTACGACGGACTCTACGCAAGGGCTACTGCCATAAATAAACAAAAAAACAGTGCGCAAATGAGCCTTTTTGGCGACTTTATCGAAGAGGAAAAGCTTGAAGTTGATTACCCTAAAGTTCCTGAATTTGAGCTTATGGAAAAGCTTTCTAAAGAAAAGCAGGTTTTAGGCGTTTACGTTTCGGGCCATCCCTTTGAAAAGTATATGAGTGCATTTGCAGAATGCTCTTTTAATTGCTCCGTTTTAGAAGACTATGTTGAAGACGACGAAGGTAATAAAACCTATAACTCTATTTTCGACGGCGACCAAATTTCTATGGGGGGTATAATCTCCTCGTTTAGGAGAGTAGTTACCAAAAGAACGGGTGCTTCAATGGCGATAATTACGCTTGAAGACTGTTATGGCAGTATAGAGTGCGTTGCCTTCCCTGCAATTTACGATAGAATTAAAGCCTGCCTCGTTGCCGATAAAATTATTAAAATTAAAGGCAAAATCAAGTTTGAGGAAGGGAGAGAGCCTTCTATCGTATTAGACGAAGCTGAAGAATACGAAATGAATAGCAATACGCAGGGCGCAAGTGAAGAGCCTTCCGTGCAAAAGAAAAAAGAGCCGATTTTATGGCTTAACGCTACAGCACTTTCTGAAGAAGATTTTGACGAGCTTGTTTCAACGGTTTCTAATTACGAAGGATTTACCACCTGCGTTTTAGTGCGAGGCAATAAAAAATATAAATTACCTACCGGAGTTAACTATTGTAGGGGATTATTAGCTGAACTTGGAACTTTTTTGCTTGAAAAAGATATTAAGATGGTGGAATAAGCCCAAAATATTGCAAAAAGTGTTTGTGTTTTTAAAAAATATGTGATATAATTTTCAATGGAAATGATGAAAATGGTTTAATGTGTAATTTAAGGGGGCAGCAAATTATTTTTGCATACGCATTAAGCTTATTACGATTATTGTGATTACGGAGGTAATTATGAAAAGAATAGGGTTGCTTACGAGCGGTGGCGATGCTCCCGGCATGAATGCAGCTATTAGAGCAGTTGTAAGAACGGCGCTTTATTACGGTATGGAAGTTTACGGAATTGAACGCGGTTATCAAGGCTTGATTGACGACGAAATGCAAACTATGGAAATGCGTTCCGTTTCTGATATCGTTCAGCGTGGCGGTACTAAATTAAGAACTGCAAGATGCTTAGATATGCTCACCCCCGAAGGACAAAAAAGGGCGGTTAAAACCTTAGAAGCAAGGGGTATTGAAGGCCTTGTAGTTGTAGGAGGAGACGGCTCTTTTAGAGGCGCTAAAGTACTTTCTGAAACTTACGGAATTCCCACTATCGGTATTCCCGGAACTATAGATAACGACCTTGAATACACCGATTATACCTTAGGCTTTGATACTGCAGTTAATACTTGTATTGACGTAATTAATAAGCTTCGCGATACTATGACTTCACACGAAAGAATTTCCGTAGTTGAGGTTATGGGTAGACGTTGCGGTGATATTGCGTTATACGCTGGTATTGCAAGTGGCGCAGAAATTATCGTAGTGCCTGAAGTCGTGTTCGATTTAGATGATATCGTTATGCGCATAAACCGTTCTAGGGCTAACGGCAAGCACTCTAATATCGTAGTCGTTGCCGAAGGCGTTTGCTCTGCAGACGAATTTGCTAAACAGCTTCAATCCGTAACGACTTATTCCGTTCGTCCTACTTCTATCGGTCATATTCAGCGTGGCGGTTCTCCTACAATGGCAGACAGAATGCTTGCAGCGCAGTTTGGTAACAAGGCAGTTAGACTTTTAAAAGACGGAATCGGCAACAGAGTAGTAGGTATTCATAAAAATGAAATAATTGATATGGATATCATTGAAGCAGTTAGCATGAAGAAGAAGTTTAATTATGAATTATACGAAACGCTTCAAATGATTTCTATGTAATAATTTAAATTCATATTTAATAAAATAAATGGAGCTGTTGCTAAGCAACGGCTCCTTTTTAAGAAAATAAGGGGAAAATATGATTTTAACGGTTTGCGTAAGACCTCGAATAGAGGTTAATTTGGAAGTTGATTGCTTATCGACGGGACACGCGCATGAAATAATAAATAAAACTACTTTTTATACCGGTAGGGCAATAAACGTAGCAACGGGACTTGCAAGGCTTGGCGCTAACTCGTTTGCAACAGGATTTATGTATGAAGATAACGGTAGGCTTTTTGAATTAGCGCTTCATAAAGAGGGTGTGCCCTATAAATTCGTTTGGATGGAGGGTAGGGTTAAGGAAAGGTACAAATTTATAGACAGAAAGTCTATGCTAACCGAATTTTACGAGGAAAGCTTACCCGTGCCCGAGAAAAAGCAAGAAGAGCTTATAAATCTTATTAAAGATTTATCTAAAACCTGTTCTTGTATAGTTTTATCTGGCTCGCCTGCAAAGGGTATGCAGGACGATTATAACGCAAAACTTTTAAAGGTTATTCCAAGCGGTTTAAAAAAGATTATTGATACCGAGGGCAAAAATTTATTAAATACCTTGGGCTTTGGCGTTGATTTAGTAAAGCCTAATTTAGAAGAAATTAAAAGAACCTTAAAAATATCGATAAATTGCAAAAACGACGCACTTAAGGCTTGCTATAAGCTTTTAGATTTAGGAGCAGAAAGAGTTTTACTTTCGTTAGGAAAATACGGTGCGATAATTACCGACGGCAGTAAAAATTATTACTGTAAAAGTATAAACGTTGCAATGAACTCGACGGTTGGCGCAGGTGACGGTATGCTTGCGGGGGCAACTAATGCCCTTATAAACGGCGATTCGCTTAAAGAAATTTTACGCGCCGGGGTTGCGGCAGGCTCTGCTACAATAACTACGCCGGAAAGTATTTCTTTTTATAAAAGCAAATTTGAAGAAATTTTATCTGGTTTAACGGTACAAGAACTTTAATAAATGCTTGAAATTATTAAAATTATATGTTATAATCATAAAAAAGTGAAAGGAGTTTTATTATGTGGAACGAAAATTTACCTTTAGAATTGCTTAAAGATATGCCTACTGAACTCAATGAAGAAAATACTGCAAAAATTCAAAGAGTAATCGACGTGGATAAATATAAGAACAGCGAATGGAAGGGTTATGATTTATGTGGTGAATACGCACCTTTCTGCAAAGGCTGTGATAAGTGGATTCCTTATCCTTGCGCTTATTCATATATTAAAATGAAGCAAGCCGAAGGCATGGAAGTTAAGATTAACGAAGACGTTTGCCCTAGAAAGATAAAAATTGCAACCGCAAAAAGAAAGGTTATATCTTAATTAATTAAATTGCGCGGCAGATTTTTGTCGCGCTACTTTTATATCTTTTAGGGTATATAATATTGAGAGGAACGATTAATGCAATTCGTGGAAGAAAAATATATTTATTTAAATATATTAGACAAACAAAAATACATAAAGCTTATTAAAGATAAGTTCGAAAGAGTTTTAGCGCAAAAATTAAACCTTGTTCGTGTTTCTGCGCCCTTGCTCGTTACAAAAGAATCGGGTTTGCAGGACGATTTAAGCGGTGTTGAGCGAAAGGTTAAATTTGATATTTTAAAAGACGGTAAAGAGCTTGAAATAGTACAATCCCTTGCAAAATGGAAAAGACTTGCACTTAAAAAATACGGATTTTCCTGTCATAAAGGCTTATATACCGATATGACGGCAATTCGTAGAGACGATAAAATGGATGAAATCCACTCCATATACGTTGACCAATGGGACTGGGAAAAGGTTATAGAAGAAAAGGACAGAAGCTTTTCGTACCTGCAAAATACCGTAAGAAAAATAGTAAAGGCTATCGTTCAAACGAATAACTTCGTTAAATCGAAGGGCTTTGGTGGCGGAGATTTAAAAGAAGAAGTATTTTTTATAACCAGTCAAGAGCTTTTAGATTTATATCCTGATAAAGACGGCAAGGAAAGGGAGTATTTAATTACTAAAAAATATAAAACCGTGTTTATTATGCAAATTGGCGATAAGCTTTCTAACGGTGAACCCCACGATTTGCGTGCGCCCGACTATGACGATTGGGCTTTAAACGGTGATTTGCTATTTTATCACGAGGTTTTAGATATTGCCTTTGAAATTTCAAGTATGGGAATAAGGGTAAATAAAAGCTCGCTTATGTCGCAAATTGAAAAAAGCGGTACTACTGAACGATTAGAATACGCTTTCCATAAAGCCATTTTAAATAATGAGCTTCCTTTATCGATTGGTGGCGGTATAGGGCAAAGCAGACTTTGTCAGCTTTTGTTAGGTCGCGCGCATATCGGCGAGGTTCAATCATCTTATTGGGATGCTGAAAATATAGAAAAATGCAAAAATTTAGGAATTGAATTATTGTAAAGTAAAAAGGTTGCCTTGTGGCAACCTTTTTTAGATTTAATAAAACAAAAAAGACAAGTTATTAAAACTTGTCTTTTTTGTGGAGCTGCTGAGCAGACTTGAACTGCCGACCTCATCCTTACCAAGGATGTGCTCTACCGACTGAGCCACAGCAGCAACTTCAAATTACTTGAATATTATATTTAATTTAAAGGACAATGTCAAACATTTTTAACCCCATTTATTACAAAATTTAAAATAATTTTTAATATGATAAAAGCGGAGTAAAACTCCGCTTTATTGGTTGTTAAATTTTGATACGAATTCCTTTAAACAAACGCATTGTTTACCGTCTTTGTCGTAACCGGTATCGTTGCAAATAGGGCAACGGTATTTAGGTTCAAAATCAAGCTTATTAATTTTAAGCTCCTTTAAGCGCATATTTGCTTTTTTAGTTAAATTGCCAATTTTCTTTTTAATTTCTTCAGCAGATTTTGCGTCGCGTATTTCGGCAAAGGCAAGCTTAATAGTAAGGGAATTAATTTCCTTATGTAATTTGCCGTAAACTTCGTCGCTCATAGCCCTTTCAAAAATCTTTTCGCCTTTTTCTTCGGCTTTATGTCTTAAATCGGCATAGTGACTTTCGATCGTGCTCTTATCAATTATAGCTTTACTTGAGGAATAGGTAGGCTCTTTTATCGATTTTTCTTCAAGTTGGCTTAAAGATAAAATTCCATCCTTTTTCCAGGTAGAAAGAACGCCGTTTACGTAAGCCATAGGGTTACTTTTTCCTGCGGAAATTTTGCTTGCTTCTAAAATCATTTCATTTGAAAATCCCCAAGATTTCCATTTGTTTAAACTTTCAATATCCCAGTTAATAATTTTTCTGGTTAGTCCGCAAGAGGAGAGAATTGATTTTATAAGATTATCTCTTTCGTTAAGTGCGCTAATATATTCGTTAACACCGTCAAAATTTACAATACCTTCGTCGTAAAGGCGTTTAATAAATTCGTCCATATCGACAAAAGAACCTTTATTGTGTAAAAAACAATAGTTGGCAATAGCTTTCAAGGTTGAAAATTCAAAACCGTAATTACACCATATATTTACAAAATTTTCGATATAAGGCGCAGGATTTTGCATATAAACACCCAAAGCTTTTGCAATTTCTACCGTAGAATTTAAAACTGAGTTTTTATTTTTGCAATAATCTTCAATTTCCTTTACGTCAAATTTTTTATACTTATAAAGCTCAGCAAGCGCATTATCTATCTTTTCAATAGTTTTTGTTTTAAACTGCTTTGCAGCAAAAATTATAGAAGCGTCCTCAAAGCCAAGTTCTTTTGTCCATTTTTTATAAAACTTTTCGTCGTTTACGTCAGGACTTCTGTTAATTCCAACTGCATTAAAAAGATTGATTAAGGAAGGAGTGGAGTTGGTATATGCAGAAAGCTTATCTTCAACCTTTTTAGCGGTGGTAATACCTTCTGCGGCAAAGCTTTTTGCTACCTTTTTTATGTATGCCGCGCGAATATCGTCCCCTTTTAAGCTTACGCAATAAGTAATAATCATTAAAAGCGCGTCTTTATCAAAGTTATATTCTTCTAACAAATAAAAGTATTCCATATATTCGTTAGTAGAAATCATCCTGCTTTTAATAATGCTTTGCACGCTTTTAGTAAAGTCGGCAAATTTTTCAGGCTTATATTTTTTAGGTGTGCCGTAAACGTTTCCGCAATCTAAAATTTTAACTTCTAAGGGGGATTGGTTAATAATAATTACAAGCTCGTATTCTTCTAAATATTTAAAGAAGTACAAAAGCTGTTCTTCCGTAATATTTAAAGCATTAGCAAAGTCCGTTTGAGTATACGATTTTAAATTGTTTTGACATATATAAAGCCCATACAAATATACTTTTACTGCTACAGGGTCTAATTCAGGTAAATATTTAGTTATAAATTTGTTTTCTACCGCGGTAAAAGATTTTTTTGTAAGTTCTTCCGCAACTGAAATAAAGGTCATTAGATTAAAACTCCGCTTTAATGCTTGATTTATTCCTTAAAAAGGAATATAATAATATATGGAAAAGTATTTACTGTGAAGTATTATACATTATAATAGTAAAAACAAAAAAAATCAATACAATCAAAGCATATTTTGAATTTAGGAAGATATGAAAATTTTGCACACCTCCGATTGGCATATCGGTAAAAAACTTATGGGAAGAGATCGCTATGAAGAACACAAAGCCGTTCTTTTAGAAATAGCTGAATTGTGCAAAAATGAAACGGTTGATTTAGTTTTAGTTGCCGGCGATATTTTTGATACATACACGCCGTCCGCCGAAGCGGAAGAAATTTTTTATAATAGCGTTAAGGAAATTGCAAAGCATAGTGCAGTTTTAGTAATTAGTGGCAACCACGACGATTACGTAAGGCTTACCGCTGCATCAAAGCTTATTGAAGAGTTAAATATTTATATAATAGGCAATAATTTATGCGCCGTATCATGTAAGGAAAGGGGAAATACTTATCCTATAAAATCAGGCGAAGGCTTTGTTATATTTAAAAATAAAAAGGGAGAAAAGGTTTTTGTAAATACCTTGCCGTACCCTAACGAAGCAAGATTTAAAGAAGGCAAAACCAACGAAAGCTTTAACGAAAAAATTGAACGCTGGATTAATTTAGGCGAAATAGGGAAAGAAGAAAGCATACCGTCAATATTTATGTCGCATATTTTTGCTGCAGGCGGTTCGGTTTCTGATACTGAAAGAGAGATTGATTTAGGCGGAGCAAGAGTTGTGCCGTTAAATTTATTCCCTAATTGCGATTATGCCGCGTTGGGACATCTTCATAAACGCCAACAGCTCGGTAAAAATAATTATTACTATTCTGGCGCGATTATGCAATTTTCCTTTGATGAAAGCAATACCGAAAAATCGGTTAACCTTTTTGATTTGGATGAAGAGGGAGTTAAAAACTTTAAACAAATTGCATTGACAAAATTAGTAAATTTAGTAAGATTGCAAGCAGATAGCGTAGATTTAGCCATAGAATTGCTAAATAACTACACAAATTGCTTCGTTGAGCTTACCTTAAATTTAAACGAGCCTATGACGGCAACACAAAGCACGGCTTTAAGAAGCGCAAAAAATTTAGTTTCGTTAAAAACTAATATAGACACGCAAAATACTGAAGAATTTTTAGTTTCAAATAAAAATAAAACTTCCTCACAGCTCTTTGACGATTATTATCGCTTAAGATACGACGGTTTGCCGTCACAGGAGCTTAAAGCGTTGTTTTTATCGTTAACGGAGGAAGAATGAAACCGTTAAAATTAGAATTTTGTGGAATTAACAGTTTTTCTGAAAAAGCTGTTATTGATTTTGAAAATTTAACCAAAAACGGCATTTTTGGAATTTTTGGCGATACCGGTAGTGGCAAAAGCACTATATTAGACAGTATTAATTTTGCCCTATACGGCGATATTGACAGAAGTAAAGAAAAAACCGATATAATAAATTATAAAAGTGACGCACTTGAGGTTAAATTTAAGTTTGAAATTACCTACGAAGGCGAAAGAAAAATATTTTTAGTGGAGCGTACTTTAAAGAAAAATAAAAGCGGTACGCACAAGGCAAGCTTATACGATTTAAATAAAAATTTATGTATTGCCGATAACGCTACTTCAGTTAAAAGCAATATAATTTCAATAATCGGCTTAGAAGCTGAAGATTTTAGAAAGTGTATTGCGCTTCCGCAAGGTGAGTTTGCTCAATTCGTAAAATCGCAAACGAGTGAAAGAATTAAATTAATCGAAAGATTATTTTCCCTTTCTAAATACGGAAATAAGCTTAAGGAAAAGCTTTTTATTAAAGAAAAGGAAGTCGATATCGCTTATAACGAGCTTTTAGGCAAGCTTTCGGTATATGAAGACGTAAATTTTGAGCTTTTAGAAAGTACTAAATCAGACATAGATGATACAAATAACGAAATTTTGTGCCTTAAAGATAAGGTTGACGAAGCGAATAAGCGATTTAACGAGCTCCGTGCGCTTTTTGATAAAAAGAGTGAGCTTTTAGAAGTTAAAGGTGAGTTAGAAAATTTACGCTTAAAAAAGCTGGATATAGACGAGCTTAAAAAATCTATAAGCTTAATCGAAAGTGCAAAGCTTTGTTATAAAAATTATGAAGCAATTTGCGATAAAACGGCTTTAATTAATCGTACTGCTGAAGAAATTTTAAAATACGAAGCTAAAAGGATAGAGCTAAGCGAAGCTTACAATTTAGTTTTAAAGAAAATTGAAGACGCTAAATTTGATAAAAATATTGCAAAATCCTCTATGCTTTTAGGTAAGCTGGAATCCGTTATAGATTTACCTGAAAAGTTAAACGGAGTAAATAATAAGCTCGTTGAGTTAAGAAAGCAATTTGCAAAAGTTAAAAGCAATTTAGAAGCTTTAAATCAAAAGTTAGCATCTTTAAACGGCGAATTAACGGATGATACTAATAAAATTCAAGAAATTTCCGTTGACGATATCGAAACCTTTGTTAAATCTAAATACACAGATGTAATTTTAAAGGAAGAATATATAAAGCAAATTAACATTTACGCAGATTTGCGTTCTGATATTAAAATTTTTGAAGACGGCTCTGAATTATATAAGTATATTAAAAAACGCTTTGACGAACAAATTAAACTTTACGAAAAAAGAATTTTAGAAGTTAAGGACGTCAATTCTGTTAAAATTTTAAACGAGTTTAAAGTTATTAAAGAAAATTTGGACAAAAAAGACCAAATTAATAGCAAAATTTTGCAAATTAAAAGTCAAATTGCAAGGGTTGAAACTGAAATAAAAAACGGCGATTTAGAGCTTGTTAGAATTAAAGCTGACGGCGAAGAAAGATCGCGCGAAAGGCTTGATATTTGCAATAAATTAAAACAAGCTTTTGGTAGCGACAATTTAGATTTTGCCTTCGTAATTGAAAGCGAAAGAGCAAAGCTTGATGACCTTAATACCAACAAACAAAACTTATTAACGCAAAAAGACAAGTTTGAAGATGAATTGAAGCAAATTGAAATATTAATAACTTCTTTATCTTCGCAAAAAACCACTTACGAGTTAGAGCTTAATAAGTTAAAAGAAGATTTTGAATTAGGCCTTAAAAACGCTAACTTTACCTGTGTTGACGATTGCAAAAAATTGATTATGCAATTTGAAAGGGTAGAAGCGGAAGAAAGTATTTCGCAATTTGAATCGGCTTTGGCGGTTGCTGAAAATAAAGAAAAGGAGCTGCTAAAATTCGACGGAATATTAAATATAAATCAAGAAGAAGTTTACAGCGCTGAAAGCTTAAAAAATTCTTTAGAAGAAAGTTTAAACAATTTAAACAGTAAGCTTGCCGTTTTGCAAAAGCATCATCAAGATTTAAAAGCAAGGCTAAATACGAAAAATCAACTTTTAAAAGTTTACGAAGATCTTTCGGCGGAAAGGAATTTAGTTTATCAATTAAAGGATTTAATTAAAAACAATAAATTTTTAGAATTTATTGCAAAGGAATATCTTTATGAGATATCTTCACTCGCTTCAGGTTCTTTATTAAAGCTAACCTCGGGCAGATACTTTTTAACTTATAAAGATAACTTTTTCGTCGGCGATAATTTCGATTGTGGCAATTTAAGGGGGGTAAACACCCTTTCTGGCGGGGAAACATTTTTAGTTTCGCTGTCGCTTGCTTTGGCTCTTTCATCAACGATATGCGCAAAAGCATTACGCTCGATAGAATTTTTCTTCTTAGACGAGGGCTTTGGAACTTTGGACAATACGCTTATCGATACCGTTATGGACGCTTTAGAAAAGCTTAAAAGCCAACAGTTTACAATAGGTATAATTTCTCACGTTGAGGAATTAAAGCATAGAATAAACAGTAAAATTACAGTTAATAAAGCAACTGAAAGCCACGGATCTACCGTGCAAATTAGTTATTAAGGAGCAATTGTGTCAAACATTTTAACTCCCATATCATTATGGAAAAACTTTGACGATACATTACCTTTAAACGCTAAAGTTTTAGGCGAGAAGGTTGACGGAGAAGTAAAAATTCAATATATTAGATTTGACGGTAGAGATACGGGAAAGGGCAGAGTTTCCGTTTTCGGCGCATACGCCGAGCCTATAAACTTTACTTCAACAGAGTGCATTTTAATTTTGCCCGACAGCTACGATACTATTGACGAAGAGCTGTTAAAATACTTTGTTAAAAACGGGTATTCGGCCTTTATGGTAGATTATAGGGGTAAGGTTGACGGTACTGAAAACTATACCGTTTACCCTGCAAACGTATATTATGCTAATTTAGCGCAAGCGGGAAGAAGAAAGGACTTTGTTGACGAAAGTGCTGATAAAACCTCGTGGTATGAGTGGGTTAGCGTAGGAAGATACGCCTATAATTACTTAAATGAACGCTTAAACGGTGGAAAAATTGGCGTCGTTGGCATTAGAGACGGTGGCGAAATTGCGTGGAAGCTTATTGCTTCAGTAAACTTTTCCTGTGCAGTTACTATTAGCGCGGCGGGATGGAAGGCTTACGAGGGCTATAATAAATCAAGCACGGCAGAGCCTGTTTTAGACGAAGAAAGATACCGTTTTATTGCGGGTATTGATTCTCAGGCATACGCTCCGTATATAAAATGCCCCGTATTAATGCTTTGCTCCGTTAACGATTATCGCTTTGATTACGACAGGGCTCACGATACCTTTTCACGCATAAACGATAAGTATTTAAAGCAAAGCATGATAGCGTATTCCGTTAAATTTAGTGGGTTTATGGGTATTGAGGCTTGCTGTGATATGTTTATGTTTTTAGACAAAAACGTAAAAGGCAGGCACGTATTTTTACCTAAACCCTCTGAAATAAATATTACCGTAGACGAAAACGATAATTTAGTTGCCGATGCGATTTTTGACGAAGCCGGCACGGTTGAAAAGTTTGGATTATACGTAGCGGAAGACTGTAAGGAATCGGCTTTAAGAGAGTGGAGTCTTGCAAAGTATAAAGGACAAACAAAACCGTATACGCATAGATTTTATTTAGACGTTTACGAAAAAACCTCGATAGTTTACGCCTTTTGCTATGCGACTTATTCTAACGGGTTTACGGTTTGGTCAAGAATTTCCGTTAAAAAAATATCGGGTAAATTTAGAAATATGCAATCTAAGTGTAGGGTTATGTATACTTCAAAGAATAACGTAGATTGCTTTATAATGACTAACCGAAACGAATACGCTTTAAGCAAAATTTTCCTTCTAAATAACGATTATTTACCTAAAGTAGTTAAAAAGGCAAAAAATATTGAAGGTATTTATTCAGAATGCGGACTTACGACTTACAGAATAAATAGCCCCAGATATTCTCCCAACGAAGATTCGGTTTTAAAGCTTGACGTATTTTGCGATACCGATTCTAAAATTAGTTTTTTAATGCGCGATATTATTAATAACGAAATTTATGCGGTAAGCGTAAAGGTTGTTGGCGGTGTTTGGCAAAACGTAATTTTAAAAAGTAGTTATTTTAAAACTGAAAACGGCGCGCCGTTAAATAGCTTTGCCTCTAAACTGGAATTTTCTATTTCGTGCAAAAATAAATATGCAATTAATAACGTAATGTGGCTTTAATATGGATGATAAAATAATAGAAGAAAATAATATTGAAGAAATAAAAACTGAAGAAGCAGTAGCAAGTAAGAAAAAAAACGGCTTTTTGGGCACGCTTATAAACGCCTTGCTCTTCATTATATTAATAATTTTGGGTGCAAGACTTATTTTTACCGTGTTCTTTATGGGCGTTTACGTAGTAGGCGATTCTATGATGCCTAACTTTTACGGCGCGGCAACCGAAACCGAAAAGGGTGGAGATTACGTTTTTGTAAATAAATTTGCAACGCCTGAAAGGGGCGACGTCGTAGTTATTGCCGTTGAAAACGAAGGTGAGGAAGTAGCTATAATTAAGCGCGTTATTGGTATGGAAGGCGACTCGCTATATCTTTATAGGGGTCAGCTTTACATTAAATACGCGGGAAGTAGCGATTTTGTATTATTTGAGGAAGATTATATTGACGAGCAATACAATAACCCAAATTTATCTTATAATTCAACAAGTATTGTAACCGTACCCGAAAATTGCATTTACGTTTTGGGCGATAACAGAAATATTAGTAAAGACAGTAGAGCAAAGGAATACGGTTGTTTTGATTTAGACGACGTTTACGGCGTTATACCCGATTGGTCGCTTGATTATAAGCAAACTATTTCTGATATATATAATTTTTTTAAAATTTAAATTTACTTTTAGGGAGATACAATAATGAAAGCAGTTGTTACTGTTGTAGGAAAAGATAAAACCGGAATTATTTCAAAGGTAAGCACCTTTCTTGCTGAAAAGGGTGTGAACGTTTTAGATATTAGCCAAACGATTATGCAAGAATATTTTGCAATGATAATGATGGTTGATTTGGCAACGGCTAATTGCGAGCTTGCAACGCTTGCAGACGAGTGCGAAAATTTGGGTAAAGCTATTGGTATGTCTATTCACGTTCAGCACGAAGCGATTTTTAACGCAATGCACAAAATTTAACGGGTGAATTATGTTTAATCAAAACGACGTTTTAGAAACTGTTAATATGATAGAAAGGGAGCACCTTGATATCCGCACGATTACTATGGGTATTTCCCTTTTGCCCTGCATAAGCGGTAGCGCAGAAGCAACGGCGCAAAAGGTTTACGACACCGTTTGCAAAAAGGCGGAAAACATTGTTAAGGTTGCTTACGACTTGTCAAGGGAATACGGTATTCCTATCGTTAATAAAAGGGTATCGGTTACTCCTGCAAGCTTAATTTGCTCTCCGTTTGCAAATAAATCCTATTTAATCGGTAAGGCGTTAGATAACGCGGCAAAAAATTTAGGCATTGATTTTTTAGGAGGCTATTCTGCGCTTGTTCATAAGGGGATGGCAGATTATGAGGTTGAATTTATTAAAACTATTCCTCAAGTTTTAGCCGATACTGAAAGGCTTTGCTCATCTATAAACGTTGGCTCTTCAAAATCGGGTATAAATATGGATGCAGTTAAGTTAATGGGACAAATCATTAAACAAACTGCTCAAGCTACAAAAGATAACGACGGTTTTGGTTGCGCAAAATTGGTAGTATTTTGCAATGCCGTAGAAGATAACCCTTTTATGGCAGGCGCGTTCCACGGCGTTGGTGAAAGCGATACCGTAATTAACGTAGGCGTTTCCGGTCCCGGCGTTGTTCAGCACGCTATCGAAAAAATTCCTAACGCTAATTTAACTGATTTGGCAGAAATGATTAAAAGAACTGCCTTTAAAATAACGAGAGCTGGACAATTAGTTGCAAAAGAAGCAGCAAAACGCCTTAACGCACAATTTGGTATTGTTGATTTATCGCTTGCGCCTACGCCCGCAAGGGGAGATTCAGTTGCGCAAATTCTTGAAGAGATGGGCTTGGAGGTTGTAGGAACACACGGAACTACGGCTTGTCTTGCAATGCTTAACGACGCGGTAAAAAAGGGTGGCGTTATGGCAAGCTCTAAGGTTGGCGGACTTTCGGGCGCGTTTATTCCCGTATCTGAAGATATTGGTATGATAGAAGCTGCAGAAAGGGGAACTCTTTGTATAGACAAGCTTGAAGCTATGACTGCGGTTTGCTCAGTAGGCTTAGATATGATTGCAGTACCCGGCGATACTACCGCATCTACGATAAGCGCTATTATTGCAGACGAGGCGGCGATTGGTATGATAAATAACAAAACTACTGCCGTTAGAATTATTCCTGCACCTAATAAAACCGTTGGGGACTGCGTAAACTTTGGTGGGCTTTTAGGCAGAGCGCCCATTATGCCCGTTCATAACGAATCGAGCGAAAAGTTTATTAACAGAGGTGGGCTTATTCCTGCGCCCATACACTCAAATAAAAACTAAGGGGAAAATATGGAAAGAAACCTTGTTGAAAATAAATACAAATGGAAGCTTGAAGATATTTTTGCTACTGACGAACAGTGGGAAAAATGCTATGAAGAAACTTTAAATTCTATAGATTTTGCTAAATATGCAGGAACTTTGCATGATAAGGGTAGCCTTTTATCTTATTTTAAAGAAACTGACGAATTTGGAAAGCTGCTTGATAAATTGGCAGTTTACGCCCATATGCGCCATGATGAAGATTCAAGAATAGCAAAATACACTGCATATAACGCTAAAATCGGCGCATTATATTCTAAATTCGCCACTCAAGTTGCTTTTTTCGATTCGGAAATGGCAAGCCTTGAAGAGCAATATTTAAATTCGCTTATCGCTGACGAGGATTTTAGCGATTACGATTATCAGTTAAAGGTTATTATAAAACATAAGCCTTACGCACTTTCTGAAAGCGAGGAAAGGCTTATGGCTCTTTCATCCGAAACCTTAGATACTTTTTACGAAACCTTTTCTATGATAGAAGCTATAGATTTGCCGTTACCCGAAGTAGAATACGAAGGGGAAAAAATTAAGCTTAGCCACGGTTTATACGGAATTGCCCTTCACTCGTCCGATAGGGAAAAAAGAAAGGAAATTTACGAAAAGTATTACAAGGCTTATATCAGCTTAATAAATACAATTACTTCTAACTATATCGGAAACGTTAAAAAGGGAGTATTTATTAGCAAAGCGTATAAATACGATTCATGTTTAGATATGGCGCTTTTGAACGAGGGCGTTGATAAGGTTGTTTACGATAATTTATTGCACTACGTAAACGCAAACGCTAAAACTCTACATCGATATATAGCCGATAGAAAAAAGATTTTAGGCTACGATAAATTATATTTTTACGATATTTACGCACCTTTAGTTGAAGATTGCGAAATAAGCCTGCCGTTTGACGAAGCTTACGATTATATGGTTAAAGGGCTTGCGCCTTTAGGAAAAGAATATCAAGAGCTTTTATTAAAGGCAAAGGATGAAAGGTGGATTGACGTTGAAGAAACTACGGGTAAGCGAAACGGCGCATACAGCTTAGGCTGCTACGGTATTCACCCTTACGTTTTATTAAATTATCGTCCTGATACTAATAATATGTTTGTAATTGCGCATGAAATGGGCCATGCAATGCATACTTATTTTTCTATAAATAATCAGCCCTTTGCAAAGAGCAATTATAAAATTTTCGTTGCGGAAGTTGCAAGCACAGTAAACGAAGTGCTACTGCTTAAATATATGCTTGCAAACACGAAAGACGAAAAGCTTAAAAAATATCTTTTAAATTATCATTTAGACAGTATTCGTCAAACACTGCAAAGACAAACTATGTTCGCTGAATTTGAATATGAAGCGCATAGCATGGTAGAAAGGGGCGAGCCTTTAACTAAAGAAAATTTATGTTCTTTATACGCTGATATTGGTAAGCGTTATTACGGCGAAGATATTGAGCACGATTTTAATATTTCGTGCGAGTGGATGAGAATACCTCATTTTTACCGTGCTTTCTACGTATATAAATATGCAACGGGAATTATTGCCGCTATCAATATCGTAAATAAAATTTTAAGCGAAGGAGAGCAAGCAGTTAAAAATTATTTTGAATTTTTAAAAGGCGGCTCTGCAACCGATCCAGTTTCATTATTAAAGTTAGCGGGAGTTGACTTAACTTCAAAGCAACCTTTTGAAGTTGCAATGAAAGAATTTGAAGAAACATTAGATAAATTTGAAGAATTAATGGGTATATAAGGTACTATGTCAGACAAAATTAATGTAATGCCCAACAATTTAGATGCTGAACAAGCACTTTTGGGCTGTATGCTAATAGATAACGAAATACTTGCCGACGTATTAGATAAATTGGTGGCGGAAGATTTTTATCAAGAATCGCATCAATATATTTTATCTGCTATGAAAATCGTATTTGCTGAAAGAAAGCCTGTAGATATAGTTACGCTTGCAGATAAGCTTGATCTTGAAAAAAATCTTGAAAAGGCAGGAGGAATTGCATATATTACTGAGCTTGCTCAAATTATTCCATCCGCCGCAAATTACGAGCATTATTTAGAAATTGTTAAGCGTGATGCAACAAACAGAAATTTAATTCGCGCAGCAAGGGATATTATTAAGTATTCAATGGAAAGTGATGATAGCTTAAAGAGCGTGCAGTTTTCTGAAAGCTTAATTTATAACATTTCTAAAACGAACGATACTTCAACTATGAAGGATATCCGCGAAAGCGACGGTATAGATTTAGTTTTAGAAAAATTCCAAAAGCTTGCCGAAGACAAAGATGCTTACCGCGGTATTCCTACGGGCTTTACGAGATTAGATAAATTAACGAACGGCTTACAAAAATCCGACTTAATCGTTCTTGCAGCTCGCCCCGGTATGGGTAAAACTTCGCTTGCAATGAACATTGTTGAAAGCGCTGCACTTAAATACGATAAGGTTTGCGCCGTATTCTCGCTTGAAATGCCTGAAGTGCAAATTATTCAAAGACTTTTATGCAGTTTTGCAGGCGTTAGTATGAAGGATGCGTTATCGGGTGATTTAAAGCCTAACGATTGGAAAAAAATCGTTCAAGCAAGTGAAAAATTAAGAAAGAGTAGAATAAATATCGACGATTCTTCTAGGGTTACACCTGCCGAAATCCTTTCAAAATGCCGTAGAATTAAAGCAAAAAACAATGGCAGATTAGACCTTGTTATGATAGACTATATTCAGCTTATGTCTAGCGGACGCAACAACAAAGGTGAAGAAAACAGAACGCAGGAGGTTGCAACCATCACGCGTGAGCTTAAAATTATGGCAAAGGAATTAGACGTTCCCGTTATTGCACTATCACAGCTCCGCCGTATGCAAACTAAAGAGCCTCAGCTTACAGACCTCCGTGAATCGGGCGCAATCGAACAGGACGCAGATATCGTTATGTTCATAAACCGCCCCGACGTTACTGCAACCGAGGAAGAAATGAAGAAAAATAATATCGTTAAGGGTATGGCGGATTTAATTATCGCAAAGCACAGAAACGGTGGATTAGACAGAATAAAGCTTCGCTTTAAGGGCGAGCTTACCAAGTTCGTTAATCCTGAACCTAACGACGAAATTGAAGAGCCTAATTACGACAGAGCGCCTATTCCTGATGAAGTTCCTCCGGAAGATAACGATTACGACTATGCGCCTCCCGTCGATTACGATATTGATGAAGATCCCTTTAATTAATAAAATGCAAACTTTAATTTTACCTATTGACGAGTTTTCTCTTGAAAAGTCGAAAAATTTAATACAAAATGATAAATGCGTGGCTTTTCCCACCGAAACGGTTTACGGGTTAGCCGCAAACGCGTTTAGTGACGAGGCGGTTAAAAGCATATTTGAAATTAAAGGAAGACCTACTGATAACCCTTTAATCGTTCATATACATAAGGATTACGATTTAAGTTCTTTGGTTTCCTTTATACCCGAATACGCAAAAATGCTTGCAAAGGCATATCTTCCCGGTCCACTTACAATGGTTTATAAAAGTAAGGGTACGGTTAGTAAATTCGTTTCTTGTGGGCTAGATACTCTCGCAGTTAGAATTCCTTCTCATAAGGGCGCGCAAGAATTTTTAAAATATATAAATCTTCCCATAGCAGCGCCTTCTGCAAACGTATCAAAACACGTTAGCCCCGTAACTGCCGAACACGTTTTTAACGATTTAAACGGTAAAATAGAAGTCGTTTTAGACGGTGGAAAATGTTCGGGCGGTATAGAAAGTACGGTTTTAGACTGCACGGGTAACGAGCCTTGCATTTTGCGTAGTGGGCTTATTACTAAAGAAATGATTGAAAAGGTTGTTGGAAGTTGCCTTGTTTATACACCCGTTGAAGGTGAAAAGGTACGCTCTCCGGGTATGAAATATAAGCATTATTCGCCCAAATGCCAAACGGAATTGTTTTTATTTGATGAATACGATAAAGCCAAAGAGCTTTATATTAATAAAAATAAAAACGGCGTTAAAGCATATATTTTATGCGACGATGAAACGGCAAATATCGTAGGTGTAGAAAATATTTTAAATTTAGGCAAAACTGAAGAAGAAATAGCTATGAATTTATACGATATGTTAAGAATTGGCGAATCTAAAGCGGATTTTATTATTGCAATAGCCCCTAAAAAGCAGGACGGCGTTATGGTAGGGGTTATGAATAGATTGACAAAGGCGTGTAAAAGTTGATATGAAAAGAAAAAAAATAGTTTTTGTTTGTACAGGCAATACTTGCCGTAGTCCTATGGCAGAATTGTTGTTACGCAACAAAATAAAGCTAAGCAAAATTAAATGGTGGGACGTTTTATCTTGCGGAACTAACGCCGAAGTTAACGGAACTATTAATTTTAACGCAAAAGCCGTTTTGGAAGAATGCGATATAGATTGCTCTAATTTTACGCCAAAACAGCTTACGCAAAAAATAATTGAACGCGCAGAAGTAGTTATTTGTATGACGGAAAAACAAAAAATAATGTTAGAAGGCTGTGGATTTGTAACTTGCGTAAAAGATATTTGCGGTTTTGATATTCCCGACCCGTACGGAGGAAGCGTAGAGCTTTATAGACAAACGCTTAACTTAATTAATAAAGCGTGTAACGAAATTATTGATAAAATTATTTTAACTTATAAAGATTAAATTTTTAGGAGATATATAATGAAAATTGCAATTGCTTGCGACCACGGTGGATTAAACTTAAAACAAGAAGTTAAAAATTATTTAACTAAAAACGGCTATGAATTCGTAGATTTTGGCACAAACAGCACGGATAGCTGTGATTATCCCGATTTTGCTTTACCTGCTGCAGAGGCAGTTGCGAGCGGTGATTGCCAAAAGGGTATTATTATTTGCTCCACCGGTATAGGTGTTTCTATCGTAGCAAACAAAGTGCCCGGCGTTAGATGCGCGCATTGCCACGACGCATATTGCGCTGAATTTACCCGCCTTCACAACGATTCAAACGTTTTAGCAATGGGCGAAAAGGTAGTAGGCGTAGGTTATGCTTTACAAATCGTTGAAAAGTTTTTAACGACCGAATTTGAAGGTGGCAGACATCAACGCCGTGTTGATAAGATTACTGCAATCGAACAAAAATACTGTAAATAATTTAGCGCGTTTTTATTGCGTTTTTGTAAATACTTAAACAAAGCAACTCAATTTTTATATTTTAAAGTTTATTATGAACGATAAGAAAAAGGTTATATTAAAATTAATATTTTCGATTGCGTTTATTGCATTGATTGTTGCGTTAGGTTATTTAATATTTTATCTTTTAGGTTGGACGAATTTATCGCAGGAGGAACTGCAAAATTATATTGAATCTACGGGCGTTATTGCGCCTTTTGTATGTATTTTAATAAGTTTTTTGCAAGTTACCTTCGTTCCAATTCCTGGTGCAATAACAATTCTTGCCTCTAATTACGTTTTCGGCGCTTGGGGCGCGTTTATTTATTCTTATATAGGTATGTTTTTAGGCTCGCTTCTTGCATTTCTTTTAGGAAAGCTTTTAGGCAGACCTTATATAAATTGGGTTGCAGGCAGTAAAGAAAAGGCAGAGGAGTGGCTAAATAAATTAAAGGGTAAAGAAACCGTTTTATTATTTTTCGCTTTTTTATTACCAGCCTTTCCCGACGATTTGCTTTGTGCAATTGCAGGCATTTTACCAATTAGTTGGCCACTTTTTATTTTTATGCAAATTATTACAAGGGCAACCTCTATCGGAGCAACGCTTTTGTTTATGTCTGGGGAAATAATACCCTTTACCGAGCTTTGGGGAATAATCGTTTTAGCAATCGTTGGCATTTTTTGTGTAATCGCTTTTATAATTTCATTAAAAAATGCCGAAAAAATTAATAAAGCCTTTGATAATTTTATTAATAAAATAGTAAGCTTAACAAATAAAGATAAAAATAAAACTGAAAATGACGAAGATATAAAATAATTTTGTGCTTGACAAAAAAGCGCCGTTTTATTATAATTTCTTCGTTGTGCGGATATGGCGGAATTGGCAGACGCGCTGGTTTCAGATTCCAGTGGGCAACCTTGCAAGTTCAAATCTTGTTATCCGCACCAAAAAATCGGCTAGTTATTACTTGCCGATTTTTTTTATCGTCGCATTAAAATTTTTTATGTTATTTACAATAAATAGCGTAATTTATAAATATACTAACTAAATATATTATTTTAAGTAAAAGCGCAGAGTAAAATTAAAACTTATGTGCTTTTTTTGTATAAATGTGTGTAAATTACTAAAAATATTATAATTATAACATTTTTCGGTGCTTAAAAAAAATTATTTAAAAAATTTGCAAAACCCGTAATTATTTGATATAATTATATCGATAAATAAATATCGGTATTAAACAGTTTTAAATTTTTTATATATAAGGAGTAAACTTTTATGGAATTTACTTATCAAATTTGCGACGGCGTTGATAAGCTTGCGCAAGAAATTAAAAGAGTAAGAGCCGCCCAAGAAAAATTTGCAACTTACACTCAAGAACAGGTTGACAAAATTTTTCTTGCATGCGCTACGGCTGCAAACAAGGCAAGAATTTCGCTTGCAAAAATGGCAGTCGAAGAAACAGGCATGGGTATCGTTGAAGATAAAGTAATTAAAAATCACTACGCTTCAGAATATATTTATAATCAATACAAAGATACTAAAACCTGTGGCGTTTTAGAAGAAGATAAAGCGTACGGCATAAAAAAAATTGCAGAGCCTATTGGAATTATAGGCGCAGTAATTCCTACTACAAACCCTACTTCAACTGCAATTTTTAAAACCTTAATTTGCCTTAAAACGCGCAACGGTTGCATTATTAGTCCACACCCCAGAGCAAAAAATTCTACGATTGCCGCGGCAAAAATCGTATATGAAGCGGCTGTTAAAGCAGGCGCGCCTGAAGGAATAATAAGTTGGATTGATATTCCCTCATTAGAAATGACTAACTTATTGATGAGAGAGGTTGATACAATTTTGGCAACGGGTGGCCCGGGCATGGTAAAAGCGGCTTATTCAAGTGGGAAGCCTGCGTTGGGCGTAGGTGCAGGAAACACGCCTGCCGTTATAGATGATAGCGCTGATTTAATTCTTGCCGTAAGCTCCATTATTCACTCTAAAACCTTTGACAACGGTATGATATGCGCTTCAGAGCAATCGGTTATTATCGATAAAAAAGTTTACGAAAGTGTAAAAGCAGAATTTATTAAACGCGGTTGCCACTTATTAAATGGCGAAGAGCTTAATAAAGTACGCAAAACTATTATTATTAACGGCGCATTAAACGCAAAAATCGTTGGACAAAGCGCATATAAAATTGCTAAACTTTCTGGAATTGAAGTGCCCGAAAATACGAAAATTTTAATAGGTGAAGTAGAATCGGTTGATCTTTTTGAAGAATTTGCGCACGAAAAGCTTTCGCCGGTACTTGCTATGTATAAAGCGGAAAGTTTTGAAGACGCAATAGATAAGGCAGACAGATTAGTAAAGGACGGCGGATACGGCCATACCGCTTCCGTATATCTTAACGAAGCTACGGCGCACGATAAGCTTGAAGTATTTTGCGCAAAAATGAAGGCTTGCAGAATTTTAGTCAATACGCCTTCAGCGCACGGTGGCATTGGTGATTTATATAATTTTAAGCTTGCACCTTCGCTAACTCTCGGTTGCGGTTCTTGGGGAGGTAACTCCGTTTCGGAAAACGTTGGAGTAAAGCATTTAATTAATATTAAAACCGTTGCTGAAAGGAGAGAAAATATGTTATGGTTTAGAGCGCCACAAAAAGTATATATTAAAAAAGGTTGCCTACCCGTTGCTTTAGAAGAGCTTAAAACGGTTTTAAACAAGAAAAAAGCGTTTATTGTAACCGATAGCTTCCTTTATAACAACGGATTTACCAAATGCGTTACCGATAAGCTTAATGAAATGGGAATTTCGCATACAACCTTCTTTGAAGTTGCTCCCGACCCTACGCTCGCTTGTGCGCTTGACGGCGTTGCTCAAATGAAATGCTTTCAGCCCGATACGATTATTGCGCTTGGCGGCGGCTCGGCTATGGATGCGGCTAAAATTATGTGGGTTATGTACGAACACCCTGAAGTTGATTTTATGGATATGGCAATGCGCTTTATCGATATAAGAAAACGCGTTTATACCTTCCCTAAAATGGGGGAAAAGGCATACTTTATTGCAATACCTACTTCGGCAGGCACAGGCTCAGAGGTAACACCTTTTGCCGTTATTACCGACGAAAAGACGGGTGTTAAATATCCTTTGGCGGATTATGAGCTTATGCCTAATATGGCGATTATAGATACTGACCTTCATATGAGCGCGCCTATGAGCCTTACAGCAGCATCAGGAATCGACGCAGTTACTCACGCTTTAGAAGCATACGCTTCTATGCTTGCAACGGATTATACTGACGCCCTTGCAAAGCAAGCTTTAAAAATAATTTTTGAATATCTTCCTAAAGCGTATAATAACGGTTTGACGGATATTGAAGCAAGAGAGAAAATGGCTAACGCCGCAACTATAGCAGGTATGGCGTTTGCAAATGCTTTTCTTGGAGTTTGCCACTCAATGGCTCATAAGCTTGGCGCTTTCCATCATTTACCTCACGGCGTTGCTAACGCTTTAATGATTAACGAGGTTATCAAATACAATTCTTCAGAAGTTCCCGCAAAGATGGGTACTTTTAGTCAATACGATCATCCAAAAACTTTAAGAAGATATGCCGAAATTGCAGAAAGCTTAAATCTTAAGGGCAAAACGGACGAAGAAAAGGTGCAAAATCTTATTAACGCAATTGACGAGCTTAAAGAAAAGGTAGGAATTAAAAAATCTATTAAGGAATACGGCGTTGACGAGCAGTACTTCCTTGAAAGCCTTGACGAAATGGTAGAACAGGCGTTTGACGATCAATGCACGGGCGCTAACCCCAGATACCCTTTAATGAGTGAAATAAAAGAAATGTATCTTAACGCATATTACGGAAAATAAGGAGGAAATTATGAAATTAAATAATTTAATATTATCAAGACCAGGTAAAAAAATGTACCGCGACGGAGATAAGTTTATAAAAATTTTCGACGCAAACTTTTCAAAGTCAGATATTTTAAACGAAGCTTTAAATCAGGCAAGAGTAGAAGAAACTGACCTTAATATTCCTAGAATTCAAGATATTGAAGTAATAGACGGAAGATGGTCTATTGTTATGGACTTCGTTGAAGGAATTACTTTAGAACAGCTTATGAAGGACCACCCCGAAAAAGAAGATGAATACTTAAATTTATTCATTGATATTCAAAGGACGGTTCTTTCTAAAAAAGTTCCTTTATTAAATAAGCTTAAGGATAAAATGAACACGAGAATAAGCATAGCAAAGTTAGACGCAACTACGCGCTACGAGCTTCATACCAGACTTGATTCTCTCCCTAAACACCTTAATCTTTGCCACGGAGATTTTAACCCCAGTAATATAATTATTACTCAAGACGGAACGCCTTATATAATAGACTGGTCACACGCAACGCAGGGCAATTCTTCTGCTGACGTTGCAAGAACTTACTTATTATTCTATTTAAACGGTAAAGAAGCTTTAGCCGAAAAGTATTTACATTTATATTGCAAAAAGAGCGATACCGCAAAGCAATACGTGCAAAAATGGATACCTATCGTTGCAGCGTCAAGACTTACGAAGGCAAAACAGGAAGAAGACGAGTTTCTTCGCCGTTGGATAGACGTTGTAGATTACGAATAACTAAATATTTATATATATAAAATAAGGCTTAATAACAATTAAGCCTTATTTTGTTGCTAACAATTAATTTTAGTGATATAATATTGTGAATATGGAAGAAAAATTTTGCTTTGTAGCAGTTGAATTTATAAACGACCCTAACGTAGTAGGGTTAAAATACTGGTATTTGTGCGCAGACGAAACTGTATGCGTAAACAGCGTAGTGTTAGCGCCGTTAGGAAGGCACAACAACGAACAGCAAGGCTTGGTAAGAGAGGTTCGATTTGCGCCCGATTACGAAGCACCGTTTCCTATCCATCTAATCAAATCTATTAAAAAGGTTATAAAATAATAATCTATGTATAAAATTGTAAACAAAAAGCAACTTAATTCAAGCGTAACGATGATGGATATTTACGCACCGCTCGTTGCAAAAAAAGCGCAAGCAGGGCAATTTATTATTCTTAGGGTTGACGAAGATGGAGAAAGAATACCGTTAACCGTTGCCGGTACTGATAAACAAAACGGGACGGTTAAAATTATTTTTCAGTTAGTCGGCGCAACTACTATGCTTTTAAACACTAAAAACGAAGGTGAATATATTCAAGACTTTTGTGGTCCGTTAGGAACGCCAACAAATACGGCAGGCCTTAAAAAGGTTTGCATAGTTGGTGGCGGTGTTGGTTGCGCTATTGCGCTTCCCATTGCGCAAAAATTGTACGAGCAAGGGTGCGAGGTTCACACTATAATCGGATTTAGAAATAAAGATTTGGTTATATTGCAAGAAGAATTTTCAAAATATTCTAAAAAACTTACAATAATGACAAACGACGGCTCTTACGGAGAAAAGGGCGTAGTTACCGAGCCGTTGAAAAAGGCGATAGAAGACGGCGAAAATTACGACCATGTAATTACGATAGGTCCACTCGTTATGATGAAGTTCGTCGTTGCTACAACTAAACCTTATGGCGTTCCAACGACGGTTTCTATGAATCCTATTATGATTGACGGAACTGGTATGTGTGGCGGATGTAGGCTTACCGTTGGCGGTAAAACGAAGTTCGCTTGCGTTGACGGCCCTGACTTTAACGGATTTGAAGTTGACTTTGACGAAGCAATAGAACGATCAAGCATGTATTCGCATTTTGAATTAGAAGCAAGAGAAAAACATTGCAATCTTTATAAAAAAGAGGTAAATTGATGGCGATTAATCCAAAAAAACACGAAATGCCTACGCAAAATGCAAAAATTAGGGCAAAAAATTTTGATGAGGTCGCTTTGGGATATAGCGAGGAAATTGCAGTTGACGAGGCTATGCGTTGTTTAAATTGCAAAAATAAGCCTTGCGTAAGTGCATGCCCTGTTAATATTGAAATTCCTGATTTTATTAATAAAATTAAGCAAAACGACTATGAGGGCGCATATAAAATTATAACGAAAAGCTCGTCTCTTCCTGCAGTATGCGGTAGAGTTTGCCCACAAGAAATTCAATGCGAATCAAAGTGTACACTTGGAATAAAATTCGAGCCCGTTGGCATTGGAAGGCTTGAACGCTTCGTTGCCGATTATCATAATAAAAACTTTAATGGTGATATTGAATTACCCGTAAGCTTAAATAAAAAGGTTGCAGTAATTGGCTCTGGCCCAGCAAGCTTAACTTGCGCAGGCGATTTGGCTAAAAAAGGATATAAGGTTACCGTTTTTGAAGCCTTACATTTGGCTGGCGGTGTTTTAGTTTACGGTATTCCTGAATTTAGACTACCTAAATCAATCGTTAAAAAAGAAGTAGAAGCACTTAAAAAATACGGCGTTGAGGTTATTACTAACGTTGTTATTGGAAAAACTTTAACCGTTGACGAGCTTTTTGAAATGGGTTACGAAGCCGTGTTTATAGGTACTGGGGCAGGTTTGCCTAAATTTATGGGTATTCCCGGCGAAAGCTTAAAGGGCGTTTATTCAGCAAATGAGTTTTTAACGAGAAGTAACTTAATGAAAGCTTATAAAAGCGATTCAAACACGCCTATAATGCACGCAAAAAGCGTTGCGGTAGTTGGTGGCGGTAACGTTGCTATGGATGCGGCAAGAACGGCTTTAAGATTAGGCGCAGAAGAAGTTTATATTATTTACAGGCGTTCAATGGAAGAGCTTCCTGCAAGGCTTGAAGAGGTTGAACACGCCAAGGAAGAAGGCATTAAGTTTGAAATTTTACGCAAACCTATCGAAATTTTAGGATATAATAACCCTAATGATAAAAAAGATAGTAAAAACGGTTTTGTAAAATCAATTAAGGTTATAAAATGTGAGCTTGGAGAGCCTGACGAAAGAGGCAGGCGTTTACCCATAGAAATTGCAAATTCGGAATACGAGATTGAAGTTGATGCGGTAATTATGTCTATCGGAACAAGCCCTAATCCATTAATTAAAAATACAACCGACGGTTTGTTAGTAAATAACAGAGGCGGTATCGTAGTAGACGAAAATACGGGAAAAACCTCAAAGGACGGCGTTTTTGCGGGCGGAGACGCCGTAACCGGCGCAGCCACCGTAATTCTTGCAATGGGCGCAGGTAAAAAGGCGGCAAAAGCCATAGACGAATATTTAAAAAACAAACAATAGAATAATTTTAAAATAATTAAAACCTTTATTTGTTATTTAACAAGTAAAGGTTCTTTTTTTTACCTATTAAAAATATAATATGGTGTGAAATTTAATTTTTTACCTGCAGATATAAGGTATGCTATTTTAAGTATAAACGAAAATAAGCTTTCGGAAATAAGAGTTAGAAGTGGACAAAGAGTAATCGTTGAATACGAAGGCGAATATAATTATTTAGGAAAGTTTGGAATTACTAAAAATAAATTTGAAGCTTTGATTTGCGAAAGCGCATCACAAATTTTATTAAACGCAATGGGCGACTGCGTTTATAAATATTCAGAGCAACTAAAGCAGGGATTTATTACTATACAAAAAGGTATAAGAATAGGTATTGCAGGAGAATTCGTTACGGAAGGTGATAAAATTAATACGATAAATTTTATAACTTCTTTAAATATTCGTATCGCTCACGATATAAAAGGGTGTTCTTTGCCAATTTTTAAGCGAATTATGTTAGATAGAGTACCTTGCATATTATTATTTTCGATACCTGGAGCTGGAAAAACTACCTATTTGCGTGATATTGCATATAATCTTTCTAATAAAGCAAATAAAAATATTTTGATTTTTGATGAACGAGATGAAATAGCTTGCGTTACGGAAAGCGGACCTTCGTTTGATTTAGGTGAAAGAGTTGACGTTATACGGGGAGCGAACAAGCTATATTCTATAACGAGCGCAATAAGGGCATTAAAGCCTCAAGTTATAATTTTTGATGAATTTTATGGTAAAAACGATTTAGACGCTATAAATTTTGCGGTGAGCTGTAATATACCGATAATTGCCTCAACGCATATTTGCGATAAAAATTATTTAAAAAATTTACCCTTTGATTATTTTGTTGAGCTTACTAAAATAGGTGCTAATCCAATTATTTATGATAAAAATTTTAATATTGTTTGCGATAGTGGCATTAACAACGCTACTTGGAATACTGTTTTCTAACAATAAAAAGAAAAAGATGCAATTATTTTGCGAGCTTTACGAATTTAACGAAAAATTACTTTTAAATTTAAAATTCGGTAAAATTCCATTATCGAAAATTGCACAAGAATACCCTATAATTTGTAAAATATTGCAAAATGAATTGATAATTGAAGGAAGAGATGGGGAATTTGTAAACAATTACTTTAAAAATTTAGGTCATACTGATGCAATATCACAAATAGACTATCTTAACGAAAGAAAGATTTATTTAAAAAAATATAAAGATGATAGCTTAAACGATTATAAAAAATACGGTTCGCTTTATATTAAAATATTTTTTATGGTCGGAATTTTAATTGCTGTTTTGCTTGCTTAATGGATATTAGTATAATTTTTAAAATTGCAATAGTAGGAATAATAATTACAATTATTTGTCAGATTTTAAAAAAATCAGACAGAGACGATATTGCAACTTTAGTAAGTTTGGTTGGATTAATAATAGTTTTAACAGTCGTAGTTGCTATGGTTGCCGACTTATTTACCCAAATAAAAGAACTGTTTGATATTTTTTAATGGTTATTATAAAGCTTTGTTGCGTAGCGACTATAACTGCAGTTTGCGCTTTTATTTTAAAAAACAATAAATCTGAATTAGTGCCACTTTGCATAGCGGCAGGTGGAATTATTTTAATTTTAAGCGCATTTGATTATTTGTCTGAAAGTATTGAATTTATTAAAAATTTTTCTACGGCTTCGGGAATTGATAATTCAATTATAAAATTAATTTTAAAAATCGTAGGAATAGGTTATATTATCGAGCTTTCGGCAAGTTCAATAAAGGATTTGGGCTTTTCGGGCATTGCAGACAAGCTTTTGCTTTGTGGCAAATTGCTAATATTTATTGTTTCTATACCAATTTTTAACAATTTGTATAAAATTATAGTTTCTCTGATTAATCTTTCATGAAAAAAAGAGTTTTTGCGATAATTTTTATAATTTTAGCTGCTATACTGTTGTTTGCTTTTAATAAAGTAGCTTATGCAAACAGCGAAGAAGAAAAAGAGCTTACGCAAAATATTACGGATTTATTAAGTGAGCTCGATTTAGAGGAATTGCAAAAATTTTTAGATGAGAATTATAATGATTTTTTACAAGATTTTGGCAATAGCGCAAAGGAAATTTTAGAATATATTATTTACGGCAACATTGAAATTGATTATTCAAGTTACTTAAACGAATTTATTTCAGTAATTTTGTCGCAAGCAACCGAACAAATTCCCGCTATTGCTCAAATATGCGCAATAATAATTTTATGCTCCATTACTAACTCAATTTTGTCCGATAATATTAACGGCGCAACAAAAAAAGTAGTAAAGCTTGCGTGTTATGCGTTTATTATAATAATTTTAACTACAATTTTAACAGGAATTATAACTCAATGTATTAATTGCGTTAAAGTAATTAGGCGACAAATTGAAATTATAACACCTTTATTAATCACGCTAACCGTGCTTACGGGTGGTGCGGGAACTGCTTCAATTTATCAGCCTTCGGCTGTTTTTATTTCTAACGGAGTCGTTCAGCTTATAAGCGGATTTATTTTTCCTGCAACGGTTGGAGTTATTATATTAAATTTAATATCAAAATTGCACCCAGATGTATCTTTTACGGGCGTTTCAAAGCTTATAAAAAGCATTATGAAGTGGGTATTAGGTATAACGGTAGCCATTTTTGGTATTTTTTTAACGATACAAAGCGCAACCTCGTCACTTTTTGATGGAATACTATTTAAGGCAACTAAATATGTGGTTGGCAATTCCGTGCCTATCGTTGGCAATTTTTTGTCAAGCGGAGTAGATTTATTCGTATCGGCTGGGCTATTAATTAAAAATTCTGTTGGCGTTTTTGGAATAATTTTACTTTTATTAGAGGTTATACAGCCTATAATTTTATTAATATCCTTTACCTTGTTACTAAAGGGTATTGGGGCTGTTTGTCAATCGTTAGGCGAAAAAACGCTTAATTCGTTATTTAGCGATCTATCTTCTGATATAGAATATTTTTTAGCAGGAATTTTTACCGTAACATTTATTTATGGATTAATTATAATGATCATAGTAAATTCGGCGGTTATTTTTATATGAAGGAATACCTTTTAACTGTATTTAGCGTTATATTTTTTTCTATAATAATTTCATTTTTAATTCCTGAAGGAAAGACGAATAAACTAATTTTATCGGTAGTAAGATTAATTACGATATTCGTTTTAATTCAGCCGATAACGAAAATATTTTTTAAAAACGATTTAAAGGAAGATGTTGCTGATTTCAATTTCGTTTGTACGGTATATTCAAAAAACCAAAGCAGAGAAATGCAAGAGCATTTAAAGGAAGAATTTTTTGTTGAAAGCAAATGCGATATCGTAATTGCATACTGCGAAGAGGGGTTTATCGTCGAAAAAACAGAAATAATAACCTTTAACGCCGAAGAAGAAATTAATGAAAAAATTTACGCATATTTGGTAGATTTAGGATATATAAATATAACTGTAAATGAACAAACTTATTGATTACGCAAAAAAAAATAAAACGATAATAATTGTAGTTATAATATTATTTGCTTTAATTTTAGCGCTATATTATATAAATACAAAGTCCTCGTCAAGTCAAACGGCAGGGGATTTTACACAAAAAACTCAAACCGAAATTAAGCTTGCAAGCATTTTAAGTAATATAAAAGGCGTTGGGCAATCTGACGTTATGATAAACGAAGGAGAAGACGGTGAAATTTGCGGTGTTGTGATAGTTTGCACCGGCGCAGATAACATTATGGTAAGAAACGATATTTTAAACGCAGTTTCGACTGCGCTAAAGGTAGAAAAAAATTTAATAGCAATTTATTCAATGACAGTTTAAGGAGAAATTTATGACCAAAACTAAAAAGATAATTATTATGTCCTCACTCGTGCTTTTACTTGCAGTAACCGCAATTTTAAACGTCGTTTTAGTTAATAATAATAACGCTAACGACGATGCCGTAGCAACCTCAAATTATTTTACGACTTACCGTTCAGAAAGAACGACTACAAGGTCGGAAGAGCTTTTACAGCTTGATAGCGTAATTGCCCTTTATGAAGAAGGTAGCGAAAAATACGAAGAAGCAGTGGATTTAAAATTGCAAATCGTAAACATTATGGAAAACGAACTAGTTTTAGAAACTATGATAAAATCGTTAGGCTTTTCTGATGCGGTAGTATCAATCGGTTCGGATTCCTCAAATGTTAACGTTTTTATAAATTCTGACGAACTAGACTACGACACGGCGCTTGCTATATACAATTTACTTAAAAACGAAGCCGGCGTTGACGCAGGTAACATAATTATTATGCCAGTTTACGCACAAATTTGATTTAGTAGTTGCAAATTTCCAATTTATGTGTTATAATAATGCATAAGGAGATTGAATTATGGCAAATTTTAAACCTATAGAACCTCAAAAAGGTAACATTACTTACACGCCGGGCATAGTAAGCGGTATTGTAGCTTTAGCAATTAACGAAGTAGAAGGGGTTTCTCTTTTAAATAATAAAAATAAAGGCGTAAAGCTTTCTTTTGAAAAAGAAGGTATTATCGCAGACATCAGCGTTAAGGTTGATTACGACAATAACGTCCCTTCGCTTGCTTTTAAAATTCAGCAGTCTATCAAGCACTCTGTTGAAGCTATGACTAATTATAAGGTTTTAAAGGTAAACGTTCATATTCAGGACGTAGATTTCCCTGATAATTCGGCATTGTAATTAATAATATTCCCTTGTAAATTTTCAGGGGAATATTTTACTATTTTTAAAGGATAAATTATGAGAACGACAGCAAGAGAAACACTATTTAAATTCATCTTTTCCTCCCAATTTTCCGCATCATCTGACGACGGATTAAAAAACGCGCTTTATAAAGCAGATAAATTAGATAAAGACGATATAGAATACTGTAACTTAATTTTAAATTACATCAATATAAATAAAGATGAAATTAATAAAATTATCGATAAATATTCAGTATCATTTCCTCAGTCGCGCATTTACCCTGCAGATAAAAGTATTTTATCACTTGCGATTGCAGAAATATTGTTCGCTGACGATATCCCCGATAAGGTTTCCGTTAACGAAGCTGCAAATATCGCTTCAAAATATTCTTCTGAAAAGAGCGCGTCCTTTATAAGCGGTATTCTTTCTTCCGTTATTAAGGAGGAAAAAAATGTATAAGCTTATTGACGGGAAAAAGATTGCGGCTGAAATCCGTATCGATTTAAAACGAAAGGTTGAAGAGTTTAAAAATAAATTTAACAGGGAAATAGGGCTTGCCGTAGTTTTGGTAGGCAACAATTCCGCTTCGCAAGTTTACGTAAGAAATAAAATTAAGGCATGCGAAGAAGTTGGCATTAAATCATACGCATATTATCTTCCCGAAGAAATAGACGAAAAATCTTTATCTCAATTAATATTAGAGCTCGTTGATAATAGTGATATTCACGGCATTTTAGTTCAGCTTCCATTACCTAAACATATAAACGCAGAAAATATATTATCGCTTATTCCTGCAAGCAAGGACGTTGACGGATTTAGCGCAGAAAACATAGGCAAGCTTTGTATGAACGAGGATTGCTTGGTAGCTTGCACACCAAACGGCGTTATGAAAATGCTTGAATATGAAAATATTCAAACAAAAGGTAAAAAAGCGGTAGTAGTAGGCAGATCTAATATAGTTGGAAAGCCTATGGCGTTGCTTTTATTAAATTCTGACGCAACCGTAACAGTTTGCCATAGCAAAACTGAAAATTTAAAAGAAGAATGCAAAAAGGCAGACATTTTAGTTGCGGCAATCGGTAAGGCTAAATTTATTACGGAAGATATGGTAAAGGAAGGAGCCGTAGTAATTGACGTTGGCATGAACCGTGACGAAAACGGAAAGCTATGCGGCGACGTTGATTTTGAAAAGGTTAAGGATAAATGCTCTTATATAACGCCCGTACCCGGTGGCGTTGGTCCTATGACCATAACTATGTTAATGTACAACGCTTATATGGCGGCAGATAAAACGTAAATTTCCACAATTTGAGGTGGCTTGTGAGTTTTTCGGAAAAATACGGTGAATATTTAAATTATTTTAATAGCAAGTTGCTTGCCTTTTGCGATAAGTTAGATTGCAAGCCCGATATTTTGCGTGACAGTATAAAATATAGCCTTTTATTAAACGGCAAAAGAATACGGCCGGTTTTAATGCTTGCCGTTGCCGACCTTTTAAATGTTGAAAGAGAAAAGGTTATAAATTTTGCGCTTGCGATTGAGCTTATACATACTTATTCGCTTATTCACGACGATTTACCCGAAATGGATAATGACGATTTTAGGCGTGGCAAACCTTCTAACCATAAGGTATTTGGAACGGGTAACGCCGTTTTAGCGGGCGACGGATTATTAAATACTGCATATTCACTTTTAATTTCCGAGTGCTTTAAGGGTAACGAATTTGTATCGGCAAGCAAATTTATTTGTGATTCGGCAGGTATTTACGGTATGATTGGCGGACAATCCGCTGATCTTTTATATGAAAATAGCAAGGAAATTAACGAAGACGCCTTAGATTTTATTTACGAAAATAAAACAGCAAAATTAATTATTGCTCCAATAATCGTTCCAAGCATACTTTGCGAAGGTAAGCATTATTCAAAATTAAAGCTTTTTGGTAAAGAGCTTGGCATGCTTTTTCAGTTTAAAGACGACGTTTTAGACGTAGAAGGCAATTTTGATGCAGTAGGCAAAACTTGCGGAAAGGACGAAAAGGAAGGCAAGCTTACGGCGATAAAATTGTTCGGTTTAGACGGATGTAAATTAAAATGCGATTTACTTGCCGATAGTTGCTTAAAAATTTTAGAAGGAATTAACGGCGATATTGAATTTTTGCGAGATTTTGTAAATTTTAGTAATAAACGCGAAAATTAGTTAAAGTAATTATTCATTTATCAAATAAAAGGAATCTAAATGAAAAATTTTTCGGTAGAAATTAAAAATATACCACAAAATAATCTTACTGATATTTGCGAAGAAATTAGAAAAGATATTTGTGAGGCAGTTTTAAAGTGTGGAGGGCATCTATCATCCAATTTAGGCATAGTAGAATTGACCGTAGCTCTTCATTACGTTTTTAATTTCCCTAAAGATAAATTAATTTTCGACGTTGGCCATCAATGCTACGCACACAAAATTCTTTCCGGGCGTAGTGATAAATTAAATTTACTTAGAAAGAAAAACGGCATTTCCGGTTTCCCTAAAAGGGAAGAAAGTATATACGATTGCTATAACACGGGGCATGCAGGCACTTCAATTTCGGCAGCCTTAGGAATAGCAAAGGCGCGTGACTTAAATCGTGACGACTTTAACGTTATTTCGATAATAGGCGACGGCTCATTTAATAACGGGCTTATTTATGAAGCGCTTAATAGTTTAAAGCTTATAAATTCTAATATTTTAATAATATTAAACGATAACGGTATGTCTATATCGCCTACGGTTGGTAGTATGCATAACTACCTTGAATTTTTAGGAAATAAGATAAATACCGAAAATGAAGAGTTTTTTAGTGGTTTTGGTTTAGAATACGACGGTGTTTACGACGGAAACGACGTAAATTTAATGATTTCTAAGCTTAAAGAAGTAAAAGAAAAGCTTAAAACCCGTTCTGTAATTTTGCACGTAAATACAAAAAAGGGCAAAGGTTATTCTTTTTGCGAGGATCACCCAGAAGCCACCCATGGCGTATCTATTAGCGAAGAAAAGGCAATAAGCACGGAATATTCGCAAATTTTAGGTAAAAAGCTTATTGAGCTTTGTAAAAAAGATAATAAAGTAGTTGCAGTAACGGCGGCAATGACGGGAAGCTTAGGCTTAAATGATTTTTTTGAAAAATTTCCAAACAATGCAATTGACGTGGGAATTTGTGAAGAGCACGCAACTGTTTTATGCGCAGCAATGGCAACCGAAGGGTTAAAACCGTATTACGCTGTATATTCAACCTTTTTGCAGCGATCGTTTGATGAGATTATTATAGATATTTGTAGCCAAAACTTGCCTGTAACAATATGTGTTGATAGGGCGGGAATTTCCGGGGCTGACGGAGAAACGCATCAAGGCGTATTCGATTTATCTTATTTAAGCTTAATTCCAAACTTAACGATAGCAGTACCAAAGGATATAAACGAATTTTCTGCAATTTTAGATTTTAGCTTAACCTATAATAAGCCTTTGGCAATAAGATATCCAAGGGAAGGCAAAAGCATTGAAATTACAAAAGGCAATATTAATAATACAGCGTGGGAAGTGTTAGAGCATGGAAATTGCGATTACGCAATGTTAGTTTGCGGTGAAAGATCCCATACTATATCTCGCATAGTACTTAATAAATGTATTAAAATAGGCAAAATACCAACAATTATTAACGCAAGATTCGTTAAACCGTTAGATAAAAGCCTTTTGAACAAAATAGCGGAACAAAATATTATAACTATTGAAGACAATGCTTTAATAGGCGGATTTGGCAGTCAAATTTCTTCTTATTATTGCAACAGTAATAAAAAAGTTAAAAACTTTGCCTACGAAGATAAATTTATTTATCAAGGCGAAGTAGAAGAATTGATGGATGATTTTGGTGTTAGCGCGCATAAAATTTTTGAATATATAATTACAAATGAGGATTGATAAATATTTAGCCGAAAAATTCGGCTCACGCACAAAGGCTTCAACGGCTATTGATAAGGGCTTTGTTTTAGTTAACGGAAAAGAGGTTAATTCTTCTTACGAAATTAAAGAAAGTGACGAAATTTCCTTTATCGAGCCTGACGAAAGCTACGTTTCCGCCGGTGGATTTAAGCTTGCTAAAGCGTTAAAAGATTTTAATTTTGAAGTAAATGATAAAATTTTCGTTGACGTAGGCGCAAGCAACGGTGGGTTTACTGATTGCCTATTTAAAAACGGCGCAAAAAAGGTTTATTGCGTTGACGTTGGCGAAAGTCAATTAGATAAAAGCCTATTAAGTAAAAACGTAGTAGTTATAGATAATTTTAACGCAAGAAATTTAAACGGTAAGTTATTTGATGAACCGATTGATTGCGTAGTTATAGACGTAAGCTTTATTTCGCTAACCTATATTTTGCAAGCAGTAGCATCTATTTTACCAAATAACGGAAAAGTTATAGCACTTATTAAACCACAATTTGAATGCGAAGGGAAAAGGGTTGGCAAAAACGGAATTTTAAAAGATAAGGCTCTGCACGCTAAAATTCTTGAAAAGGTTTTAAGCTTTGCTATAGATTGCAATTTAATGCCAATTAATTTAATCAACGCGCCAATAATTAAAGGCAAAAATTATGAATATTTAGTTTTGCTTGAAAAGGATTCATATAAAAATATACAAATTAAAAGCTTAATTAACCGTGTAAAATTGTAATAATTACTTAAATTTATGCTCTCAATTTATTTGAGTGCATATTTTTTTGCGAATAATTGTGCATAAAGTAATAAATTTAATTATTTTTTTAAATATTTTATAAATTTAATTGCATATTTGCATATTTAGTTGTATAATTGTATCGTTATGAACGTTGGTATATATTTTAATAAAAATTATCTTATAGATAATCTTGCAAATATTGAAATAATTAAAAATAGACTGCAACAAAATAACGTTTTCGTTCGTACCTTAGATAATGAATCAGACCTTGATAATTTAGACGTTTTGTTTGTATTAGGTGGTGACGGCACTATTTTAAACGTTGCTGCAGAGTGCGGAAAAAGGGATATAAAAATTATCGGCGTTAACTACGGACACGTTGGTTTTTTGGCGGAATTTAACCCTGACCACATTACTGATGCAATTGATTTGGTTTGTAGTGATAATTACTGCCTAAATAAAAGAAGTATGCTGGAAATTAGTATCGGCGACGAAACTTATTTGGCTTTAAACGATTTGGTTATTCAAAGAAGTACAAGCGGCAGGATGTTTAGCAACACAGTTTCGTTGCGGGCTGAAATCGACGGTTCTACGGTAGATAATTTTTCTTCTGACGGAATTATAATCAGTACGCCTACGGGCTCGACTGCATATTCTCTTGCAGCGGGAGGTTCTATTTTAGCACCCGGCATTAACGCTTTTATTTTAACGCCTATTTGCCCTCATACCTTGCACTCAAGACCGATAGTGTTTAGCGACAAATGCACCGTTAAAATAAATTCTCTTCGTAAAAATTCTCAATTTAACTTAATTGTAGACGGAAAGGTAGTGTTAAGAACAGACAGTACTCAAACCGTTACAATTAAAAAATCAGAAAAATTCGTTACCTTTATAACTAAAAACGAGGGCGATTTTTATAATAAATTATTGCAAAAGTTATACATTTGGAGTAAGTAAATGCATAGAAACGCAAGACAAGCAAAAATTTTAGAAATTATTGGCAGAATGGAAGTTGAAACACAAGAAGAACTTTGTGGTGAACTTAACAAACTTAACTTTAACGTAACCCAAGCGACTATTTCAAGGGACATTAAAGAGCTTAAGCTTTATAAAGTTGCGGGAACGGTTAAAAAGTATAAGTACGCATACATAGAAGAAGACGGTGATGCAGTAACTAATAAAATGCGTAACCTTTTTAGAGAATGCGTACAAAGCATCAACTACGCAAACAACATTATTATAATTAAAACTATGCGCGGAAACGCACCTACGGCAGGTGTGTTCGTTGACTCGTTGCAGCTTAACGAGGTTATCGGTTGCCTTGCAGGCGACGATACTTTATTATTGGTTGCAGATAGCAACGATAATGCACCTAAAATCGTAGAAAAATTAAGTGAGTATATTATTTAATGTTAAGTAGGCTTTATATCAAAAATATTGCGCTAATTAGTGAAGCCAATATAAATTTTGATAAAAAACTTAATATTCTTTCGGGTGAAACGGGCTCTGGTAAGTCCGTAATTTTGGATTCACTTAATTTTGTTTTAGGCAGTAAAGCAGATAAAAATATGATTCGTTACGGCGAAAGTGAAGCAATGGTTAGGGCAGAGTTTACTGTTTCAACCTCATCTGACGCCTATAAGAGTTTAGCGGATTTAGATATAGAAAGCGACGGGGAAATTATTATTTCCCGTAAATTATCTAAAGAAGGTAAGGGAAACATAAAAATTAACGGTAACACCGTAACTGCTTCAATGCTTAAAAGCGTAACTCAGCATTTAGTTGACGTCCACGGTCAAAGCGAGCATTTCGTATTATTAAACGAAGCTAATCAATTAGCGGTAATCGATAACTTATCCGGAAAAATTTGCGAAGATTTAAAAGAAAATCTTTCAAATTTATTAAAATCAAAGCGCGAGCTTAACGATAAAATTAAGCTTTTAGGCGGAGATGAGCAAGAGCGTGAAAGAAGGCTTGACTTATTGAATTACCAAATTAATGAAATCGATAACGCTGATTTGAAGGAAGGCGAATTCGAGGAATTAGTTAATAAGAGATTAAAAATTTCTAACATAGAAAAAATACTTAACGCTTTAAAAGCTGTAGATGAATTATTTTATGCAGACGGCGGATGCGCGGATATAATTAGATCTGCAGGAAGATATTTATCGCCAATAACTTCGTTAGACAAAGAATACGAAGCGCTTTACGATAGATTAGAAGGTCT
Source organism: Clostridiales bacterium (assembly GCA_015069485.1). Lineage (GTDB taxonomy): Bacteria > Bacillota > Clostridia > Christensenellales > Borkfalkiaceae > Coproplasma. Next base: position 24,559 of record SVIM01000005.1, on the reverse strand, counting down.
GCGCGCCGAAGCTGAGGATATAAGCGAAACCGTTAGCGATTTAGCCGACGAGATTGACTTTGACGAGCAGGAAGCGGAATTCGTTGAAGATCGCATTGCTTTAATTAAAAGGCTTAAAAAGAAGTACGGTGCTGACGAAAGTGAAATACTTAATTTTAGAAATAACGCTAAAAACGAATACGACGCTTTATTAGATAGCGCAAACTTAGTCGAAAAATACCAAAAGCAATTAAAAGATATCGACGGTAATATATTTGAAATTTGCAAAAAACTTACTGACGAACGAAAAAAATGCGCCGAAAAGCTATGCAAAAACGTAGAAATTGAATTAAAATCGTTAAATATCCCAAATGCAAAGTTTACGGTAGATTTTACCGATTACGATTTTGAAAGTGCCAATTTAAAGAGCGCAAACGGCTCTGATGAAATTCAATTTATGTTTTCCGCAAATAAGGGCGAGCCATTAAAGCCTTTGAATAAAGTTATAAGCGGGGGCGAAATGAGTCGTTTTATGTTAGCCTTAAAAACGCAGCTTAAATCATTAAACGGCATTTCCACTTACGTTTTTGACGAAATTGACGCAGGTATTAGCGGATATACGGCAAAAACCGTTGCAGAAAAATTTGTAAGTATAAGTAAAAATACGCAAATTATTGCAGTTTCACATTTAGCGCAAGTATGCGCGGCAAGCGATTCTCAATTTTTAATTTACAAAACTGAAGAAGAAGGTAAAACCGTAACTTTAGTTAAAAAGTTAAATAAAGACGAAAAGATTGACGAAATTATAAGACTTAGCGGTAATATAAATAACGATTTTGCAAAAAAATTAGCAAACGAATTAATAGAACAATTCAAATAAATTAGGCGGCAACTTGCCGCCTTTTTTTGTATATAAAATTTTTTAATGCTCACAATACTGTTATGCAAAAAAGAAATAATTTATTTAAAGCGCTTTTGTGCTTATTATTTATATTAATTTTAAATTTTTCGCCCATAGTAGCCAAAGCTGAGGGAAGAGATGTATATTTAGGAGGCTTTCCTGCAGGATTTATAATTAATACCACAAAAGTAGAGGTGGTTGGGGTTTGCGACATTATGACGGAAAACGGTATGGCGTCGCCTGCAAGAGATTGCGGAATAAAATCAGGCGATATCATTAAAAAAATAAACGGAATAGAAATTAAAAGCACGAATGACGTAAATTATGCAGTTGAAGAAGATTTTAAAAGTATAAATATAGAAATTTGCAGAAAAAGCGAAACCTTTACCGTTGAAACTAACGCAGTTAACGACGTAACCTGCAATAAAAAGAAGTTAGGCCTTTTAATTAAAGACAGTATAAACGGAATTGGAACTGTAACCTTTATTGATAAAAGCAATAATTATTTTGCATCATTAGGACACCCAGTTTTAGATGAAAACAATAAATTACAAGAAATTAACGGTGGAAAAATATACGGCTGTTTTGTTTACGAGGTTAGAAAGGGGTTAAAAGGTACGCCTGGTGAGCTTAGAGGAATTTTTGAAAATAATAATGAAATTGGATCCGTTAATACAAACAGCCCGTGCGGTGTTTATGGAAAAATTAAACCTCACGTGCCACTTACAAATTTAAAAGCAATAAAAACTGCCGGTATTGACGAGGTTCAAATGGGAAAAGCGCAAATATACACCACGGTAAACGGAAAAGAGAGTAAATTATATGATATATCAATAGCAAAGGTTGATAAAGATAATAAAGATAATAGAAATTTTGTAATAAAAATTGACGATAACAATTTAATAGAGCAAACCGGCGGTATCGTGCAAGGGATGAGTGGAAGCCCCATAATACAAAACGGAAAATTAATCGGAGCAATTACTCACGTTTTTGTAAACGACCCAACAAGGGGATACGGCATTTGTATTGATAAAATGTTAGAAATTTTAAATTAATAAATAATTTCATAATACAAAAAAAGTTTTCATATAATCGTATATGAAAACTTTTTATTTTTTTAACGCAAAGTTAGATAAAAAATTTATTATTTGTGCAATAATCTGCTTTATTTTAGGAATTATATGTAGCATAGTACTATATAAAAGTATAATTTATAATATTTATTTTAAAAATTTTGCCTCTGATTACATATTTAAGGTATTTAATTTTAAAAGCGGTGCGCTTGCCTTTTCGCTATTTTTTAGTGAATTAGTTTTTTTATATGCTTTTGTATTGATTTCTTATTTTAGTAAATTAAAATATTTAACCTTATTATTAATTTTATTAAAAAGCTTTTTTATTGGCATTTACTTAATTTCGCTTGTTTGCGTAAACGCTTTAAGTGGAGTAATAGTAATAGTTTTCGTATTTTTGCCGACTTCAATATTTGCATTAGTATTAAATTTTTTATCCGTTGAGCTTTGTTTTTATTTTAATGATTTTAAGGTTATTTTTTTACCGTTGATTTTTTGTGTATTAAATTGTTTGGTATTATTTATTTTACATAACTTAATTTTCCGTTTTATAGTTGCAATCGTATAAAATTTTTTAAAAGAATAATACTATTTTTATGAAAAGGATTTTTAAGGTATTTTGTATATTTACAACGATTTGCTCGTTTTTTGTTTTATTTAAAAACAATTTTGTTAAAGCAGAAGAAAACGAGCTTGTTAACGGTTGCAAATCGGCCTATTTAATTGATTATGATTCGGGAGAGTGCGTATATAAATTAAACGAAAATAAGCGTATGCCTATAGCAAGTATTTGTAAGGTTATGACTCTTTCGTTATGCTTCGACGCAATTTCTAACGGAAATTTAAGCTTTGAAGACAAAATTGAAGTAAGCTCCAACGCTTCCGGGATGGGAGGATCGCAGGTTTATTTACAGCAAAATTTGTCGTATCCCGTTAAAGATCTTATTAAAAGTATTATAGTATGTTCCGCTAACGATAGTTGCGTTGCTATGGCAGAAGCAATTTGCGGAAGCGAGGCAAGCTTCGTCGCTAAAATGAATACAAAAGCCGAAGAATTGGGTTGTAACGATACTTTATTTTCAAACTGTACGGGATTACCTAAGGAAACGCAATATTCCTGCGCTGCCGACGTTGCTAAAATGTTTAGATATTTAATTAAAAATGATGAATATTTTAAATTTAGCAAAATATGGCTTGAAGATTTTTCTCACCCCGACGATAGAATTACAACAATAACTAATACGAATAAGCTTATAAGAAAATATTCAAATTGCGACGGCGGTAAAACGGGATTTACTAACGAGGCCGGCTTTTGCTTAACTGCAACGGCAAAAAAGGGAGATATGCGGTTAATTTCGGTTATTTTAGGCGCTGATAATAGCGACAACCGCTTTAAATCCACGGTCAATTTATTTAATTATGGGTTTGCAAACTATAAAAATAAAATCGTATTAGACAAAAACTTACCCCTAAACGATAATTTTTGCGCCGTAATGGGAAGAAAAGAAAGTTATTGCGTTGCGCCCGAAAAAAATTGCTCGATTTTTTCGGCTATAAACGAGAAAATAAACTTAAGCTTTAACGTTATTGACGATAAGGTAAAAGCGCCTATATTAAAAGGACAGGTAGTAGGCCGAATTGAGGTTTATAAAGATAACGTTTTATACGAAACTGTAAACGTCGTTGCCTGTGAAAACGTTGATAAAGCCACGTTTGCAGATAATTTAAAAAAGGTAGCGCAAAATTGGTGCTTATAAATAATAATTTTTTACGCCTTTTAAATATTTTTATAATTCCATTTGACTATTAAGCTTTATTTTGTTAAAATATATTATATTTTAATATGGAGCTTTTATGAACGAAAGAGATAGTTTAAATGTTAACGCAAATGGTAAATTACAAATAGGCGGTATAGACGCAACGGAGTTAGCCAAACAATTCGGCACTCCGTTATATGTTTTTGACGAAAAGTATATTCGTCAAATGATGAGTGTTTACCGTGATACCTTGGTTAATAACTATAACTCTAACGGTTTAGTATTATATGCGTCAAAGGCCTTTTCGTGCAAGGCAATTTATAAGATTGCAAAGCAAGAAAATATCGGTATTGACGTTGTTTCAGGCGGTGAGCTTTACACAGCATTAAGCGCAGGCTTTCCCGCCGAAAAAATATATATGCACGGCAACAATAAGCTTGAATACGAGTTGGTTGAAGCGGTGGATAGCGGAGTAGGTACTATTGTCGTTGACTCTTATAGAGAAGCCGACCTTTTAGACAAAATTGCAAATGCTAAAGGTGTTGTGCAAAACGTTTTAATAAGAACTAATCCCGGTGTTGAAGCGCATACTCACGCTTTCGTTCAAACGGCAAGAACGGATAGTAAATTTGGTTTTTCTTTAGCAAACGGCACAGCGGAAGATATTACTAAATACGTTTTAGGCAAAAAAAATCTTTGTCTTAAAGGTTACCATTGCCACATAGGTTCGCAAATTTTTGAAAAAGAATCGTTTGCTCTCGCCGCAGAAAAGGTTTTTGATTTTTTACTTGAAATCAAAAATAAATGCGGTTTTTGCGCCGAGGTTTTAAATATGGGCGGCGGCTTTGGTATTTGGTACACAGACGAAGACCCTAAGCTTAAAATGCAAGATTATTCTGAATATTTAACGGTTTTAATTAATACCGTTAAATCTAAATGCAAGGAATATAATTACAAAGAGCCTTATTTGATTATCGAACCCGGACGCTCTATCGTTGGAGAAGCGGGCGTAACCCTTTACACCATAGGGGCAATTAAAGATATTCCCGGTGTAAAAAAGTATGTGGCGATAGACGGCGGTATGTTCGAAAATCCCAGATACGCGCTTTACCAATCTAAATACACCGTTATTTTAGCGAATAAGGCTAATCTTGCTTGTACGGAAAAGGTTTCCATTGCCGGAAAATGCTGTGAAAGCGGTGATATTATTGCAGTTGACGTTGCACTTCCCAAGGTTGAAAGCGGTGATATTTTAGCGGTACTCTCTACCGGTGCGTACAATTATTCTATGGCGAGCAACTATAATAGAAATAAAATTCCCCCTGCAGTTTTGGTAAATAACGGTAAAGCAGAATATATTATAAAGCCCCAAACTTATGAAGATATTGCAAGAAACGATATCATACCGGAGTATTTAAAGTAAATGTTAGATATTATATCTTTATTAGCCTCTATAATAGCGGTAATTTGCGTTTTATGTCCGCATGAATTTGCGCACGCTTTCGTAGCTTATAAAAATGGCGACCCAACGGCAAAAATGCAAGGAAGATTAACGCTTAACCCCGTAAAGCATTTTGATATTTACGGATTTATTACTTGCGCTTTGGTTGGTTTTGGCTGGGCAAAGCCCGTACCCATAGACCCTTATAATTTTAGAAATTATAGAGTAGGACTATTTACTACTGCAATTGCAGGCGTTTCAATAAACTATATAATTGCATTTGTTGCGTACCCTTTATATTTGCTATGCGGTAATATTTTAATGCCGTTAGTACAAAGCATACCTTATTTTGCTTACGCGCTTGATTTTTTAGGTTACGTTTTTTACTTAATTTATACTTATAGCTTATGTATTATAGTTTTTAACCTGCTTCCTTTTTATCCGTTAGACGGATTTAGGGTTATAGAATCTTTTACTAGACCGATTAACCCCGTTCATAAATTTTTAAAAGAATATGGGCAAATGTTTTTAATTATTTTAGTGGTTGAAAGCTTTGCTTGCAATATTTTATCAAACTACGTAGACTGGGCACAGTATTTTAATATCTTAAACTACGTAATGAAATTTGCAACTTATATTTTAGGTTGGCCTATTTGGTCATTATGGGAATTAATAATATTATGACAGAGTACAAAATTAGTAGTAGCTTTGAATCGAACGTAGATTACAATACGGTTTTAGACGACTTTGAAGGGCCGTTAGACTTATTGCTGTATTTAATTAATAGCGCGCAAATAAGAATTGAGGACGTTTTTGTATCTAAGGTCACGGAACAGTTTTTGGACTATATTGATTATATGAAAACGCAACCAAGCCGTGACGTAGATAAAGAAAGTGAATACTTAGCCCTTGCTGCACAAATTATTTATATTAAGTCAAAGAGTATGCTTCCCGTTGTTGAAATGATGGATGAAGAGTACGGCGGTGCTTACGAAGAGGAGCAAGCATTAATTGAACAGCTTAAACAACGTGAATTTGAGCTTATTAAAGAAAAAACTCCCCGACTAAAAGAAATGGAGCAGTTTGGGTTTTATTACAGAGAGCCCGACAAAGACGTTAGCGCCGTTAAAATAGTATATACGGACTTTAATTTAGACAACCTTTTAAAAGCCTTTGCGAGCTTGATGCTTAAAAACGAAAGCCTGCAACGGGAAAAGGAAAATATAAAAGAAATTCCCAAAGACGTACACACCGTTGAAGAAAAGGTTACCTTTATTAAAGATAAGTTAATTGAAAAGCAAGAGGTTGAGTTCGTTGACCTTTTTACAACCTTTTCAAGAAACGAAATTATTACTACCTTTCAAGCAATGCTCGAAATGCTTAAACGTCAATTTTTAACTGTTGAGCAACTTTCTTCTTTTGAAGAAATTATAATAAAACTTAACCCCGAGTGGGATATGAAGGACGTAGGAAATGAACAATTTGACGAATATAATTGAGGCTATATTATTTGCTTCTGGGGATGCGGTTCCCGTAAAGTACATAGTAGAAAAATTGCAATGCTCAACCAAGGAATTAAACGCCTCCGTTAACGAGCTTAAGGAACGCTTTAACGAAGATTCGGGCATTAAGCTTTTATCGTTTAACAATAAATTGCAGTTTGCAACTAACCCTAAATACAAAAAAGAAATTTCTGACGTATTAACGCCTATTAAGGAAAAGGAATTAAGTAAAACTATTCTTGAATGCGCTGCGTTAGTTGCGTACAAGCAGCCCGTAACTAAAGGCGAGCTTGAGGAAATAAGACAAGTTAGCTGCGATTACGCTATTCACGTTTTATTAGAGCTTGAAATGATTGTTCCTTGCGGAAGAAAGGATACGATAGGTAAGCCTATTTTATACGCTACGACTGACGTATTTTTAAAGCGTTTTGGTTTAAATTCTATAGACGAATTGCCTGATTATAACGACCTTATGTCGCAAATTGCAGAGCTTAATAACACTATTTTACTTGATGATAACGACGGCAATTATCTTTACAGCAGGGAAGAATATAATCCTGACGAAGACCCGGATAACATACCTGAAGAAAATGAACAGCCTAAAAAGGAAGAAGAACCACCCAAAGAACCCGTATATGAAGACGGATATGAAGTTCCTGATTTTTTAGACGAAGACGACGTTATTATTAAAATTAAATAAAATAATTATGGCCCAAGACAAACGATATTGTCTTGGGCTTTTTACATATTTTTAACTTTTTTACAAATAATAATTTTTGTGGAGTCGTTAATAATACTTATACCTACCATAATTTTTGCTTTGCTATTATTTCCTATACATATATACAATTATATATATGTTAATACGGAAGAAGGCTACGCAAGCTTAAATATTTGCATATTTAGATATTTTAACGTAAGAAATATTAATACCGTTAAGTTTAATCCAAGCGAAATTGACGTAAACGGTAAAAGAAAAAAAGCGGACTATTCTAAAAGGCTTAAAATTGCGAAAATTTCGGCAAATAGAATTTTTATTGATAAAATTATACAGCTTTCTGATTACGGGATGCTTAACGAAAATAACGCATACCTTGCCGTAGCGCAAAACGCTACGACTAACGCCTTTTACCGATATTTAAAAAAACTACCAAACATTAAACTTAAAAATTATATATTTTTTAATAACGCTCACAGCAGTATTAGATATTATGCAAAAGCGGTTACGATTGTTAATGCTTTAACCGTTTTGCAAGTTGCAATAAAATTATTAGGAGAAGATTAAATGAACAGTAAAGTTAAGCGTAAACAAAAGGAAAACGATTTTGAAGTGCCTAATTTAAGCATTGAAAAGGTTGCAGATGCAAATACGGTAATTGGCGACTCGATTATTACGGTAAGCGGAGCGCAAATAATACCTTTATCGTCCGTAACGGTTGTAAATATGAGTGGAGGCGGAGAATACGGAGATATTAAAACCTTTAAGGAAACGGACGGTTTTAAGCTTGCAGGTGGTAACGGTACGGTTATTTCAGTAAAACCCAAGGGGTTTTTAGTTGATGACGGAAAGAATTGTAGGCTTTTAAAGATGGAAGAAGGCACTATTGATACGCTTATTGGTAAAACAGGGGAATTAGTTAATTCTATAAGTAAAAATGCGTAAAATTTTATATTGCGCCGTTGCGAGCTTTATATTAATAGCTTCCGTTTGTTCGTTACAAAATAAAATAACGGCAAGTGCCGTAGAGTATGCAAAAAGTGAAATTGCTATGGAGCTTTTAACAGGCAAGGTTTTAAGTGAAAATAACGCCGACAAAATTTTACCTATGGCAAGCACTACTAAAATTATAACGGCAATATTAATAATCGAAGATTGCGACCTAAATAAGGTTGTAAAAGTGCCTAAGGATTGCGTTGGTGTAGATGGTTCGAGTATTTATTTAAAAGAAGGCGAAGAAATAAGTATAAGGGATTTGCTGTACGGCTTAATGCTTCGTTCAGGAAACGATAGCGCAAATATGCTTGCTAAAATTCATAGCGGTGATTTAAATAAATTTGTAAATGCTATGAACGAAAAAGCAAAGCAAATTGGAGCAAATAACACAAACTTTACTAACCCAAGTGGATTACCTGACGATAATCATTACACAACGGCAAGGGATTTATGTAAAATTTCTGCTTACGCTATGAAAAACCCTACTTTTAGCAAAATTGTTTCTACAAAAAATTATCAGGGCGATTTTAGGGATTTTACAAATAAAAATAAAATGCTTTCTATATGCAAGGGTGCAAACGGCGTAAAAACCGGCTACACTTTAAAAGCTGGAAGATGTTTAGTTTCTTCGGTAAAGCGTGGCAATATGGATATATTGTGCGTAGTTTTAAATTGCCCTGATATGTATGAAAGAAGTATAGAAATTATTGAAAGCTGTTTTAATAAATACGAGTTATTAACAATTTCTAAAAACAAACGCTTTATATTTAACGGAAAAATTTGTTGTTTAAAAAATAACCAAAGCTTTGTGCGAGAGCGTGGAGAAGATATTATTTATAAAATAAAGCCTATAATAAACTCAAATAACCATATTAGTGATACTGCAATTGCTAATTTGCAAATTTACTCAAAAAATAACTTGATTTTTAGTGGAAATTTATATAATATATAGTAAATAAACACGATGAGGAAATTATGCGAATTAATAAATATCTTGCAGCCTGCGGCGTAGCAAGTAGAAGAGAATGCGATAGACTTATTGCCGAAGGAAAGGTTAGCGTAAACGGAAAAATTGCAGAAATGGGCGCAAACGTAAACGACGACGATGAAATTGTTGTTGACGGCAGAAAGGTAGCGATACAAAAAAACGAATATTATATTTTAAATAAACCAAAGGGTTATTTAAGCACGGTAGTTGACGATAAGGGCAGAAAAACCGTAATGGATTTAATGCCTGCTAACGTAGGAAGAATTTACCCTGTAGGCAGACTAGATTACGATAGTGAAGGTTTATTAATTTTAACAACGGACGGCGAGCTTGCACAACATTTAACACATCCTTCTAACGAAGTACCTAAAACTTATTTAGTAAAGGTTGAAGGCACTTTAACTGAAGCTGCGTTAAACCCCATCCGCTCAGGAATAGAAATTGACGGATATTTAAGTAAAAAATGTAAAGCTCATATTGTTGAAACTAATAAAGCTTATACAAAAGTACATGTTACTATTACCGAAGGCAAAAACAGAGAAGTTAGAAAAATGTTTGCGGCAATAGGTAAAGAGGTTATGCTTTTAAAAAGAATAAAAGTAGGAGAGCTTACGCTTCGTGGACTTGACAGAGGCGCTTTTAGAAAATTAAGTAAAGAAGAAGTTGCTTACTTAAAGCAATTATAATTTAAATTAATAAAATATAAAATGCAGGTCAAAGCGACCTGCATTTTTTTATAGCAATTTAGTTCCACATTTTTCGCAATATTCATTTTTATGACTGTTAATATGTTTGCAATTTGGGCATTCTTTTTTAACCTTTGTTCCACATTGAGAACAAAAAAGCATTTCTGAAGTAATGGTTTCTCCACATTTAGGACAATTATTACCAACAGTATCGTCAATTAAATCTGTTGTGTATCCTGTAATAACGATTTTAAAGCCAAGAGCCGTAATTCTATACCCGATACTACCAATTACTGCACAAATGAGAAATAGTATAATGGGAAGCAGCTTACCATACCCTATAGTTGCAAACAGTGCAATACAGATAATTACGCCTAAATAGCCCAAAATTGTCATAGGTAATCCTATTAACAATAGTTTATTTCTTAATTTTTTAGCTTTTTTACAGTTAGTAACGTCTTTTGCATCTGCATTTAATGCTAAAATAGTTTCGTGTAAATTTTTAAACATAATTCGTATTTTCCTTTAAATTATTGCTAAAACGGTATTTTTATATAATAATTTAGATACTGCGAATTAACCCAACGACTTTACCTAAAATAGAAACTCCTTCAAAAATAAAGTCTTCCATATCGTTATTTTCCGGATGAAGTATAATTTTTCCGTCGCGCTTATAAAAGCGTTTAACGGTTGCGCTGTCGTCAACAAGAGCAACGACGATATCTCCGTTATCTGCGGTGCTTTGTTTTTTTACTACGATTTTATCGCCTTCGTACATGCCGATATTAATCATAGAATCGCCCTTAACAGTAAGCATAAATAAATCTTCGCCAGAGAAGAAATTTGAGGGAAGAGAATAGGTTTCTTCGTAATTTTCTTGCGCGAAAATGGGCTGACCTGCGGCAACCGTACCAACCAAAGGCACTGCAATTGAATTTTGCTTTAAAGCCACAGCACGGCGTTTTGTTGCAGATTTTTTTAATAACCCACGGTCAACCAATTCGTTAATGTAGGTAAATGCGGTTGCAGTTGATTTTATATTACAATTTTCACAAATTTCCCTAACGCTAGGTGCATAACCAAATTCAGCAATATGTTTTTGAATATATTCTAAAACTTCTTGATTGCGATCAATTTTTTTCATAATTCACCTCTTAAATAAATTATAACATATAATTTTTTATTTTGCAAACAAACGTTTGATGTTTTTTACTTGAAATTTTAATTTTTTTGTATTATAATTATAAAAAAATGATAGGAATATAATTATGAAATTTAAAAAAGAATGTGTTTTATATGAAAGAGAATGTATTTTTTGCGGAGAGTGCGATTATTGCGATTTAGACCCTGATAAAATTTGCGATAACTGCGGACAATGTATCAATTTTTCTGACGACGCCATAATTAAAATTGACGGTATTAAATACGACGATAACGATTAATTTTTATAAATTTACAGCACCGAGCAAAAATTTGCTCGGTGCTATTTTTAAATAATATAATCTTTAAATAATTGTAAATGAGAGTTGTGAATAGTAGCGTTAATTTTTAAACCTTCATCACAGTAATCTCTAGTTTTTTCGTATGCGTATTTAGCGATGGCAGAGTAATTAGATAGCTTTTCGTAGGGTATAAAAAGCTGACAAACTACAAACCTATCGTTAAAGGTTTTTATAATTTCGCGCTTTAATTTATCTATTCCTAAATTTTCTTTTGCCGAAATACAAATGCAATCCTTTCCAAATACAGAAAAATCATTAATATTTTCACACTTATTTATTACTTTTAAATAGGGTTTATTAAATCCAAGCTCGGTAAGAGTATCTAAAGTGGTTTTAAATTGCATATCGTAATCGTTAGTTCCGTCGGCAACAAATAAAGCCAAATCGCAATTTAACGCGCTTTCTAACGTGGATTTAAATGCTTCAATAATAGAAGTAGGTAGGGCTTGTAAAAAACCAACCGTATCAACCATTAAAAATTCTACGCCGTCTATTGTAAACTTGCGCGCAGTAGGATCTAAGGTTGCAAAAAGAGCGTCTTTAGAAAGCACGGCAGAACCTGTTACTAAATTTAATAGCGTAGATTTACCCGTGTTTGTGTATCCAACGAGAGCAATTACACAAACTTTATCCTTTGCTCTACGCTCGGTTTGAAGCGCCCTTCTCGTTTCCGTTTCTTTTAATTTACCTTCCAAATATTTAATTCTAAAACGAATATGTCTTCTATCAGTTTCAAGCTGCGTTTCGCCAGGACCGCGAGAGCCGATTCCGCCACCTAACCTTGAAAGAGATGCACCTTTTCCTTTTAGGCGAGGATAAATATACTTTAATTGCGCAAGCTCAACTTGAATTTTACCTTCAGAGGATATCGCGTTCTTTGCAAAAATATCTAAAATTAAGGTCGTTCTGTCAATAACCTTTCTGCCGTCAAGCGCCGCCGATATATTAAGCGTTTGAGAAGGGGAGAGTTCGCCGTTAAAAAGTATTGTAATATTATCCAAGCCTTCGAGCCTTTGCTTAATTTCAGCAAGCTTTCCGCTACCGATAAAGGTTGCAGGATTAATTTCTTTAATCGTTTGGTAGCTTGTACCACAGTAGGAGGCATCTGCGCTATCAATTAAAGAAACGGCTTCTTCGTGTAAGGTTTTATAATTTGGAGTTAAAATAGGTTGAATTATATATACTTTTTCAGTAATTTTTTGCATAATACCATTAAATTATTCGTCGTCGCGTTTTAATTTTACTTTACCTACGATAGAACGCCTTGTATCGTCGCTTATCGCAGCGTAATGCTTTTTAGTAGTATTTACGTCTTTATGGCCTAAAACGTCGGCTACGACGTAAATATCACCCGTAGCCTTATAAAGACTTGTGCCGTAAGTGCTTCTTAATTTATGCGGTGAAATATTTTTAAGGGGAGATACTATTTTTGCGTATTTATGCACTAAATTTTCTACCGCTCTTACAGTAATGCGCTTACCTTGACTTGATAGGAATAAAGCGTTAGCATCAAAAACCGACTTTGTTGACTGTTGCTTTTGCTCTATGTATCTTAATAACGCTGCAGAAACATCATTATCGAAGTATAAAATTGATTTGTTTCCACCTTTTCGAGTTACAATAAAAGAATTATCGTTAAAATTAATATCCTCGTCGTTAAGCCCAACGAGCTCACTAATACGAATTCCGGTACCTAAAAAAAGCATTAAAATTGCCCCGTCACGAACTTTATTCTTTTCGTGATAAGCAAGCTGATGGTGGGAGAGCCCCTTTCCGGATTCGGCGGTATCGATAATATCAAAAACCTCTTCAGAATCAAGCCTAACTATGGGCTTTTCGTGAAGCTTGGGCGTTGCAACCTTTGCAGAATTATCTACCGAAATCAAATTTTTATTAAAAAAATACTTAAACATTGCGCGCACGGAAGAAAGCTTTCGCGCTTTAGCACGCTCGTTACAGTTATGCTCTTTTCCGTTATAATTATACAAGGTAAGCCAACTTAAAAAGAATTCAATATCAGTACTAGTAACGCCTTCTAAATCAGAAAGCGTTATATCTTTTACAAGTTTTTTGCCCCTAAACTTTTTTTCTTGCAAAAAATAGAAAAAAATCTTTAAATCATGCGCGTAGTTTAAACGAGTAAGAGTACTGGTTTGCATATCAATAGCCATAAAATATTGAACGCAAAATTCAGGTAAACTTTCATCTAAAAGTTTTTCTAGGGTTTGCAAATTTTTGTTATTACGCTGTAAATAATAATTGTTATTAGTTGCCATATTTTTATTATAAGCCATTAAAAATAATAAGTCAAGAAGTAATTTTACGAACAGTTTATAAAATTTCAAAATATGAAAAATTTAGCCAAGTAAAGAGTGATAAAAATGATTATTAAACTCAAAAAATAATGCAACAAAACAAAAATTAGTTTGCAAAAAATAGTAAGAATAGGTAGTTGACTACACTTAATTTCAAAGTTAAAATTAAATAAAAATTTTATTTTGGAGAAAATTTATGCAAAAAATTATTTGTAAAAAACTTTACGATACAGAAACTTCTGAACTTATTAAAAAATCAACCTACGGCGAATTTGGTTGCGCTGAAGGATATGAAGAAAGCCTTTATAAAACCAACGAAGGTTTATATTTCGTTTATACGAACGGTGGCACTGACAGTAAATACAGCAAAGAAAACATTGCAAGAATAAGCGCTAAAAAAGCAGAAGAGTGGATAAAAGACCACGAATAATTAAATAAAGATATAAAGACGCGTATTAATTTTGCGCGTCTTTTATTTTAAACAAGAGTGGTATTAATAAAAATTAAATTAATTTTTCGTTTTTTTTAAAAATAGTAGCAAATTTTGAATTTCAAAAATTAAAAAGTAGCAAAATGGAGGAATATGTAATTATTCGTAAAATGCAGGTTTTACGAAGTTAAAACTATAAAATTGATAATATAAGGAGGAATACTGGACAATTTTTAAAAAACCGTCTATAAATTTAGGTTATTTATTTAACTTTTTTTAAATTTTTAATATTAATTTAGAATTTTTTTATAAAATTTTATTAATTTTATATGCATTTTTACAATAGAAAATCGTTTAAATCATACCTAAAATCGTATTTTCTACATTAATTTTTATTAATATTTCTATGTATTATGTGTGATATAGTACATTATAAATCCCCCGAAATATAAAATTTCGAGGGACTTTTTATTTTATTATTTATTTTTTATCAGAAAGACTTTTTAAATTCCAAATATTATCTGCATATTCTTTTATGCTTCTATCTGCTGCAAAAATACCTGATGCTGCAATATTGTTTAATGACATTTTATTCCAAAGTGTTTTATCGTTTACATACAAGTTGGAAATTTTGCGTTGCGTTGCGTTATATGAAATATAATCTGCCATACACATATAAGGATCGGCAATTGGACTTCCCGTTAATAAATAATTTGCGATATCGGAGAAAGATTGACCGTTAAAACCAATGATTAAAGCTTCTACAATTCTTCTTAACTTGGGGGACTCGTTATAATATTTGCTAGAGCTATAACCAGAGCGCCATATATCATCAACTTCGTTTGACTTAAGTCCAAAAATAAATATATTTTTATTACCAACGGCTTCTGCCATTTCAACGTTAGCACCGTCTAAAGTACCAATAGTTAACGCGCCGTTAATCATAAACTTCATATTACCGGTACCGCTTGCTTCTTTGCCGGCAAGTGAAATTTGTTCCGAAACTTCGGTTGCGGGCATAAGCTTTTCAGAAACGGTAACGTTATAATCTTCAATATAAACGACGTTAAGCTTTTCGTTAATTTTGGGATTCTTTTTAATATCTTCTGATAGATAATTAATAAGTTTAATTATCTGTTTTGCCATATAATATCCAGGTGCTGCCTTTGCGCCGAAAATATATGTTTTAGGTTGAATATCTAAATCGGGATTTTCTTTTAAATCTAAATAAGTATCAATAATATTTAAAGCATTTAAAAGTTGACGCTTATATTCGTGCAAACGCTTTGCTTGAGTATCAAATAGCGTATTAGGGTTAATTATTAAGCCCTGCTTTTTATATAAATAATCTGCAAGTTGCTTCTTTTTAGCAAGCTTAATTTCGCCAAGCTTGGTTAAAACTGCTTTATCATCTTCAAACTTCTTTAAATCGGCAAGTAATGCACCGTTTTGAACGAATCCGTCACCTATACAGTCGGTAATAAGTTTACAAAGTTCGGGGTTAGATTGACAAAGCCATCTTCTATATGCAATACCGTTTGTTACGTTAGTAAACTTTTCAGGTGTAAAATCATAAAAATCCTTAAAAATGGACTTTTTGATAATATCACTGTGAAGCGCAGCAACGCCGTTTACACTATGTCCACCATAAACTGAAAGGTTAGCCATCTTAACGCGACCACTTTCAATAATAGACATTCTGGAAATTTTTGCCCATTCACCAGGGAATCTGTTCCAAAGCTGTTCGCAAAGACGCCTATTAATTTCTTTAGTAATTGCGTGAATTCTAGGAACGGTTGTTGCTATTAAATCTTCCGACCAAGTTTCTAGAGCTTCTGCAAGAACGGTATGGTTTGTATACGCGCAAGTCGAAGTTGTAATCGACCATGCTTCGTCCCATGTATAATAGTATTCATCAACGAGTATTCGCATTAATTCTGGCACAGCCATTGCGGGGTGTGTATCGTTTAAATGAATTGCGGCTAATTTAGGTAAATCCCTTAAATCACCGTATCTATGCTTATGGTCTTCAATAATATTTTGTATTGATGCAGAGCATAAGAAATATTGTTGCTTTAAACGAAGTAATTTTCCCTCGGAATGGTTATCGGCGGGATATAAAACCTTAGTTAAAAGATCTGCGTCGTTGTCGTCGGACATTGCTTGATAGTAATCACCCTGTGAGAATAATTTCATATTGAAATCATGTACAGGTTTAGCCTTCCATAATCGTAAAACTGAAACAGCTTCGCTATCTTTACCAGAAATCATCATATCGTAAGCAACAGCTTCGATATCTTTACTGTCGTAATAAACGGTTTCCATACCGTTTTTGGTCCACTTTTCTTCAATTTTACCGCCAAATCTTACAACGAATTTTTTATCCGTTCTTTGGGTAAGCCAAGATTCGCCTCCGGGAAGCCAAACGTCGGGAAGTTCGGTTTGCCAACCGTCAACTATTTTTTGTTTAAACAAACCGTATTCGTATCTTAAAGAATATCCCATTGCAGGATAATTTCCCGATGCTAAAGCATCCATAAAGCAAGCTGCAAGACGACCTAAACCACCATTGCCTAAACCTGCGTCAGGTTCTAACTCATACAAATCTTCAAGTGTATAACCGTAAGAAGATACAACTTTTTCAAAAACGTCAGTAGCGCTTAAGTTATAAAGACTGTTTTTAAGTGAGCGTCCAAGTAAAAACTCCATGCACAAATAATAAACTCTTTTTGCGCGTTTAGCTTTTATCTTTTTGTGAAAAGCCTGTCTTTTTTCTAATAGAATATCTCTAACGCTCATTACGACAGCTTTATAAAGTTGCTCTTTAGAAGCTTCGGAGGGTTGAACACCAAAATAACGGGAAAGCTTTCCCTTTATATACTCCTTGACTTCTCTTTCGGTAATCGTTGAATTACTCATTGTGTTCTCCTAATATATATTATGTAAAATTATTTAAGCATATCTAAGTACAACGATTCGTAATCCTTTGCCGAATGACTCCAACTAAAATCGGTAGTGGCAGCTCTATACATAAGTTTTACCCATTCTTCTTTATTTTTATAATCATTAGCTGCCTGTCTTAAAACGTACAACATATCGTGTGCGTTGTAGTTTGCAAAAGTGTAACCGTTTACGGTGGGCTTAATACTATCGTAAAGACCACCGGTTTCCCTAACGATGGGAACAGTACCGTACCTGCAAGCAATCATTTGAGAAAGTCCGCAGGGTTCTGATTTGGAGGGCATAAGGAAAATGTCCGAACCGGAGTAAATTTTTCTTGATAAATCACCGTTAAATACGATATTTGCGCTTAATTTATCGGGGTATCTTCTTGCAAGGTCAGAGAAGAGTCCCTCAAAGCTCTTATCGCCAGTACCTAAAATAACAACTTGAACCTCGTCCTGTAAAAATTCTTCGATAACGTTTGTAACTAAATCCAAGCCCTTATGAGAAACTAGGCGAGAAACCATAGAAACTACGGGCACGTCAGGTCTTTCGGGAAGGCCTAACATTTTTTGAAGTTCAGCTTTACAAATTGCCTTGTTAGAAAAATCTTCGGGAGTAAAGTTTGCAAAAAGATGACTGTCGAGCGCGCAATTATAACTAATATCGTCGATACCGTTCAAAATGCCAGTTAATTTAAACGCATTATTGCGAATAATAGGGTCTAAACCGTGGGCATAGTAAGGGTCTTTAATTTCTTCTGCATATTTAGGGCTAACGGTTGAGAATCTTTCACAGCATTCAATAGCGCCCTTCATAAGATTTATGCAGTTATTATATTCAACGAGATACTTATATTTGCCGTAAATATCGAACAAATCAGTTAAAATATCAAGAGAGTATTGTCCTTGATATTCAATATTATGAATAGTGAACAATGCTTTTATAAACTGATATTCCTGTTTAAAACAGTAATTAGTTTTTAAATAAATTGCCGCAAGCGCTGCCTGCCAATCGTGGCAATGCATTACGTCGGGGTAGAAATTTAAAAATGGCATAATCTCAAGAACGCTTCTAGAGAAAAAAGCGAATCTTTCGCCATCATCAAAATAGCCGTAGCATCCGGGACGCTTAAAGTAGAATTCATTGTCAAGGAAATAGAAGGTAACGCCATCCCTTTCGCAAGAGAAAATACCGCAGTACTGATTTCTCCAAGCGAGATGAACGTAAATGTTTCCAAGGTAATTAAATTGTTCCCTTATTTCCTTTTTTATATCGCCGTAAAGGGGAACAACAACTCTAACGTCATACTTTCCTGTAGCGGCAAGCGCTTTAGAAAGAGAACCGATAACTTCTGCAAGACCACCCGTTGCAATAAAGGGCGTAGATTCGGAAGCAACAAATAAAATCTTCTTTTTATCAATAATTTCGGGCATAATTTCCTCCTTTACTTCATTAATTTCTTCAACCGCTGCGGGAGCATCTTGGGGCTCAACCCTTTTTGCTCTTTTAGCAACGACTATTCTTTTAATGGTGTTTGTCATATTCTTTCCCCCAATTTTTGATTAGATAAGTGAACCCTTGTTAATAAAGTAAGGCTGAACTTCACAGCCAGCAAGAACCCTATTATTACGGATTACGCTGTTTTTGTCGCTAATAACGTATGCAAGAGTGCAGTTGTCGCCAATTACGTTATCAGTCATAAGAATACAGTTTTTAACTACAGTACCCTTACCGATTTTAACGCCACGGAATAAAATACAGTTTTCTACCGTACCTTCAATTACGCAACCGTCGGCAATAAGCGAGTTTTTAACCTTTGCAGTTTCTGCATATTTTGCAGGTGCACTATCGTTTACCTTAGTATAAACGTCTCTATCGCCAAAAATTTCACTTCTTACAGATTTATTTAATAAATCCATATTTGAATTGAAATAAGAAACGAGTGAATCCATATTTGCATAGTAGCCTTCAAGCTTATAACCGTAAATTTTAAGGCGGTTAACTTCAGGGCTCAAAATGTCCCTACCAAAGCTTACAAGACCGCGTTGCTGTGCGTTTTGAATAAGGTTAATAAGGAAGGATCTTCTCGCAACCATAATATTAACGTAATTTTTAGCAACGCCGTGTGCAGCAGGGTTGATGTTTACACTGGTAATTCTTTCGTCTGCGTCAGTATTAAAAGTCATATAATAATTTGACTTTTTAACTTCGTGTTCGTGATAAACTAAAGTAAGATCTGCATTGTTTTTACAATGAGCTTCAATAATTTTGCTGTAATCAAGCTTATAAACAGCGTCGCTATCAGCCAATACAACAAAGTCTGCAGAAGATTTTTTAAGGAAAGCGGTTGCGCCCTTTAAAGCTTCCAAACGGTTTTTGTATAAGGTTTCCGTTTCGCTTATGTAGGGAGGTAATAAAATTAAGCCTCCTTCTTTTCTTGCTAAATCCCAGCTTTTACCAGAACCAAGGTGGTCCATAAGGGATTGATAGTTATTTCTAGTTATCATACCTACGGTGGTAATACCGGAGTTAACCATATTGGATAAAGCAAAGTCAACCATACGGTATCTTCCGCCGTAAGGTATAGAACCCATTGATCTTATTTTGGTCAATTCGGGTATGTTTTCGTCGTTAATACTTGAAAAAATAACGCCAACTGTTGATGCCATAATTTACTCCTCCCTTATACGTTTTTGTCTATAATTTCGCCTGCGGGAACTACTGCGTTTTTGCTTACCTTAATTCCTCTGCCAAGCACGGTTATGCCTGAAGTTTTGCCTTCTACCTTAACCGCTTCTTCCTTGCAAGCACCAATAACTGCACCTTCGTCAACTACTACTTCTTCGTCAATAATTGAATAATTAACGGTAGCGCCAGATTTTACAGTTATATTTCCCATTAAAACGCTATCCTTTACGACTGCGCCACTTTCGATAATACAGTCGGTACCGATAACTGAATTAATAACCGTTCCTTCTACTTCGCATCCGGTTGCAATGATGGAGTTAGAAACTTCACCTTCAACGTATGCAGGGGGTGCAAGGGGGCTTCTTGAATGAATAACGTGGTTAGAATCGTCAACTTCAAAATTAGGAGCTGTACCTAAAAGGTCCATATTCGCTTCTAATAAAGAGCTAATCGTACCTACGTCCTTCCAATAGCCTTCAAAGGTATAAGACATCATCTTTTCACCTGCGTTAAGCATATTAGGAAGGATGTTTTTACCAAAGTCATTAGAAGAATTAGGATCAAGCTCGTCTGCTTCCAAATAACTGTAAAGCTTAGAAGCAGTAAAGATATAAATACCCATAGACGCTAAATTACTCTTAGGTTTAGCGGGTTTTTCTTCAAATTCATAAATGCTACCGTCAGGGTTGGTATTTAAAATACCAAATCTGGGAGCTTCTTCCATAGGAACGGGCATACACGCAATGGTGCAATCTGCGTTAGCTGCTTTGTGAGCTTGAAGCATCTTGTCGTAATCCATTTTGTAAATATGGTCACCGCCAAGGATTAATACGTATTCGGGATTATACATCTTCATAAAACGAATATTTTGGTAAATAGCGTTAGCCGTACCCTTATACCACGAAGTTGATTGCTTAGCTTCGTAAGGAGAAAGAATATGAACGCCACCGAAGGTTCTGTCCATATCCCAAGGCTGACCATTTCCAATATACTCGTTTAATACTAAAGGTTGATACTGTGTAAGTACGCCTACAGTGTCAATTCCCGAGTTGATGCAGTTAGATAAAGGGAAGTCAATAATTCTATACTTTGCACCAAACGACACAGCGGGTTTTGCTATGTTGTTGGTAAGCGCGTAAAGTCTGCTTCCTTGTCCACCTGCGAGTAACATTGCAACGCATTCTTTCTTTTTTAACATTGTTGTCCCCCAATGAATAAAATTAGTCTTTTTTTAAATATAAGCAAGTAAGTTTAGGAATATCAACTAAAATTGAACCTTCCTTCCCTCTTGATTTATTTTCAGTATTATAGGTTTTGCGAAGCTTTTTACCTTCGCCTCCAAAAATTATATCGTCGGTATTTAAAATTAGGCTATAACTTCCTTCATCTATACCTATTCGATAATCCTTTAAATCAATGCCTGAAAAATTAATAACTACGGTTAAACAGCTTTTATCTTTTGAATATCTGTTAAAAGCAACTACATTATTAATTGCATCGTCAACTACTAACCATTTAAATCCGTCCCAAGAATCGTCTATTTCGTATATTTCCGGGCTGTTTTTATATAAGTGATTAAGCGTTTTAACGAAATCGCTCATTTTTGCGTGCATTTCATATTCTTTTAAAG
This sequence comes from Clostridiales bacterium, assembly GCA_015069485.1. Lineage (GTDB taxonomy): Bacteria > Bacillota > Clostridia > Christensenellales > Borkfalkiaceae > Coproplasma. Next base: position 3,007 of record SVIM01000005.1, on the reverse strand, counting down.
AAAACTGAATATCTTTAAAATAATTCCACTCGTCAAACTGGGCAACTTCATAGCCCATAAAATTTAACTTTTTGCCGGGATGAGCATACATAAAAGCAAGCAAAGCCCTTTCCCCTGCAAATTTTTCTTTGTAGTTTCCGTGCATTTTGTTTATTATCGAGCCTTTTAAATGCACTACTTCGTCGTGCGATAAAGGCAAAACAAAATTTTCCGAAAAAGCATAAGTCATTGAAAAATTAAGCTTATTATGATTTTGCGCTCTTAAAATAGGGTCTAATTTGCAATAATGTAAAATATCGTGCATCCAACCCATATTCCATTTAAAGTCAAAGCCGATTCCGCCTTTATTTACGCTACGCGTAATTCCTTCAAATGCAGTCGATTCTTCCGCTATAGTTATTGCGCCTATATAATTTTGCTTAATAATTTGGTTAAAATTTTGCAAAAAGTAAATCGCTTCTAAATTTCTGTTGTCCCCGAAAACGTTAGGAATCCACTCGCCTGCCTTTTTTTCGTAATCGAGATAAAGCATTGAAGCAACTGCGTCTACCCTTATTCCGTCAATTGCAAATTTATCTAAAAAGTACGACGCGCTGGAAATTAAAAAGCTACAAACTTCCTTCTTTCCATAATCAAACTTCATAGTTCCCCAAACTTCAAATTCCGTTCTACCCCATAAAGGGCACTCGTAAAGCTTATCACCGTCAAATTGATATAAGCCAAACTCGTCTTTAGGAAAATGAGCCGGAACCCAATCTAAAATAACCTTTATTCCGTTTTGATGAAAGGCATTAACTAAATTTTTAAAATCCTGTGGAGTGCCAAGCCTAGAAACTACTGAAAAATACCCTGTTACTTGATAACCCCAAGATCCATCGAACGGATATTCCGTTATAGGCATAAATTCTATATGGGTGTATCCCATTTCTTTAACGTAATCAACTAACTCTTCGGCTAATTGCTTATAAGAATAATACGAACCGTCTTTATTCCTTTTCCAGGATAAAAGGTTTACTTCGTAAATATTTATGGGCTTTGAGTTAAAATTATTATCTCTTATATAATTTTCAGATAAAATTTCCTCGCAAATAACAGAATTTGTCGTTAAAGGTAAATCAGATTGAAAAGCGAACGGGTCAGCTTTATATAAAATTTTACCGTCGCGCGTTTCAATACAAAATTTGTATTGATCGCCAACCTGTGCGTTAGATACGAAAGCTTCGAAGCTTTGTCCATCTTCAAGCCTAAACATTTTATCTGCGTTTTGCGACCACCCGTTAAAGCTACCTACAACGCTAACGCTTTTAGCGTGCGGAGCCCACACCCTAAAAGTAAAGCCTTTGGTGTTATTTTCGCGGTGACAACCAAAAAAATCATAAGCCTTGAAGCTTGTTCCGTTGTGAAAAGATTGTAAATGATTTACATTTGACATAATTTCACCATAATACCCTTACTATTCTAACATATATCTTTAAATATTTCAAGGTAGATTTAAAAAAAAATGTAAATTTTTTTAAAATTTATTACTTTTCCAAGATTGTTACTCTTTAACATAATATAAAATTATATATTAACTAAGTTAGTACATTATTAAGTTAGTTTTACGGTTAAACCTTAATTTAAAATGATTTTTTTGCAAAAAATAAGCGGGACAGTTATACTATCCCGCTTACTTTGGTGCCGATGAAGGTAATAAATCCGAACCTTTTTATCGCCCCAAAGTATCTAAAAATCGTTGCCTTTATTACGCAATAAACGGTCGATTTATTTTAAATTAAATTCCAAAGTTTTTAGATGCCCTTACAAATTTTTTCAACGATATATCATTTTATATTGATTTTTCTTTTAATTAGTGCTATACTAATTATGCTACACATTTTGAATATTCCCAAGTTAGGGCATACTGTTGGTAAAAACGTATGCTCTCGCCTAACTTTGGGAAAAATGTGTAGCAACATTGAGAGGTGCGTTTTTCGTGCGCTCTCTATGGGCGCACTTTTTTATTGAAGGGAAAACATTTATGAAATTATTAGAATTTTTGCAAAACGGATCTTTCAAAAAATACAATCACGGAATAGATGCCATCTATAATGATTTTATTTCAAAGGGATATGAAAAGTTCCTATTTCTTGGTTTTAGGGAAGAAATGAGTGATATGGATAATACAAGTAAAAAAATATCAAAAAGTTTAAAAAACACTTCAGTTAGTAAATATGCATTAGAATTTTTAAGTCAATTTAATGAAATAGAAAATACTGATATTGTATATATTTTCCCTGAAAAATACGACCCTAATTTTTTTATAATACAAGAAGTAATTAAGAAAGCGAAAAAAGTTGGGATTTTAAACAATTTATTCCCTAATGATAGCACTATTAATTATCTTGTTGTTTTCAATAATACTCAAATTAATGAAATAATTTTAATGAACCATTTAGTGTATTCTACAGTATTGGAAGATAATTTTGGTGGATATAAACTTTTTGGCTACGATATTTTATACTATGCGGAATTAACAGGAAATGAAGAGTACAATTATTCTTTACCAAAGCCTAATGCTTTAACTGTATTTCAAGGTAGAAGCACTCGAAGGGATAACAATCCTTTTTTGATATACTATGTGCGTGAAAATATACGAAAGTTTATTGATTGGTCGTTATTTGATGATGAATGGCAATTTTTTGTTGATTTAAATTATTACATATTACCTGCTCTACAAAAAATGTATTTGGATGCAAAACGCATTGAAGAAATCGACAATAAGCAATATGATTGGAAAATAGAAAAAGAAATTTTAAAGAGTAAATTAGTTAATGATGGCATTATTCAAACCCAATGGAAAAACGAACAAGCATTGTTCAAAAATATTAGTAAAAAATATAAAGATACAATCTTCCAATATCGTCCTAAATGGCTTTCTCCACAAAGCTTAGATATTTATATTCCACAATTAAAAGTAGGAATTGAATATCAAGGAATTCAACACTATAGGGCAGTTGAATTTTTT
>SVIM01000004.1 GCA_015069485.1 Clostridiales bacterium | reverse complement strand
TTGCAAAATGCTTGCGCTCCTCGTCTTGCTCGCAACTCTAAAGCTTTTATAAGCAAAACCAAGCTATAATCGTTAGTAAGGGCAATACTTTGTCGCGCTCCGCTTTTGCTTCGGTCACGATATATAATATAGCAAAAACTAAAATTTTCTTAAAACGCCGAGCGCGCGAAATACGCTCGGCGTTATTAAGTGAAAGGGCCTTTAACGGCTCGAAAATAAACGGCAACAAGTGCCTTAAAGAGATTTTATGAACGAAAATACCACAAGGGCGGCAGGCGTTTTATGCCATATTTCCTCCCTACCAAACGAATACGGAATAGGCTCGCTCGGCAAAGAAGCGTACGCCTTCGTCGATATTTTAAGTAAGTGTAAGGTTAAGTATTGGCAAATACTTCCCTTAGTGCAAACGGGCTATGGCGATAGCCCTTATCAGTCGGTTTGTTGCAATTCAGGTAACCCTTATTTTATTGATTTAGAAGCGCTTTACGCCGAAGGATTGCTCACTGAAGAAGAACTTTCGTGGGCAAAGGAAGGGGAGGGCAATATTGATTACGCCAACCTTTACAACAAGCGTTACACCACGCTAAAACAGGCATATTCCCGCTTCAATTTACAAAATCAAGACTTTTTAAGCTTTATCGAGAGTGGGGATTTTGAAGATTATTCTTTGTTTATGTCTTTAAAATCACGCTATGGCGGTTCGTTTAATAATTTCCCCCAAGCGTATAAGTATAAAGAAAGCTTCGCCCTTTCAGAATTTAAAAATTCCGTGTATAAAACGGACTATTGCTTTTGGCAATTTTTGCAGTTCGTCTTTAAAAAGCAATGGCAAAAATTAAAGGCTTACGCCAACGAAAAGGGCATTAAAATTATTGGCGATATTCCTTTGTACGTGGCGTACGACTCTTCTGACGTTTGGGCGCGCCCTGACCTTTTTGATTTAGACGAGGATTTAAATCCCGTTCACGTTGCGGGCGTTCCCCCCGACTATTTTTCTGAAACGGGCCAGCTTTGGGGCAACCCCTTGTATAAGTGGGACGCTTTAAAGGAAGAAGGCTACGAGTGGTGGATTAACCGTGTTAAGCACGCAAGCACTTTATACGACGTTATTCGCATTGACCATTTTAGGGGGCTTGATAGGTATTTTTCCATTGATGCAAAAGCCGAAACCGCGGTTGACGGCAAGTGGCTTGACGGCCCTAAAATGCAACTTTTCGACGCTATAAAAAACAAGCTTGGCACGCTTGACTTTATTGCAGAGGACTTGGGCGTTTTAGACGACGGAGTAATCGAGCTTAGAGAGGAAACGGGCTTCCCCGGAATGAAAATTCTTCTTTTTGCTTTCGGTAGTGGGGATGATAATGCTTATCTTCCACAAAACACGGAAGAAAACTCCGTAACCTACACGGGCACTCACGATAACGATACTGCGCTTGGCTATTTAAAAACGCTTACCGATAAGCAATTTGACGCGTTCAAAAAACAGCTTCGCTCGGCGTTAAAGTACGAAGGAGTTATTTATCCCGTCGTAAGCAGAGAGGACGCCGCAAGGGCTTTAATGCTCTGCGCGCTTGCAAACAAATCAAAGCTTGCAATAGTTCCTATTCAAGACGTGTTGCTTTTAGATAACGAGGCAAGGGTAAACACACCTTCCGTGTCTTCGGGTAACTGGCAATTTAGGTTGCTCGAAATGCCTTCTCGCAAGGATTCGGCAATTCTTCGTAAGTATATACAAAAATTTAACAGATAGCTTTTTAGGGCGACGCAAATTTTTGCGTCGCCCTAATTTTTTGTCGTAAAATACAGCGTAAAATTTAGTAAAGCGCACCGCTGAAAAGTTTGTAAAATTTTGCGGTAAAATTAAATTGCCCCCAACATATGCTTTAAGTAACAGATGTTTTTTAATGCAAGCGTACCATATCGCGCAATGCGACAAAAAATATCGTATGTATAAAAGCGCATTTAAAAAGCAAAAGGCTACGCCCCTTCGCCTGCGTCGGGGTTGTTAAATATGCGCGTACATAAAACCGTCATATCGTCCTCTGTGCTACCCTTTAAGCGTGATTTTGCTTCAAGCATAATTTTGTCGGCAAGGCTTTGTGGGTTTAACGGCTTTAAGGTTTGCAAATATTCGTAAAGCTCCGTCGTGGACGAAAAAGCCGAGGTTATACCGTCGCTCATAAACACCACTATATCGCCGTCGCGCAAGCTTTCAGTTGCAACGGTGGGGCGCAAGCTTTCTAAAATTCCCATCGGTAAAGAGGTGGATTCTAAAACCTTAATTTCTCCTGCCCTAATAATTATGCCTGCAGGCGAGCCTATTTTTACGAAGTCGGCTCTGCCCGTGTTTAAATTTATTGCGGCAATATCAATGCAGGTAAAACGCTCGTCACGGCTAAACGAAAGCAATTTATTTATTGTGTCCAAAACCGTGCCTTCGGGCATTTCTGCTCGGTAAAAAGCTTCTATCAACGAAATAGCCGTTGCCGATACCTTGTGTGCGTGCTTTCCGCTTCCCATACCGTCGGAAAGAGCCATCAAAAATCGGTGCTCGTTGATTTTTATAACCGAGTGCGTATCCCCTGAAACCCGTTCCCCTTTTTTCGCAGTAGAAGCCACGCCAAAGGCCGCGTCAAAGGTGGTCGGGCTTATAAATTCGTAGCATAATTTTAAGTTGTCGTAGCAAATCTTTTTTTGCAAAATAAAGTTAAGCTTAGTAACCTCGTTTAAAATTTTAATAATTCTGTTTGCGTTTTCGTTGCCACATATTACGGCATTAATTTGCAAATTGTCTTCACCGCTAATATAAATTTCGGGGCAAGAAATTCCAATTTCGCAAAGTCTTTTTTTAATTTCTTCTTCCGCTTTAGAATAGTCGGGTAAGGTTTTGCAAAGCTCTACGGCGCAATTTTTCATAACTTCGGCAACGCCCCTTGCTTGGTTTGCTAAAAGCACTCTGCCGGATTTTGCGTTTTCTGCCTCTAACATAAATCTTCTGTATTCAACTAAAAGTCCGTTCAAATGCACTATTACCTCGGCAGGAATTGCGCAGTTTACCGTTATGTCCGAAGGTAGGTCGATTAAGTTTACCTTTCCCTTAACGCACCCCGCGTTAATAAGCTTTATAAACCCCTTATAAACGGTGCTCTTTTTGCATTTTTCCCTTTTATGGCAGTTAGTGCAACACCTTTCCTTTAATTCCTCAAGCATCTTTCTTTTTGCGCCTGCGTCGTCAATTACTTCGTCCAACGCCTTAAAGGCGCACTCTATTTCCCTAAAAACCTCGGCTATTTTATAAAGCCTTTCGCCCGTCTGCTCACGGCAGCTTATAACTGCCTTTTGCGGTAAAAGCTTTTTAACCTCTAAATTATTTTTAATTTTTAAAACTGCGCTTTCAGGGGGTACGGTAGGCAGTAAGCAAGCCGCGCAAATAAGCGTTGCGCGTATGGTAATAATAAGGTAATCCGCCTCGAAAAAGCCTAAAAGATAGGCATATATGGCGGAACTAACGCCAATTATTACCCCGCAAGCAACCTTGCCCGTGTTGGCAAACAAAAGGGCTATAATGCTTATTATTATATAAGCGGTAATAGGCTCGAGAGAAAAATTTACTATTGCGCACGGGGAAGCTAAAACTAATCCGCAAACGATAGACGAGGGGGATTTGTATAACCTCGTAGCCCAAGTTAAAATAGCAACCGACAGTATAAAATAAGCGAATTCACCTAAAAACCGTAAAACGCCAAGGCTGGAAATTACGAACAGTACCGATATGCAAAAAATCTCGTCTTCCTTAAGCTTGCTTCTGTATAGCCTATAAATTATCGCGTAAACGCTTTTAAAGCAAAAAAACGAAAAGGCGCAAATAAGGGCGGAGGCGATTGCCCTTATCGCATATCCGCTTTCAATAGAAGAAAGTAAATCACCGCCAACCCAGCTTGAAAAAGCGATAAACGGTGAAAGGGCAACCGCTAAATACGCTACTGCCTCAAGCTTAATTTTTTTATTTGCTCGGCGGTAAACGGTGGTAATCAGCAGTAAAAAAGCCCCTTCAAAAAGCGCGCAAAGCGAATAAATTAGCTGTAAATTAACAATGCTCGAGGCTATATAAATTACGGTGCACGCAATACCGTTAGCCCCGCAAATCAGCATAGAAAAATATAGCGCAACCCCAAGCGGAACGCCACTAACCGCCCCGTTTAAAAACACGCAAGCAACAAAATAAGCAAAATATAATATTAAGCTTTTAACTTTAATTCGTATAGGCATATACCCATTTTAAAGCAATTTTCTATAAAAAATTTGCATTTTTTTGAAGCAATTTGTTTAATTATAAATTTTATAATTATAAAAAAAACGCCAAGGCGCGTTGCCTTGGCGTTTAAATTTTATTTAGTTATTTTTTTAAGGTTAAATACACCATTAAAACTGCTATATCCGCGGGGTTAACGCCGGAAATTCTTCCCGCTTGACCTAATGATGCGGGGCGAATTTTTTCTAACTTTTCTTTGGCTTCTAACCTTAATCCGTCAATTTCGCCGTAATTAATATCTTCGGGCAAAAGCTTTTCTTCCAGCTTTTTCGCCCTTTCAATTTGCTCTCTACCCTTTTTTAAATAACCCTCGTACCTAATATAAATTTCGGCGGTTTGCTTAACGCTTTGCTCGTATTCTTGCAAAATCGCAAAATTTTCGCAAATATCGTCAAGGGCAATTCCGCGCTTAATAAGGTCGGAATAGGTTACTGCGCTAAACGCGCCGTCAAAACCCTTTTGCTTTAAAAAGGCGTCTACAAGGCTATGCTCTATTTTTTCGTTAAGCTTTTCAAAAACCTTTTCAAGGTCAGCCTTTCTCTGCAAAAAGACGGTATATCTTTCGTTTGTAACAAGCCCACAGTCAAAGCCCTTTTGCGTAAGTCTAAAATCGGCGTTGTCTTGTCTAAGCTCAATTCTGTGCTCCGCGCGCGAGGTCATCATCCTATACGGCTCTTCCGTGCCCTTCGTTACCAAATCGTCTATCAAAACGCCTATATAAGCTTCGTCCCTGCGCAAAATTAAAGGGGGCATATTTCTAATTTTTAAGCTTGCGTTAAGCCCTGCAATAAGCCCTTGCGCCGCCGCTTCTTCATAGCCGGAAGTGCCGTTAATTTGCCCTGCGGTATAAAGGTTTTTAACCTTTTTAAATTCTAAAGTGGGGTAAATATCCAAGGTGTCAATGCAGTCGTATTCTATGGCGTAAGCGTAGCGCATAATACGGCAATTTTCCAGCCCTGCGATAGAGTGGTACATATCTTGCTGAATATCGTGGGGGAGGGAGGTGGACATACCTTGAACGTAAAGCTCGTTAGTGTCTTCGCCTTCGGGTTCAATAAAAATTTGGTGGCGTTCTTTATCGGCAAAGCGAACGACTTTAGTTTCAATAGAAGGGCAATATCTGGGGCCCGTCGAGGTTATCGTGCCGTTATATAAGGGGGAACGCTCTAAATTTCCGGTTATAATTTCGTGCGTGGTTTGGTTTGTATAGGTTAAATAACAAGGCGTTTGGCTTTGCGGAACCTTGCCGTTTATAAACGAAAACGGATAAATATTCGTTTCACCCTCTTGTACGGTGCACTTTTCAAAATCAACCGTTTTGCCGTCAATTCGGGCAGGAGTACCCGTTTTAAAACGGCGAATATTATAGCCAAGCTCCATCAAATTTTGGGTAAGAAGCGTTGCTGGCGCAAAGCCGTTAGGTCCGCTATCCTTTACAACGTCGCCCGTAATGGTTTGCGCGTTAAGGTAAACGCCCGTGGCAATAACGCAAGCCTCGCACTCTAAAATTCCGCCGTAGCTCGTTTCAACGCCACTAACCTTTCCGTCCTCAACTAAAATTTTGCTTGCTTCACCTTGAATAATGGTAAGGTTTTTGGTGTTTTCAAGGGTACGCTTCATCTCTCTGTGATAAGCGTTTTTGTCCTGTTGCGACCTTAACGATTGCACGGCGGCGCCTTTACCTACGTTAAGCATCCTAATTTGCATACAGGTTTTGTCGGCGTTAATTCCCATTTCACCGCCAAGGGCGTCAATTTCCCTTACAAGGTGGCCTTTAGCAGTACCGCCGATAGAGGGATTGCACGCCATAAAGGCAATGCTGTCTAAATTAAGGGTAAGCATTGCCGTATTTAATCCCGTCCTTGCGCCTGCAAGGGCGGCTTCGCAACCGGCGTGTCCTGCGCCGATTACAACCAAATCAAATTTTCCTTCTAAAAATTTTTGCATAAAAATATATTTGCCCGAAAAATTCGGGCGTAATGGTTTTTTTAAAATTTATAAGTGCCACAATGGGGCTCAACGCCCCGTTGCTTGAATAGTGATAAGCAAGGCAACCGAAAGGGCGATTAAGATACCGGGCTGCAACGCCCCGTTGCTATTTCTTTAATATAATGTTTTTAATATCGTCAACGTCCTTTGCAATTTTGTCGTTAACGCTACACATTTCCTCGATTTTATCGCGGGAATAAAGCACCGTGGTATGGTCCCTATTGCCCAACTCTTTGCCTATTGAAATTAAGGGCAAGGATAAAAGCTCGCACATTAAATAGCAACATATTTGGCGAGGAATAACGATTTCCTTCTTTTTGCTCTTTCCGCAAAGGTCCGCCTTTGTAATGTGGAAAAAGGAAGTAACTGCAGAAATAATAGAAGAAGGGGTAACCTCTTCCTTGCCACCTTCCGAAACGGCTTCCGAAAGAGCCGCGCTTGCAAGCGTAACGGAAATAGGCTCTTCGTGCAATTTAGAAGCGAATATAACCTTGGTAAGTCTGCCTTCAAGCGTTCTTACGTCGTCGCCGCTATCTTGTGCCAAAAAGGTTAAAACCTCGTCGGGAACAATGCTTTTCTTTTCAAACGCCTTGCGCTTTAAAATGGCAATCTTCGTTTCAAAGTTAGGGGGAAGAATATCAAATAAAAGCCCGCCCGAAAATCTCGTTCTCAACCTGTCCTCTAAAAGGGTAAGCTCCTTGGGGGGCTGGTCGGAGGTAATAATTATTTGCTTTCCCTTAGCAACTAATTCGTTGAAGGTATGGAAAAATTCTTCTTGAACCGCCTTTTTATTGCCTATAAACTGAATATCGTCGATAATTAAAACGTCTGCGCTACGGTAGTGTTGGCGTAATTTGTTGCTCTTTTCGCGAGAATCAGGGCCACGGCTCGTAAACATAGTGTCAATAATTTCGTTAAAAAACTGCTCGCAGGTTACGTAAATAACCTTTAAATGGGGCTTATCTTTAACGATTTTGTTTGCGATAGCCTGAATTAAGTGCGTTTTACCAAGTCCCGTACCGCCGTAAATAAACAAAGGGTTATAAGTGCCTGCAGGGTCGTTTGCAACCGATTGCGCTGCGGCGAATACGAATTCGTTATTCTTTCCAACTACAAAGCTTTCAAAGGTAAACTTAGGGTCTAGGTTAGAGGGGGCAAAATCTTCTTCAACGTCCTTTTCAGGCGCGTTATAAGCGTATTCCTGATTGCCCTCTACGATAAGTCTAAAATCCGTAGGGCCAACGTCAGCCTTTATAATTGAATCCCTAATTTTATCGGCAAGCGTACCGGTTATATATTTTGCAAAGCTTTCGCTGGGGGTTTGCAAAACTATAAATTTACCGTCCAAATCAATGGGTTCAAGGTTTTCGATGTAAGTACTAAAAGTAATGGGAGAAATAATTTCCTTCATCTTTTCTTTTATGGGGTTATATAAAAAGTCAAAGTTCCCTTTTTCAGTCATATTTTCACCTTAAATCCTTTGTTTTTTTGCTTAAAATTTGATATAATAAAAATGGTTTTATAAAAAAAGCAAATCGGCAATAAAATTGCCCAAAAAAGCTTTAAAACCGTTAAGAAAATCTTTACTACTTTATTATAATATAAAAAATCATTAAAATAAAGTATTTTGGGCTAAAATGCGGATAAAAAATTTGAATTTGAAAAATTTTAGAAATTATTTGGAGGAGGATTTTTCCTTTTCGGATGGGTTAAACGTTCTGTTCGGCAAAAACGCGCAGGGCAAAACCAACTGCGCCGAAGCAGTTTTTTACCTTTGCACCGGCGTTTCTCCGCGCGCCCGTAGGGAAAAGCAATTAATCCGCGACGGCGCTGAATTTGCCGAAATTTCCACGGTGGCAGAAGGCAGATACGGCGAAGTAAACCTTTACGCTAAAATTATGGATAACGGCAGAGAGGTTAGGGTAAACGGCAATAAAATAAGCAAAAACGCCGACCTTTTGGGTAACATTTTCGCCGTGTTTTTCTCCCCGCACGAATTGCGTCTTATTCAGGACGGCCCCGACGAGAGAAGAAGGTTTTTAAACGTATCTATATCACAGCTTTCAAAGCCCTATTATACTGCGCTTATGCGCTACAATAAAATTTTAGAACAGCGCAACAATTTATTAAAAAACCGCGATATATCCTTGATTTACGACACTTTACCCGTGTGGGACGAGCAGTTGTGTAAGTACGCGTCCACCATTGCCAGAAAGCGCGCAGAATTTATCGAAAGCCTTGCTCCTCTTGCAAAAAGCACGCACGCTTTTTTAACGGATAATAAAGAAGAGCTTTGTGTTTACCCCGAAAAAAAATATAAGGGGGACGAGCTTGAACTTGCAAAAAGGCTTTTTAGCGAGCTGGAAGCAAACTACGAAAGGGATATTCGCTTGGGCTATACGGCGTCGGGCCCTCACCGTGACGATATCGGTATAGATATTAACGGCTTGGACGCTAAAATTTTTGCGTCGCAGGGGCAAACAAGGACGGCTGCGCTTTCTATTAAGCTTGCTGAAGTGGAAATTTTTAAGGAAATTAGCGGTGAATACCCCGTTTTAATTTTGGACGACGTTATGAGTGAGTTAGATCTTCCCCGTCGCAAAAAGCTGGTAGAGCGCACCCAAGGCTTGCAAACTATTTTAACATGCACCCACGCCGAAAGGGTTTTGTACGGCAAGGAAGTAAATAAAATAAAAATAGAAGGGGGTAAAATTAAAAGATGATGCGTGCTGATTTGCATATTCACACATTGTATTCAGACGGCTTGCTTACCCCGGAAGAAGTAATAAGTATTGCAAAGCAAAACGGCGTTAAAATGCTTTCCGTAACCGACCACGACTGTATGGGCGCAAGTAAAATTATTAAAAATTTGGCGATTGATGCAGGGATATGTGCCGTTGACGGTATAGAAATTTCTGCCTACGAGGGCGTAAAGGTACACGTTTTAGGCTATAACCTAAACACGGATTGCGAACGCTTTAAACAATATTACAGCCGTTGTATTTTCGGCGCGGAGGAGCGCGTTAAGGATAGCTTAAAAAAGCTTGCAAGGCGCGGAATACATTTAACCTTACAAGACGTTGAAAGGGAGCGCAAAATTAAAACCTCGCCCCTGCACTCGTCCTACGTTGCGCGCGCGGCGAGCAGAAAGGGTTATTCAAGCAGCCCTTATAAATTTTACGTCGATTATTTAAATATGGGCAAGTGCGCATATTCCGATTTGTGCCGTCCCACGCCGGAAGAGGCGGTAAAAATTATAACTGATTGCGGTGGGGTGGCTTCGCTTGCGCACCCCGGAAGAATTTCCCTTTCGAACGAAAATAAAAACGAGCTTATAATACGCCTTATAAACTGTGGCTTGGGTGGCATAGAAGCGTGTTATTCGGGGCATACTATTGGGGAAACGGCATATTTTAAGGAGCTTGCCGAAAGGTTTTCGCTATTTGTTACAGGGGGGTCGGATACGCATTTTAAAGAAGGTAACCGAAGCATCGGTACTCCCGAATTTTACCCCGACGAAAAGCTTTTATCGGCGTTAAAAATAAATTGAAAAAACAAAGACTTATAAAATTTTATATAGCTTTTATTATGCTCGCTTATATTGCGGGCATAATTTTTTTAAACGTAGCGTTTTTTTTGGGGCTTCCTAAAAACACTAAAATAAACGGAGTTAGCGTAGGTGGCTTAAACAGAAAGCAGGCGGTTGAAAAGGTTAGGCAAAATATTAAAAACGAGCTTATAAATAAACAGTTGCAGGTGTGTGCAGGTGATAATATCTACGAATATACCTATCCGGAAATCACTTGGCGCGATACCCTTAACAACGATATAAAGTCGGTTAAAAAAAGCGGTGACTATACCTTTAAAATCACCTATCATTTAAACGGCATTAACGAAGTTATTTCGGCTATATGTGCGGACGTAAATAAAAATGCGGTAGAGCCTTACGCCATTTTTAATAAGTCTGGCGAGCCGTTTACCTATATTGAAGGGCAAAACGGATATTCAATTAACGCGGTTAAAATAGAGCAGGATATAATTAATTCCATAAACGGAAGCTTTAGCCCCGTCGTGGCGGAGGGCGTTTATATTTCCTATAAAAATTCCCTGTCCTCAATAAAGGAAAAAACGGTTTTATTAAAAAAGTTTATCACCGAATACGACGAGGATAATTTTGCAAGAAGCAGTAACGTTAAGCGCGCGTGCAATAAAATTAACGGCACGGTTTTGCAGGGGGGTAAGGTTTTTTCCTTTAACGATACCGTCGGCGCAAGGACGCAAGCCAACGGCTTTTTGCCTGCAAAAATAATTGAAGGCGGTAGGTTTGTCGACGGCTTGGGCGGCGGTGTTTGTCAGGTTAGCACCACGCTTTACAACGCGGCAATTCTTTCGGGTTGTGAAATTTTGGAATTTCATCCCCACTCGTTAATGGTGGGCTACGTAGCCCCTTCCCGCGACGCAATGGTAAGCGGTAATTACTTTGATTTGAAATTTAAAAATTCAAGCGCGTACCCCTTGTATATTCGCGCAAGTGCAAATATGGGCAAGCTTTGCTGTGAGGTTTACGGCAAAAGCGACGGCGCAAAATATCAATTTTTATCTGCACTTTTAAAAGAGATTGCCCCGCCCCCGCCCGAAGAAATCGAAGGAAAAAGCGAAGGGGTTTTGGTAAAGGAAAAAAGCGGTGCTAAAAGCGAGGGGTATTTGCTCGTAACGAAAAACGGAAAAACGGAAAGTAAAAAAATTCGCACCGATAGTTATTCTGCCGTCCGTGGCGTAGTGGTAAAAGGCAAAAAAATAACGCCGTAGGCTAAAAGTTTATAAAAATTGCTAAAAATTTAAAAAAATTGTGTTTTTGCCCCCTTTTACTTTAGTAAAAACTGGTTTAATACGATTGTTTTTTTAATATCGATATGGTATAATAAAGAATAATTAATAATTTGACAGGTTGGTAAAATTATGGGAAGAATTTACATTAAAAGCCTATATTCCGATATGCAGGCGTATTCTGCAAAAAAAATTAAAATTTGCGGTTGGGTAAAAACCCTTCGCGATTCTAAATCCTTTGGATTTATCGAACTTAACGACGGTAGCTATTTTAAAAATTGCCAAGTCGTTTTTTCAAGAGATAAAATAGATAATTACGACGAGGTTGCTCACCAAAACGTAGGCGCAAGCTTGGAAATTGAAGGCGAGGTTTTATTGACGCCCGAAATGCGTCAACCCTTTGAAATTCACGCCGAAAAGGTAACCGTTTTGGGTGAATCCACCCCCGATTACCCTTTGCAGAAAAAGCGTCACAGCGTAGAATTTTTGCGTGAGATTGCGCATCTTCGCCCCAGAACGAATCTTTTTTCCGCCGTGTTTAGAATAAGGAGCGAAGCGGCGTTTGCAATTCATACCTACTTTAATCAAAACGGCTTCGTTTACGTTCATACCCCTATAATAACCGGCTCCGACTGCGAAGGCGCGGGCGCTATGTTCCAGGTAACCACGCTTGATTTAGGCGAAAAGCCCGACTATAAAAACGATTTCTTTGGCAAAAAAGCAAGTCTTACCGTTTCCGGTCAGCTCAACGTAGAAACTTACGCAATGGCGTTTGCAAACGTATATACCTTTGGCCCTACCTTCCGTGCAGAAAAATCTAACACGGCAAGGCACGCCGCAGAATTCTGGATGATAGAGCCTGAAATGGCGTTTTGCGATTTAGCCGGCGATATGGACGTTGCCGAAGGTATGGTTAAGCACGTTATTAGCCACGTAATGAATACCTGCAAGCCCGAGCTTGAATTTTTAAATAACTTCGTAGATAAGGGACTTTTAGAAAGGCTTAACTTAGTAAAGGATAGCGACTTCGTTCGTTTAACCTACACCAAGGCAATCGAAATTTTAGAAGAAGCAAAGGCAAACGGCGTGCAGTTTGAATTCCCCGTATATTGGGGCTGCGACTTGCAAAGCGAGCACGAACGCTATATAACCGAACAGGTTTACAAAAAGCCCGTGTTCCTTACCGACTATCCCAAGGAAATTAAAGCCTTCTATATGCGTTTAAACGACGATAATAAAACCGTTGCCGCAGCCGATTTGTTAGTGCCCGGCATTGGCGAGCTCGTAGGCGGTTCACAGCGTGAAGAAAGAATGGAAGTTTTATTAAAGCGTATGCAAGAATGCGGACTTAACGCCGAAGATTACGAATTCTATACGGATTTAAGAAAGTACGGCGGTTGCGTTCACTCCGGCTTTGGCTTGGGCTTTGAAAGAATGATTATGTACTTAACGGGCGTTGCAAACATCCGCGACGTAATTCCTTTCCCCAGAACGGTTGGAAATTGCAATTATTAATATTCACGAATTTTTGCCTTGCGCAAAAATTCCGTGAGGCTGCTGCGGTCGTAAATTTCTTAACGCCTAAAGTAAATTTAGGCTTGAAATTTTCGGCAAAAGAAAAATAAAAAATAGTTCACGAATTTTTGCCTTGCGCAAAAATTCCGTGAGGTTGCTGCGGTCGTAAATTTCTTAACGCCTAAAATAAATTTAGGCTTGAAATTTTCGGCAAAAGAAAAATAAAAAATAGTTCACGAATTTTTGCCTTGCGCAAAAATTCCGTGAGGTTGCTGCGGTCGTAAATTTCTTAACGCCCGAAGAAAATTTTTTAGAGAGTGCAGTCGATAAGAGTGCGGTCGAAAATAAAATTAATATAAAACGAAAACCTAAATAAAAGGTGTAAATTATGAAAATTTTAGTTGATGCGATGGGTGGCGATAACGCCCCCGCGGCGATTATCGAAGGTGTGGTTGCCGCGCTTAATAAAAATAGTGAAATAGAGCTCGTATTATGTGGCAGGCAAAACGAGGTGGAAGCAGAGCTTAAAAAATATACATACGATAAATCCCGAGTGGAAATAGTAGATTGCCCCGACGTTATCGATATGAACGATATCCCCACGGAAGCCGTTAGAAGAAAGGGTACTTCTATGATGACGGCGTATTGGATGCTTAAAAAGCAAGAAGAGTTAGACGCTTTCGTAACCGCCGGCTCTACGGGTGCGGCTATTGCGGGCGGTCAGCTTATTTTAGGAAGAATTAAAGGCGTTAAACGCCCTGCGTTATGCTGTATGATTCCCAACGTAAGTGGAGAAGAGGGCAAAAAAACTCTTCTTTGCGACTGCGGTGCAAACGCAGAGTGCAAGCCTATAATGCTTTGCCAGTTTGCCGTGTTGGCTTCTGCTTATGCAAGCGTTGCCTTTGGTATTAAGCACCCCAAGGTTGGGCTTTTAAACAACGGCACGGAAGAGCATAAGGGGGACCCTTTACATCAAGAAACCTATAAATTATTATCTTCTATCGACTGTATTAATTTTATCGGTAACGTTGAAGGAAGAGATACTTTAATCGGCGACGTTGACGTTGTGGTATGCGACGGATTTTCGGGTAATATTGCCGTTAAATCCATTGAAGGTACTGCAAAAATGATGCTTAAGGTTATGAAAAAGCAATTCACCTCCTCCCTTTCTTCTAAAATAGGAAGCTTATTCTTATTGGGAGCAATTAAGCGTATGAGAACGGAATTAGACTTTGAAAAAATAGGCGGCGCAATACTTTTAGGCCTTAAAAAGCCCGTTATAAAAAGTCACGGTTCTTCCAAGGCTTCTGCAATCGAAGCTGCAATAAACGACGCATATATGGCGGTTAAATCTAATTTAGTTGCAAATGTTGCAGGTAATTTAGAAAAGATTGATTTAGATAATTTAGTAAAATCCGAAGAGGAATAATATAAATGGATTTTTCTTTTATAGAAAAAAATATCGGCTACGCCTTTAAAAATAAAAGCCTTTTAAAAAGGGCGCTAACCCTATCGTCTGCGTCGGAAGACAATAACGAAAGGTTAGAATTTTTTGGCGACTCGGTAATTCAGCTTGTCGTTTCGGAAAAGCTGTTTTTAGACGGCGGGGACGAAGGCGTAATGACGGAGCGCAGACAAAGCGTGGTTTCTGCCGAAGGGCTTGAAAGGGCGTCTAAAAGGTTAGGGCTCGATAAGGTTTTAATAAAGGGCAAGGGCGATACGAATAATCAAAAGGCGATCTCTTCCGTTTACGAGGCGGTAACCGCCGCTATTTATATGGACGGCGGTTTTGAGGAGGCAAAAAAATTCGTTTTGCAAACGGCCGATTTTACCTATAAAAAATCCAACAAAAACTATAAGGGCGAGCTTCAGGAGTGGCTTCAAGCCAAAGGGGAAGGATTGCCCGAATACCAGCGTGAAAATATAGGCACGCCACAAAATCCACAGTTTGTTGCCACGCTTAAAATATTTGGCAAAGCCTTGTTTGCAAAGGGCAAAAGCGTAAGGGAAGCCGAGCAAGCCGTTGCAAAAAAAGCCTTATCGCTTTTAAATAAAAAATAAAGCAAAAAGTTTTAGGGCGACAGCCCTTAACTACTTATAACTAATCCTTAAATAGGTAATATTATGGTATCTTTTAAACAAATTCAACTCGTCGGCTTCAAGTCGTTTGCCGACAAAACTACAATTCCCTTAACCGAGGGCGTAACTTGTATAGTTGGTCCTAACGGATGCGGTAAATCAAACGTTGCCGACTCTATCCGTTGGGTTCTTGGCGAGCAGTCTGCAAAAACTATGCGTGGTACGCAAATGACGGACGTTATTTTCGGCGGTACTGAAAAGCGTAAGCAAATGAGCTTTTGCGAAGTAACGCTTACCTTCGACAACACTAATAGGATTTTCGATATTGACTGCGACGAAGTAGAAATGACGAGAAGATTATACCGCGACGGCGACAGCGAATATCTTTTAAACCGTCAACCTTCCCGTATGAAGGTTTTAACGGGGCTTTTGCACGGCGCAGGCGCTGCAAAGGAAGGCTATTCCATTATCGGTCAGGGCAGAATTGCGCAAATTATGAATTCCCGTCCCGAAGAACGCCGTTCTATTTTTGAAGAAGCGACGGGTATCGTCGTGTTTAAAGACAGAAAAGCCGACGCGGAAAGAAAGCTTGC
The DNA here is from genome assembly GCA_015069485.1 of Clostridiales bacterium. GTDB lineage: Bacteria > Bacillota > Clostridia > Christensenellales > Borkfalkiaceae > Coproplasma. The sequence continues at coordinate 60,728 of SVIM01000004.1, read as the reverse complement.
GTATTCAAAGGACAACCTGTTCGTATTCTGCCAAAGAATGCAAGAGGTAGAGCGTCAGCTTGCTCCCTTGGCAAAGGCGGCGGAAAACGCAAGAAAATACCAAGAATTATATTCACAGCTTCGCCATCACGAAATGAATCAGTACATAATCAGGCACGACGGCGCTGCTGACGAAAGAAAGAAATATAACGACAAAATTGAAAAAATTAACGCCCAAATAGCAACGCTTACTGCGCATTTGGACGGACTTTTAAAGGAATATACCGATAAGCGTGACGAGCTTACTCGTGCAGACGACGTCTTAAAGGATTTAAACGAAAGACTTTTGCGCTACACCGTAGGTATCGAGCATAAGAGCGGTGAAGCAAGGGTTTTAAAGGAAAAGGCAAATTCTGTAAAATCAAAGCTCCTTGCCGCAAGGGAAGATATTTCCTATTCCGCAAAGCGTATTGAAGAAATTGAAAGGGAAATAAGAAGAAGCGAAGATTATAACGGCAAAAATTCCGACAGAATGAACGCCATTAAAAACGCTTGCGCTCAGCTTTCTGAAGAAATTAACCTTATTTCCAAGCAGATTGCCGATTACGAATACAGAACGGGCGAGCATAGAAAAAAGGTTTTAGATACCTTTAAGGATTTATCCGACCTTCGCCAAAATATGGGCTCGCTTTCAGCGCAAAAGGACTTAATTAAAGAGCGCCTTACCGAAATGGGCGAAGCGATGGAAAAGGTTAAGTTTAATTGGGAAGATAAAAAGAACGAGTATAGCGAGTCGTTAAAGCTTCAAGGCGAGCTTTCGGCTTTCCTTGGCTCGGAAGCCAGCGTTTTAGAAGAAGCCAACGAAAAGGTTAGGGAATCTTCCGAAAGATTACAGCTTTTAATTAAGCAAATTTACGATATTAAGGCGCAAATATCTTCGCTTAAAGAAAGCTTAATAACCAGTCGCTCTCTCCGCGAAAGGTTTGAAGGCTATACTTATTCCGTTAAAAACCTTTTAAACGCCGCAAAAAGTAACGGCGAGCTTTCCAGCCGTATTCAAGGCTTAATCGCCGACGTCGTTTCTACCCCCAAGGAATACGAGGTAGCAATCGAAACGGCGTTCGGTGGGGCAATGCAAAACGTCATTACTGCAACGAGGGACGACGCTAAATATTTAATCGAATACTTAAAGCGCACCCGTGCAGGTCAGGTAACCTTCCTTCCTATCGAAGCGTTACGCCCCAGATTTGAAAACGAGCAAATTAAGCTTGCTACCCGTGAAAGGGGAGCAATCGGCTTTGCGGTAAATCTTGTAAAATTCAATAAAAAATACGAAAACGTAATTCACAACTTGCTTGGCAATACGCTTATCGTAGATAATATTACTAACGCAACCATAATAGCAACTCGCTTCCCCCGCGCGTTTAAAATAGTAACCTTAGACGGCGACGTGATTTCTACCACCGGCTCAATGTCGGGCGGTTCCAGAAAGGAACAAGCGGGCAACTTGCTTGCGGTAGAACGCCGTATTAAAGAAACGGAAGATCTTATTATCGAGCGTGAAGAACAGGTAAAGCGTGCTGAAATTAAGCGCGACACGACGGAAGAAGATAAGAACAACGCCGAATACGAGCTTGAGCAATTACGCGGAAGATTACAAAACTCTAAAGTAGAGCTTGCCGCTATCGAAGAAAGACAATCGCTTTTATTAAAGCAGGTTGCTTCCAGCGAAGCAGAATACTCTGCATATTCGCAGTCGTATAGGGCTTTAGAAGAGCGACTTTTAGAATTGGATAGCGAATATACCTCAACCAGTAAGGGCGCAAGCAATCTTTCTGCGCTTTCTACGGAAGCTAACGACGCTATCGAAGATTTATCTATAGAATACGAAAAGCTAATAAAAGAACGCACTCAAAAGCTGGAAAAATTAAACCGCGGTAACGTGGAGGTCGCTTCGCTTGAAAGTGCCGTTAAGGCGAGCGGACAAACGGTAGAAAGGCTTAACGGGGAAAAGGAAACCCTTCTTTTAAAAATTGCAAAAACCCGCGAGGTTATTCCTCAAATCGAAAAGGAGCTTTCCGAGCTCAATATGCAGGCGGAGCACTCCGCGCTCACGGCAGAAGAGCAGGCAGTCGTTGACGATTTAAGACGCCAGCAAGACAAGGTGTCCTTCTCTAAGGTGCAATTAAACGAAAGAATTAAGCAAATCGACGCTGAAAGACTTTCTTCTTACGAGGAAAGTGAAAACTTAAAGGTAAGGGTACATAACGCCGAAATGGCGCTTGCAAAAATCGATTCCGACCTTGAAAATATGCAAGTTCGTATAAGCGAAGAATACGGCGAAACTTACGAAGGATGCTTGCAATATAAGGAAGAAGGCTACGATATAACCCAAGCACCCGCGCAAATTGCAAACTGCAAGCGTCAGCTTACTATGCTTGGTCCCGTAAACCATAACGCAATCGTAGAATACGACGAAATTAACGAACGCTACCAAAAAATGACGGTAGAAAAGGAAGACCTTGAAAAGGGTATTGCCGACTTAACTACCGCGCTTGAGGATATTCGTTCAGAAATGCTTAAAATATTCGACGAAGGCTTTAATACCATCAACGAAAACTTTAAGCGTACCTTTAAAGAGCTTTTTGGCGGCGGTAAGGCAGAGCTTCAGCTTGACTATACCGACTGCGACGATCCCTTAAATGCAGGCGTAGAAATCGTTGCTTGCCCTCCCGGCAAGTCGCTTAAAAAGATATCACTTTTATCAGGTGGCGAACAGGCGTTAACGGCAATTGCAATTTTGTTTGCAATTATACAAATGCGTCCTATGCCCTTCTGCGTACTCGACGAAATCGAAGCTGCGCTTGACGAAGCAAACGTAGGTAGATATGCAAGATACCTTAAAAAGTTTAGCCAAGAAACGCAGTTTATAGTAATTACTCACCGTAAGCCTACTATGGAAAACGCCGACGTTTTATTCGGTGTTACTATGGAAGAAAAGGGTGTTTCTAAAATCGTTTCCGTAAAGCTTTCCGAGGTTCAAGAAAAGCTTGGTGGGGATACCGTAGAGTAATAGTTGCCACATATATAAGGGGTAATTTAATAAATAATCAAAAAATAGCCTTCCCTAAACCGTTAGGGAAGGCGTTAAAATAAAAAGTTTATAAGAGGAAGTATGGGTTTTTTTTCTAAAATTGCAAACGCGCTAAAAAAAACGCGCGAAGGTTTAGGTAAGGCGTTATCAAACCTTTTTTCAAAAAATAAAATCGGGGATGAATTTTACGACGAGCTTGAAGAAATTTTAATAGAGGCAGATATATCAATTAACACGGCAACGGAAGTCGTTGAAGAAATTCGCGCCGAAGCAAAGCACGATAAAATAAAAGACAAGCAATTCGTAATCGACCTTTTAAAAGACGTTTTGGAGGAAAAGCTTACCGAAGCGGAAATTCCCGAAATTAAATATCCTGCCGTTATAATGCTCGTCGGCGTTAACGGCGTTGGAAAAACTACTACCGTCGGAAAGCTTGCAAATTATTTTTTAAAAAACAAAAAGTCCGTTACGGTGGCTGCCGCCGATACCTTCCGTGCTGCCGCGGCTGACCAGTTAACCGTTTGGGCAGAAAGGGCAAGCGTTAGAATAGTTAAGCACGAGGAGGGTAGCGACCCTTCTGCTGTGGTATATGACGCTATATCTTCGGCAAAAGCCAAAAAAACGGACGTCGTAATAATAGATACGGCAGGCAGATTGCACGTTAAGGCGAACCTTATGGAAGAGCTTAAAAAGATGTCGAGGGTGGTGGAAAGGGAATATCCCACGGCGAATTTCTATAAGCTGTTAATTTTAGATGCAACCACGGGCCACAACGCGGTAAATCAAGCGCAAGTGTTTGACGAGGCGGTAGAGCTTGACGGAATAGTTTTAACCAAGCTCGACGGCTCGGCAAAGGGTGGCTTCGTAATTTCTCTTTGCGGGGAATTAGGCATACCCGTAATGTTTGCAGGCGTTGGCGAAAAGCTTGAAGATTTAGAGCTTTTTAACCCTGAAGATTTTATAGATAATATCGTATAAAGCGCGTGCACTATTAAGCCTAATAGATGGGGCATAGCATGCTCTAAATCCTAATAGATGGCGCATAGTATGCGGTTAATTATTAAATATAGCGGTTAAAGGGCGCGGGACAATGTCCCGCGCCCTTTTGGCAGTGTTTACGAAATTATAAATTTTTACAAATCGTCAACGTCCTGAACCGGCGTATCGTTAACGTTTTGTGGTACGCCCGTGTAACTGCCGTTAGGGTCGTCTTTGCTAAAAAACGCAAAATTAATTGCAGCTTTTCGAGCTTTTGTTTCCGCAGTCAGAGGTTTTGTTTTTGTTGCTTTGGCTCTTGTTCTTGCTCTGGTTGCTCTGTTGCTTGTTTTCATTGTTGTTTTTCATAAACTCTCCTTATTTTAGGTGGACCTAAATATTCTCGTTTATTCTTTCAAAACAGCACTCGGTAGAATTAGGTCCAACCTGCTTATACGGAAGGTGCAGCTCAACGAATCCTTGGCTTGCCCCACAAAGCGGGCAAATATCCCAAGCCTTGGTTGCGGTGTGCATGTGTCCGCACTCGCTACAAATATAAAGCATAGGCGATTCGTTCTTGTATAAAGCGCCTTTTTTAAACGCTTCGTAAAGGTAGCAAAAAATTTGCTCGTGATGCTTTTCTACCTTGGCTATAAGCCTATACAAAGCGGCAACGTCCTTAAAGCCTTCGTCTTCGGCGTCCTTAGCAAACGCAGGGTAAATTCTACTGTGTTCCTCGTGTTCATCCTTCGCTGCGTTTTTTAAGCACTCCTCAAGCGTGCCGCCGTGAAAGGGGTAGCCTGCGTCCAAATTAATATTTTCAAGCATCTTTCCCCTTTTGTTAAGCTCCTCAAAAAAGCGTCTTGCGTGCTCCGTTTCGTTCTTTGCAAGCATTTTAATAGTTTTGCTAAGCTCTGCATAGCCTTGCTCTTGCGCAAGCCTTGCAGTTATTTGATAGCGCATTCCGGCTTGCGATTCCCCTGCGAAGCTTCTCGCTAAGTTTTTGTAAGTCTTGGTTTCGTCAAACTGCATAGTGTTCCTCCGTACAAATTATCTTGCTACAAAGCATTACTTAATATGCAAAAAATTTATGGTAAAATGTGGAAATATGTATTATTTGAACGATATTCAATATAAAAGTAAATATTAGCGCAGTAAGGTATATGGCGGTTAAAAGTAGGAAAGGGGAGTGTATAGCTGTAAGCGCATAGCGCTTTAAAAAAAACTACGCCGCCGAGCAAAATAGCTCGGAGGCGTAGTTATATATAATATCGTTAAGAGTCAAGGTTTAATCTTTAAACAAATTTTTAATCATTGTATTTAAGTATAAAACGGGAACGATTTTTATTTTGTCCATAAACTTCGTCATAGACTTCATATTTTTAGCGGGCACTAAAACCTTTTTAAATCCCATTTTTACGCACTCGGCAACACGCTTTTCTGCATACGATACCGCCCTTACCTCGCCCGTTAAACCAACCTCGCCAAAGGCAGCCGTGTATTTGTCAATCGGTTGTCCAAAGTAAGCGGAGGCAAGCGCTGCGCATACTGCCAAATCAGTTGCAGGCTCGCTAAGCTTAATTCCGCCCATCGCGTTTAAGTAAACGTCGTAGGTCGATAAATTAATTCCGCATCTCTTATCTAAAACTGCCAAAAGTAGTACCAACTTATTATAGTCAACGCCCAAGGGCATCCTTCTCGGTTGCCCAAACGAGGTTTTTGATATAAGCGTTTGAATTTCTACGTTCATACACCTATTGCCGGTTTGCGCAGGCGTTACAACCGAGCCTGCTTCCTCGCCTCGGCTTTCCGATAAAAATATGCCCGAATAGTCGGTAACGGCGATAATTCCTTCGCCCGTCATTTCAAAAACACCTACTTCCGAAACGTTGCCAAACCTATTTTTAACAGCGCGTAAAATTCTAAAATTTTCTTGGTTTTCCCCTTCAAAATAAAGCACGGTATCCATAATATGCTCTAAAACCTTAGGGCCTGCAAGCGCGCCTTCCTTGGTTACGTGCCCTATTATAAAAAAGGTTATTCCCTTGCTTTTTGCAATTCGCATTAGCTTGGAGGCACACTCTCTAACCTGCCCAACCGAGCCTGCAGAAGAAGATAAATCGTCCGTGTAAACGGCTTGAATAGAGTCGATAACGCAAAACTCCACGCCGTCTAATTCGTTTTCAAGCTCGTCAATGCAAGTGGAATTAATAAGCAAAAGGTTATCCGATTTTAAACCAAGACGCTCCGCGCGCATCTTAACCTGATAACAGCTTTCCTCTGCCGAAAAGTATAAAACCTTATGGTTGCTTGAAAGGTGTGCCGCTATTTGCGTAAGAATCGTCGATTTGCCAATACCGGGGTCGCCACCGAGTAAAACGAGCGAGCCGTTTACAATTCCGCCCCCTAAAACCGTGTCGAATTCCGAAATTCCTGAAGGAGTTCTCGTAACTTTTTCAAAGGCGATTTGCGAAAGAGGTTTTGCCTTCGCTGCGCCATATGTGCGGGTGTTTTTATCGTTTGCCGTGGCTTTATTATAAATTATTTCTTCAGCCATAGTATTAAATTTTCCGCACGCGGGGCATTTGCCAAGCCATCTCGGGCTTGTTGCGCCACACTCCGTGCAAGCAAACAATGTAGTAGTTTTTGCCATAATATATACCTTATATAAAGTTAGTGGGGCGATATTTCGCCCCTTAAAGTTAATTTTTTAAACCGTCGCCGTTTTAAGGCAAGCTACGGCGGTCGCGCATATTCCCAAGCCTTCGCCAACGAAGCCCAAGCCTTCGCAGGTGCCTGCCGAAACCGTTATATTTTTATCTTCAATCTGTAAAACGGTAGCCAAATTTTTTACCATTTTATCAATGTGTTTTGCAAGTCGAGGTTTTTCCGCTTGTATGGTCAAGCTTAAATTGCCCACGCAATATCCCTTATCTAACGCTAATTCAACAACCTTTTCAAGCATTTTAAGGCTACTTGCGCCCTTAAATTTTTCGTCCGTGTCGGGGAAGTAGTGCCCAATATCCTTAAGCCCCGCGCCCGATAAAATCGCATCCATAACCGCGTGTACTGCAACGTCGCCGTCGCTGTGGGCAATAAGGCCATTATCGCACTCAATTTTTTCTCCGCAAAGCGTAACGAAATTGTTTTCGCTACCAAAAGCGTGCGTGTCAACGCCGTAGCCAATTTTTATATCGCCGGAAATATTAAGTGGGGGAAGGGTGTAAAAATCGTTTTTAAAGGTAAGTTTTTTGTTTGCGCTTTCGCCTTCAAATAAGCGTGCAGGGGCAATGTATTTAGAATAAATTGCGCTGTCGTCAGTAAAGGTTAAACCGCTTAATTGCGCCATAGTATGCGCCCTAATAATATCTTTCGTCAAAAAGCCCTGCGGTGTTTGTACGGCAAAAAGTGTGCTTCTGTCTACGGCTTTATCAACGGTTTTTCCGCTATTTGAAATTATTGCAGTATCCGTCAAGGGCGTACAGCAAATTCCGCTTCCGTGCGCTTTTACGCTTTTTATACAATCCAAAATAATTTTTTCCGAAACGAAAGGTCTTGCGCCGTCGTGTATTAAAACGATATCGCCTAACGCTTCCTTAAGGGCGCAAAAAACGCTTTCCGTCCTGGTCGCTCCCCCTAAAACGACTTTGGCGTTAAAGGGCTTGCAAATTGCCGATATTTCCGTCATATCTTGGGGGGAACAGGTAACTATTATCTCGTCAATGTACTCAATATTAAATTTTTTTAATGTAAGGTAAAGCACCGGCTCGCCAAAAAGGGGTGCTAAAACCTTGTTCTTGTTAAAGCCCGCCCTTTCGCCCTTGCCGGCAGCGCAAATAATTGCGGTTATCATTTTTTATTACCGTCCGTTAAAAATTCGTTAATTGAAATTTGTTCTTCCCTTTTTTGTAGCCTTTCAGCTTTAATTTCCGCCTTGTGCTCGGCTTTTTGTTCCTTTAATTTTTTTCTTCTCTTCTTATCGTCAGCACGGCTGTATTTTACGCTTGTGCCAAATACGTCGGCTATTTCCATAATGGTAACGAAGGCTCGCTTGTCGGTAGCGGCGATAATGTTCCTTAATTTTGCCACCTGAAAGCGGTTTACAACGCAATATATTACGCTTTTGTGGGTGTTTGAATAATATCCCTTTGCGTCTAAAACGGTAAGTCCCCTACCGAATTCCGAGGATAGCGCCGCCGCAACCTCGTCGTAATGGTTAGTAATAATAAGCGCGCCCTTTGCTTGGTCAATCCCCTGTGAAATAAAGTCCACCGCCTTGGACGCTACGAAGTAAGCAACGATAGAATAAAGGGGAAGAATAAACGACTGGAAGTACGCTCCGATAACAATATATAAAATTACGTTAAAAATCATTACGAAGTTTCCTACCGTAAGGTTAAGCCTTTTTGCAAAAATTACCGCCAGCTGTTCAATTCCGTCCAAAGCTCCGCCGTAGCGAATAGTCATACCGCTTCCCACGCCCGAAAGCCCGCCGCCGAATACGGCGCATAAAATTATTTCACCGCCCGCTATAATCGATTCACCTTCCGTAAAAGTGATAAACAAGGGTAAAATATTTTGGTACAGCGCTGCAAAAAGTGAATACATAGTAATTGCAAAAATGGAATAAATGGTAAAGGCTACGCCCTGCATTTTAAGCCCAAATAAAAATATGGGGAAGTTTAATACGATTAAAAATAGCCACAGCATCGAGGTTTCGAAGGGTAGAATCATATCGATAAACATAGATAACCCCGAAATACCGCTATCGTATAAATTAAGCGGGGCAAGCAATAAAGTTACGCCCACGGCGTTAATTGCCCCGGCTATTATAAGCATTATAAAGTTTGAAAGCTTAAGCCCGTATTTGTTTTCGCGTTTTACTTTTTCCAATACTATACTCCTAAACAATTATTCAATAACCTCGTAAAGGGAGGCTGCTTCGTCCTTTTTAACGTGCTCCTTTACTTCTAAAATTTTAAATTTAAGCGAGCCCGTTCTATAAACAATTTCCACCGTATCGCCCGCTTTTATTCTGTGTGAAGGCTTTACTTCTTTAAAATTTACCAAAACCTTTCCGTTGTCGCACGCTTCCTGCGCAACGGTTCTGCGCTTTAAAATTCTCGAAACCTTTAAAAATTTATCTATTCTCATAATTATACCAAAAAAACGCTTGACAACGAAAATTTACTATTTTATAATGGTAAAGTATATTATAATGCGTAATTTGCCCTTTTTGCGTTTTTTACCAAAATTTAGCAAAAAATCAAGCGTCAAAGTTCGACGAAAAAAACCACTAAACTATTGCAAATTATACACTATATTTATAAATTTGTAAAGTACACACAAATAGTTTTATTAATTTTCATAAAAATTTTTTTCAACGGCAAGCCTAAAAATTTGTCAATACCCAAAAAAAATTTTTTTAAAAAATATAAAGGGCTTTCGCACGGCTTAAAAAAGTGCGCTAATTTTCGGTAACATTAGATTTTTTCCGGTGAAAAGATATATACGGATAATCGCCACAATGTGCAAATAAATTCAAACTTTAAAGGAGTATTTTGTTCTGATGAATTTACCCGTTCACAAGTATGGCAAAACAGAAAGAAGAAAGTTCGGTAAAATTAACGAAGTAATCGATATCCCCGATCTCGTTGAAATTCAAAAGTCCAGCTACGAATCGTTTATTAACGAAGGCATTGCTGAAGTTTTTGAAGACTTTTCCCCTATAACCGACTATTCCGATCACTACGAACTATATTTTTTAAATCACTGGTTCGACAAAACCCCTAAGTATGACGAAAAGGAATGCAGAAACCGCGACGCAACCTACGCGCTTCCCTTGCACGTAACCGTTCGTTTGGTAAACAAGGTTAAGGACGAGGTAATCGACCAACCCGTATTTATGGGCGAATTCCCCCTTATGACTGATAGCGGTTCCTTCATTATTAACGGTGCAGAGCGCGTTATCGTTTCCCAGCTCGTTCGTTCCCCCGGTGTATATAACGCGAAAACCGTCGATAAAACCGGTAAGGAAATGTTCGGTACTACCGTAATTCCCAACCGTGGCGCATGGCTCGAGCTCGAGCAGGACGCACAGGGTGTTATGTGGGTTCACGTAGACAGAAAGCGTAAAATTTGTGCAACCGTTCTTTTGCGCGCACTCGGCTTCGGCTCTGACAGGGCGTTATTAAACTTATTCGCCGGCGATAAGATGATCGAAAACACTATCGCTAAAGATACCACTAAATCCGAATCCGACGGCTTGATTGAGCTTTACAGACGCCTTCGTCCCGGTGAAGTACCCACCGAAGCATCTGTAAAACAACACTTAAACAACCTTTTCTTCGACCCTAGAAGATACGACGTCGTTAAGGTTGGTAGATATAAGTTCAACAAAAAGCTTAACCTTGCGTACCGTCTTGCAGGATGCAAGCTTGCAGAAGATATCGTAAATCCCGAAACGGGAGAAATTTTAGCCCGCGCAGGCGAAATCGTTGACGGCGTTAAGGCTGTTGAAATTCAAGATGCAGGTATCAACGAAGTATTCGTATTAGTTTCCGATGCGGAACAGGGCGAAATTAAGCATAAAATTATTGCAAACAACACCGTAAACTTTACGGCAGTTTCGCAAAAAGATCCTAAAATATTCGGGCTTCTTCCCACGATTTACTATCCTAACTTTAAATTTATGCAACAAATTGCGCAAGAATGCGATTCGTTGTCTATTGAAGAGGTTGCGGATAAGTATATTGACGAAATCAACTCTATTTACTACACCGTAGAAGTTTACGAAACGGAAGACGAACGCCCTGAAGAAAAGAAGAACAGAGAAAAGAGAAGGGAACAAAGAAACAAGTTCGTTGCAGCTTGTAAGCTTTTCTATGCTCTTATTAATAGCGACGTTACCGAGCTTGACGCCGAAGAAAAGAAGACGATTAAGCCCGTTATCGAAAAATTAAACCACAAACATATCACCGTGGACGATATCGTTGCGTCCATCTCCACTAATATCGACTTGCAGTACGGTATCGGCACTATCGACAATATCGACCACCTCGGCAACCGTCGCGTTCGTTCCGTTGGCGAATTGTTACAAAACCAACTCCGTATAGGTATTGCAAGGCTTGAAAAATTAATCAAGGAAAGAATGGCAACCCAAGACGCTATGGAAATTACTCCTTCCGGACTCGTTAACGTTCGTCCCGTATCGGCGGTAATCCGTGAATTCTTCGGTTCTTCACAGCTTTCCCAATTTATGGACCAAACCAACCCCGCGGCAGAGCTCACCCACAAGCGCAAGCTTTCAGCACTCGGCCCCGGCGGCTTAAACCGTGACAGAGCAACCTTCGAAGTGCGTGACGTTCACCACTCTCACTACGGCAGAATGTGCCCTATCGAAACCCCCGAAGGTCAAAATATCGGTCTTATTTCCTCACTTGCAACCTTCTCCCGCGTAAACGAATACGGCTTTATTATGTCCCCCTACAGAAAGGTAGAAAGGGATGAAAGCGGCGTACCTTTCGTAACCGATCACGTAGATTATTTAACCGCGGACGAAGAAGATAAATATATCGTTGCTCAGGCAAACGAACCCTTGGATGAAAAAGGACATTTCTTAAACGAGCATATCGGTTGCCGTCATAAGGAATTAATCACTCAGCTTTCCGCTGATAAGATGGACTATATGGACGTTTCTCCCAAGCAGCTCGTTTCCGTTGCAACCGCGCTTATTCCCTTCCTTGAAAACGACGATACCAACCGTGCGTTAATGGGCTCTAACATGCAACGTCAGGCAGTTCCCCTTATGAAGACTGAATCTGCTATCGTAGCAACCGGTATCGAAGCGGCTATCGCTCGCGATTCGGGCGTAATGGTTCGCGCTAAAAAGGCGGGCGTAGTAGTGGGCGTTTCCTCCGACTTAATTAAAGTACAAGAAGATAACGGCTTCATTACCGAATATAAGCTTAAAAAGTTCGAACGCTCCAACCAATCCACTTGTCTTAACCAGCGTCCTATCGTAAACACTGGCGACAGAGTGGAAGAAGGTGAAATTATTGCAGACGGCCCCGCAACTAACAACGGCGAGCTCGCTCTCGGTAAAAATATTTTAATCGGCTATATGGAATGGGAAGGCTATAACTACGAAGACGCTATCCTCATTTCCGAAAAGCTCGTTCAAAACGACGTATTTACTTCTATCCATATCGAAGAACTCGAAACGGAAGCCAGAGATACCAAGCTCGGCGAAGAAGAAATTACCCGTGATATCCCCAACGTTGGCGAAGACGCGCTTAAAGACTTGGACGAAAACGGCATTATACGAGTAGGCGCAGAAGTTTCTACGGGCGATATTCTCGTAGGTAAGGTTACCCCTAAGGGCGAAGCAGAGCTTACCCCCGAAGAAAGACTTCTCCGTGCAATTTTCGGCGAAAAGGCAAGGGAAGTTAGAGATACTTCCTTAAAGGTTCCTCACGGTGAAGGCGGTATAGTAGTTGACGTAAAGGTATTCACCCGCGAAAACAAAGACGAGCTTTCCCCCGGCGTAAACAAACTCGTTCGCGTATATATCGCGCAAAAGCGTAAAATTCAGGTCGGCGATAAGATGGCGGGCCGTCACGGTAACAAGGGCGTTATTTCCCGCGTGCTTTCCCAAGCAGACATGCCCTTCCTTGCAGACGGTACTCCCTTACAAATCGTATTAAACCCCCTCGGCGTTCCTTCCCGTATGAATATCGGTCAGGTTCTCGAAGTGCATTTAGGTTTAGTTTGTAAGCAACTCGGCTGGAAGATTGCTACCCCCGTATTCGACGGCGCAAACGAAAAAGATATTAAAAAGCTTTTCCAAGAAAACAACATACTCAACCCCGAAGGTAAGGTTGACGGCAAAATCCAGGTATACGACGGCAGAACGGGTGAACCCTTCGAAAACAGAGTTACCGTCGGCGTACAGTATATGATTAAGCTTAACCACCTCGTTGACGATAAAATCCACGCTCGTTCCATCGGTCCTTACGCGCTCGTAACTCAACAGCCCCTCGGCGGTAAAGCGCAGTTCGGCGGTCAGCGTTTCGGTGAAATGGAAGTTTGGGCGCTCGAAGCATACGGCGCAGCGCACATCTTGCAAGAAATTTTAACCGTTAAGTCGGACGATATCGTAGGCCGTGTAAAAACCTACGAATCCATCGTTAAGGGCAACAATATCTCCGAGCCCGGTATCCCCGAAGCGTTTAAGGTATTGTTAAAGGAATTACAATCGCTCGCGCTCGACGTTAAGGTATTAACGGAAAACAACGACGAGTTGATTATTAGAGAACTTGACGACGAAGACGATTACGTTCCTCCCGTTAGAGCAAAGGATACTGATGAAGATAAGTCTGAACCTGAAGAATTAGACTTCTCCGCCGACGACGAAGACGACGAAGACGACGAATTCGTATCCATCTTCGAAACGGACGACGAAGACGAATTTGCTTCTAAAGAATTGTTCTCTGACGGCGACGAAGACGACGACTTCGACGATTACGAAGACTTGGACGACTACGACGACGAAGAAGACTTTGACGATAAGTTCAGCTTATTCGACGAAGACGACGAAGTTTAATTAAGGGAGGTATTTTAAGTGTTTGAATTAAACGATTTTTGTTCAATTAAAATCAGCGTGGCTTCTCCCGAAAAAATCAGGGAACTTTCCAAGGGCGAAGTAACCAAGCCCGAAACTATAAATTACAGAACGCAAAAACCCGAACGCGACGGTTTATTCTGCGAAAGAATTTTTGGACCTATGAAGGACTGGGAATGTCATTGCGGTAAATATAAGCGTATTCGTTATAAGGGTATCACCTGCGAAAAGTGCGGCGTAGAAGTTACCCGTGCAAAGGTTAGAAGGGAAAGAATGGGACATATTGAATTAGCTGCTCCCGTTTCCCACATTTGGTATTTTAGGGGCGTTCCTTCCAGAATAGGCTTAGTGCTTGATATGAGCCCTAAGGCGTTAGAGCAGGTTATTTACTTTGCGGCTTACGTAGTAATTAACCCCGGTACCGTTCCCGTTCTTGAATACAAGCAGGTTATCAACGATAAAGAACTTAGAGAAATCGAAGAAAAATACGGCGAAAGCGAAGTAACCGGCCTTAAGGTTGGTATGGGCGCAGAAGCAATTCGCGAGCTTTTAATGGCTGTTGATTTAGATAAGGAATGCGAAGAAACCAGAAAGATTATCGAAAATAATCAAGCAGGTCAAAAGCGCGTTAAGGCCGTTAAGCGTATCGAAGTGTTGGAATCCTTTAGAAAGAGTGGCAACCGCCCCGAGTGGATGGTATTAACCGTTCTTCCCGTGCTTCCCCCCGATATTCGTCCTATGGTTCAGCTTGACGGTGGCAGATTTGCAACCTCTGATATCAACGACTTATACCGTAGAGTTATCAACCGCAACAACCGTTTAAAGAGAATGATGGAGCTCGGCGCTCCCGATATGATCGTTAAAAACGAAAAGAGAATGTTACAGGAAGCGGTTGACGCCCTTATCGATAACGGTAGAAGAGGCAAGGCGTTATCCGGTCCTTCTAACAGGGAATTAAAATCTCTTTCCGCAATGCTTCGCGGTAAGCAAGGTCGCTTCCGTCAAAACTTGCTCGGTAAGCGTGTTGACTATTCCGGCCGTTCGGTTATCGTAGTTGGTCCCGAGCTTAAGTTGTATCAATGCGGTCTTCCCAAGGAAATGGCTATCGAGCTTTTCAAGCCCTTCGTAATGAAAAAGCTTGTTGAAAGCGGTCAATGCCACAACATTAAAAGCGCAAAGCGCACCGTTGAAAAGGCTAAGCCCTTCGTTTGGGACGTATTAGAAGGCGTAATTAAAGAACACCCCGTTCTTTTAAACCGTGCGCCTACCTTGCACCGTCTTTCTATTCAGGCCTTCGAGCCCGTGCTTATTGAAGGCAGAGCAATTAAAATTCACCCCTTAGTATGTACGGCGTTCAACGCTGACTTCGACGGCGACCAGATGGCAGTTCACGTACCTCTTTCCATCGAAGCTCAGGCAGAAGCAAGATTCTTAATGCTTTCCACCAACAACATCTTAAAGCTTTCCGACGGTAAGCCCGTTATGCAGCCTGCACAGGATATGGTAATCGGCGCATATTACCTTACTATTATTAGAAGAGAGGAAGGCAAGTTCTATAAGTACGTTGGCGACAGATATTACGAATGCCAGCCCTACGACGACGGCGCAGAAAAATATATCCCCGGCAAATATATCTCCGAGGACGAAGCCATGATGGCTTACCAAACCAAGCATATTCATATGCAGGACGAAATTTACGTTCGCCGTACCGTTACTATCGACGATAAAAACTCTCCCTTCTACGGAGAAACGGTACAAGGCCTTGTAAAAACCACCGTAGGCAGAATTATCTTCAATAACGAAATGCCTCAGGATTTAGGCTTGGTTAAAAGAGTTAATAAAGAAGATTACCTTAAATACGAAATTTCTTACGAATTCTTGGGTGGCGCAGTTGCAGTTGGTAAAAAGCAGCTTGGCAAAATCGTAGCCCGTTGCTTCAAAACGGGTAGCGCGCCTAAGGCGGCTGTTATCCTTGATAAAATCAAGGCTCTCGGCTACAAATATTCCACGGTAGGCGCAATTACTACCTCCGTATTCGATATGCATATTCCCGAAGCAAAAACGGAAATTATTAAAGAAACGGAAGAAAAGGTATTCAAAATCGAAAAGAAATATCAAAGAGGTCTTTTAAGAGAAGAAGAAAGATATAACGCAGTTATCGACGCTTGGGATAACGCAACCAACCAAGTTACCGACGCGCTTAAAAAATCACTCGATAAGTTCAATCCTATTTGGATGATGGCAAACTCGGGTGCACGTGGCTCTATCGACCAGATGAAGCAGCTTTCCGGTATGCGTGGCCTAATGGTTAACCCCCAAGGTAAAAAGATCGAAGTTCCCGTTAAGTCTTGCTTTAGACAAGGTCTTTCCGTTCTCGAATATTTCATCTCCTCTCACGGTGGCCGTAAAGGTCTTGCAGATACGGCGTTAAAAACTGCGGACTCCGGTTATTTAACCCGTCGTTTAGTTGACGTTGCTCAAGACGTTATCGTTCGTGAAGATGACTGTATGGCAGGCAGCAAAAAGCCTCGCGGTATGGTAGTTAGGTCAATAATCGGCCCTAACGGTGAAGTTATTGAAGGACTTGAAGATAGAATCCAAGGCAGATTCGTAGCAGAAGACGTTAAGGATAAGGACGGCAATATTATCGTTGCAATGAACGAATTCGTTACCGACGAGCTTGCAAAAGCAGTAGTAGATGCCGGCGTAGAAGCCGTTTCTATCCGTTCGGTATTCAGCTGTACCTCCCGCTACGGCGTATGTGCAAAGTGCTATGGTAAAAACATGGCAACCAACACTCCCGTACAGGCTGGCGAAGCTGTCGGCGTAATTGCGGCGCAGTCCATCGGTGAACCCGGTACTCAGCTTACGATGCGTACCTTCCACACCGGCGGTATCGCAGCAACGGGCGACATTACCCAAGGTCTTCCCCGTGTCGAAGAACTTTTCGAAGCGCGTAAACCCAAGGGTTGCGCAACCCTTTGCGAAGTTTCCGGCGTAGTTCGCTTAGACGATAGCGACAATATGAAGCATATTATCGTTAAAGATCAAATCACCGGCGAACAGAAGAAGGAATACGTTCTTCCCTTCAACGCAGAGCTTAAGGTTAAGGATGGCGACGTAGTTGCTCCCGGCACCCAGCTTAATACCGGTTCTGTATATCCTCAGGATATTTTAAGAATTTCCGGTGTTAAGGGCGTTCAAGACTATATCTTAACGCAAGTTCAGTCCGTATACCGTTCACAGGGCGTAGATATTAACGATAAGCACGTAGAAATTATCGTTCGTCAAATGCTCAGAAAGGTTCGTATTGAATCCGCAGGCTCAACCTCGCTTCTTCCCGGCGAAACGGTTGATATGTTCACCGTTGAAGAAGAAAATACCAAGGCAATCGAAAACGGCGGTACTCCCGCGCTTCAAAAGCGTGTGCTTTTAGGTATTACTAAAGCAGCCCTTTCCACCGATTCCTTCTTGTCTGCAGCATCCTTCCAGGAAACTGCAAGGGTATTAACCGACGCGGCAATCAAAAATAAGGTTGACCCCCTTATGGGCCTTAAAGAAAACGTTATTATCGGTAAGCTTATCCCTGCAGGTACGGGCGTTAAGGACTATAAAAATATGTCCCCCGTTATCAATTCTAACTTTAATAGCATTGTAACCGCACCCGACCTTAAAATTGAAGAAACCGTTGAAGAATAATAAATAGTAAAAACGCAGTGCAACAGCACTGCGTTTTTTAATTAACCGCCATATATGGCGCAACTATTTAAGCTTTTACTATTATTTAATCAATTTTACTCGTCTAATTTTGTTCGCTTTTTTCCTAGGTAAGAAATATAATACGATACGGCGCAACCCAAAATTAAAAGTACAATTGCAACTATTATTTGGGGTATATTAAGGGGGGAATTAGCATAATCAAAGGTTATTAAAATTGCGGGGACAGAGCCTATTACAAACCCTAAAATTGCCCAACGGGTAGCCCTTTCAAATTTATTCAATAAATATTGCATAATTTTGGCTACGGTAAAAAATCCTACAATTATACCTAAACCGAAAACGGCAAGCACTATAAAACTGTGCAAAAAATCGCCGGTAAACAACAGGGTAATGGTGTTAAAAATAGGCTGATAATAACCTAAAATTAAAAGTAGCATAGATCCGCTTATACCGGGAATAACCAACGCGCACGAAGCGAGTAGCCCTACCAAAAACAGCAGTATATATTGCCACCAAGCCATCGTTGCAGAAAGGTCAACGCTTCCAAGCCCGGGTATAAAGCAAATTCCTACCGTAATGGAAAGCGTGGCTATAACCAAAAACCAGTCCACGCCTTTAATGCCAAGCTGTTTGGCTTCGCCTATAATATCGGGCAGGCTTCCAAGCATAAAACCAACGAAAAGTAAAACGGTGGGAAGGGGCGCGTATTCAAGCGCAAGCTTTAACGGTATAAAAGTTACCCCAATGCCGACTATTGCGCCAAGCAAAATCGGAAATAAAAATTTTACGCTGTTTTTAAAGTCCGATTTAAGCGAAGTTATTGCGTTTATTAGCTTATCGTAAATTCGCATTATAACGGCAATAGTACCACCGCTAACCCCTGGAATAATCATGCCCGTGCCAATGGCTGCGCCGCATAAAAACAATTTTAAAAAATCTTTCATTTTAAGCTCCGTATACGACAATTATATTTTAATTATATCTATTTGTCAATGCAAAAATTCTTTAAAGGCGCAAACTGTGCAATATTCAGTTAAAAAATTTTAAAATAGGTATTGAAATTTTTTTCAATATATAGTATAATAAGCTTACTAAACCACTATAAGGAGAAATTTTATGGCTAATGCAGAGGTTATTACTTTATATTTAAAAAACGGAAAACAGCTCACCACAAAAGAAATTTTATTTATTAACGAAATCAACAAGGCTTTAGATTTATATAAGCAGGGCGAAGTATTTTTTAAAACGGAGTGGCTTGAAACGCTTTTCGAAGACGCTTTAGTCGAATTTGAAGATTCGTTAAAGTGCGTTGGCGACGAAAAGGTTTTTACCGACTTTGAAGGCGTAAGCGTTTACGGCGTTGACGAAGTTTCGCAAAACGGCAACGGTATTACTATGTTTTTAGACGAATTCGTTCGTTTTGTAAAGGAAAGGGGAGTGGACACGGTATTTAGCACCGATTACTTCGTTGACGCTGACGATTTAGCTGTTACAAAGGAAGATATCGAAATCGTTTTTGAAGGCGAAAAAGAAGAATATATTAAAGAAATTGCAAAAATCTGTAAGGCGGACATAGCTTGCTATAACTCAATCTTAAAAAAGCTGGACTACGATACTCCCGTAGAAAAGGAATATGCTTTGGGCTATAAGGGCGCAATTATAAAAACTGCCGAACGCATCAATTGCTTTATAGATAGCGAAGAAGCGTTAGTGTTAATCTGCCTTAAAAATTTAGAAGCTATTAACGATATAATAGAACAATAATAAAAAGTAACAGCCATTTTAATTAGATATTTTATATAAAAAGAAGCGTGGCGCGGACGGCAAAAAGCCGTCCGCGCCTTTAATTTCACTTTAACTGTTTAGGGCATATATATGGGGCAATTATAATTTTTTATCTTTTTTTAATCCTTTTCGCTATTAAAATAACCGCCAAAGCAATAACGGCTATTGCGCTTACCCCGATAATTATATAAACTAAAAATTCATCTTTTTTTACGCC
The DNA here is from genome assembly GCA_015069485.1 of Clostridiales bacterium. Lineage (GTDB taxonomy): Bacteria > Bacillota > Clostridia > Christensenellales > Borkfalkiaceae > Coproplasma. The sequence continues at coordinate 41,336 of SVIM01000004.1, read as the reverse complement.
GTCGTTTTGTTGTAATTCGTCTTTAGGGGCAGGTATTAATTCTTGCTTTATTAAGTCTAATAAAGAATATTCTCCCTGCGCGTCCAAGGTAATTTCCCAAATCATAATTCCGCCGTATTCTTTTGCAAGCTCGCATTTTTTTTGCATAGTGCTTGCTCCGTTATAGGCTATGCCGTTATATTCGTCCCTGTCGTAATTCTCTATATCGGCGCTTATTAAATCCTTAAACGAAAGATATGAATTCCAGTCAAGCGCACCGCTACTCGTATAGCCCCTTCCGTAAAATGGAACGCCAAGCACTAAATTTTCTTTGGGTATTTCCTTTTGAATATTAAAATAATTTAAACACTCTATTGAAAAATCGTATGAGGAGTGGGAATTATAATTCCAACCGTCGTTGTCGTACGCCATAACGCTTACAAAATCAAAAAGCGCAAAGGTTTCTGCCGTTACGGTGCCTGCCACCCATTGAGCCGTTGCCGTGCTTAAAATCCAACCGTGCCTGTTGCAAATACTTCTAAGTGCGCTAACCCACTCTCCGTAATAATTCCAAATACTGTCAGAAGAAGCAAGCTCAATATCAAGGTCAATTCCGTCAAGCGAGTACTTTTCGCAAAAATGCTCCAACTTCCCGTTTAACAAATTAATTTTTTCCGTGCCTGCAATTAACGCGCGGTAGGGGTCGCCATAGCCCCCGCCACCAAGCGCAGCCATAATTTTAACGCCGTGCGCGTGCGCTTTATTTACTAACGCATACATATCCTCGTCGGGTATTCCGCTATAAAATTCCCCGCTCGAATTTAAGTTGCAAAAAGCAATATTAATATGCGTCAGCGCAGAAAAATCAATATCTTCGTACGCCTTGTACGACCAGTTAGGTAAATACCCTACAACCCTTTTAGGCTCGCTTTGTGTTTCGGCGCGTGCGCAAACGGTGCTCTTATGGGCATCCGTGCATACGCTATACGCCGTTATAAAGCAAGTAAACAACGCCAAAAAAAGCGCAATAATTTTACCAAAGCCTTTAACTATAGCTTTCATATTTGTTCCTTTGTAAAAATTTTATAACAAATTTATTATAAATTATAAAAGCCGTAAATACAAGGGTAAAATTATATTTTTAGTTTAAATTTTATACTAACCCCCCATTTGGACTATTAAAATTAACCCCTACCAAACCGCATTTAAACTTTTCTAAAAAGGTAGGGTAATTCCTAAGCTCTTTTTGTGTAATTAAATTCACTTCGCTCACCTTTGTCGCACACTAATTTTAGTAGAAATCATAATTATACAAAAAAGCGGAACGGATAAAAACCGTTCCGCTTATTTTGGTGCACTCAACAGGAGTTGAACCTGCACGGGAATCCACTGGATTCTAAGTCCAGCGCGTCTGCCAATTCCGCCATGAGTGCAAATTATTTTGTATATTAATTTTATTAAAAAGGACTAAAAATGTCAATCGTTTTGCATTTAATATTTTACAGGGAGTAAAAAATTTTTACTCCCTATAAATTTAATTGCCTAGCCTATATGGCGCAAATAAAGCGTATTATTGCAATTTTTAGGGCTTAAAATAAAAGCTTTTATCGCTTTTGGTGAGGGAGCGCGGCAAAGTTTTTATCTATGGTAATTTCGCACTCCAAGTCAGGCTGGTCAAGCTTAATTGCCATCTTAATTTTTTCAACTAGCTCGGCTTCGTCGCCTTCAAACTCCTTTGGAATAACGCAGTCAAAAAAGCACTTTCTTTTTTCGTTGCAACGCAAAATTTTTAAATCGTGAATAGTAAGATTACCGTTGAAATTCTTTACCTTTCCCAAAATAAAATTTCTTATTTTGCCTTCTTCGTCGTCGTGGGCAATAGGGTCTAAATGAACGACCATGTGCAGATTATCGCTTTCTAAAAAATCACGCTCTATTGCGTCGCAAATTTCGTGCGCGGCAACTATACCTAAATCTGCGTCAACCTCTATATGAACGCTGGCAAATTGCCTTCCTACACCATAGTCGTGCACCATTAAATCGTGCGTGCCTAAAACGCCTTCGTGGGCTAATATCCTCAATCTAATATCTTCGCAAAGCTCTTCGTCGGGCGCTTTTCCAAGTAGTGGATTAAGCGTATCCTTAACCAAGCAAAAACCACTATATAACACGAATAAAGCCACGGCAACCGTCATATAACCGTCTAATTCAATTTCTATAAAATGGGAAATTATTGCGGTTACAAGAACGACGGAGGTTGCGATTACGTCGTTTCTCGAATCGGCGGAGGCGGCTATAAGCGCGTTGGAATTAATCTTTTTGCCAAGTCTTGAATAAAATAAGCATAGCCAAAGCTTAATAATAATGGAAGCGCACATAATGGCAATAGTTACGGCGTTTAAAACGACGAGGTTTTGCGGTGCAATAATCTTTTCTATGCCCGTGCGCATAAGCTCAACGCCTATAACCATAATTAAAAGGGCGACGGTTAGGGCGGCAAGGTATTCGTATCTGCCGTGGCCGTAGGGGTGCTCCTTATCGGCAGGACGGCTTGCAAGCTTAAAGCCGAAAAAGCTTACGATATTGCTCGAAGCGTCGGAAATATTGTTAATTGCATCTGCAATAATGGCAACCGAGAAAGAAATTATGCCTGCAAACAGCTTTGCCGCAAACAGCAAAATATTGCATATGATGCCTACTATGCCCGAAGCTTTGCCTATTTTTGCGCGCACCTCGGGGCAGTTTATATCCTTTCCGTCTTTAGTATATCTTTTAACCAAAAAATTAATAAGCATAAAAAAATCCTTTAAGGTTATAGTGTTATTATATCATTGAAGCCAAGCTTTGTCATTTAAATTTGCACGGTTGTAATCAATAAAAATATATTAATTAAAAATTTATAGCTTTACTATTGCAACAAAAAATAAAGTGTGCTATAATGTGTGTGAATTTAGTGAGGTTTTTTATGAAATCACAAAGTGTCGTAACGGAAATAAGAAGAAAAATTTTTGCTGAAGTTGCAAGGGTTGCTTACAAGTCAAAGGATATAAAAAGCGATATAGAAGCAATTCCATACACTATAACTCCCGACGAAGAGCCTAAATATAGGGAAAGTATTTATAGAGAAAGGCAAATAGCGGCAGAAAGGGTGCGCCTTGCAATGGGGCTTTCCCTTCGTCCTGCAAATAAGCCAGTTCATATAACCTCGGGCGTAACGAAAAGCAACGTTTCCGATAAGTATTACGAACCGCCTTTAATGCAGGTTATTCCCTCTGCGTGCGACAAGTGCCCTGAAAACGAGTACGAGGTTACTAATCAATGCCGTAACTGCGTTGCTCACTATTGCATAAAGGCTTGTCCTAAAGGCGCAATTTCGGTGGTAAACGGCAAGTCGTTTATCGATAAGGAAAAATGTATAAAATGCGGAAAGTGCAAAGCGGCTTGCCCTTACGACGCTATTGCTCATAAGGTTCGCCCTTGCGCAAGCGCGTGTGGTATAAAGGCCATATCCACAGACGAATTTGGCAGGGCGAGCATAGACAACGATAAATGCGTTGCTTGCGGTCAATGTATGTCGGCTTGTCCCTTTGGCGCTATTGCCGATAAATCGCAAATATTCCAGCTTATTCAGGCAATTAAAAAGGGCGATAAGGTAATTGCCGCAGTTGCTCCTGCAATAGCAGGTCAGTTTGGCGTAAAGGTTAACTTGGGCAAAATAAAAACTGCACTTTTAAAGCTTGGCTTTGCCGATATGTACGAGGTAGCCGAAGGCGCAGACATGGGCTGTATTGCAGAAGCACACCATTACGTAAACACCGTAAAAACGGGTAAAATGCCCTTCTTGCTTACAAGCTGCTGCCCTGCTTGGGCTTCGCTTATAAAATCGCAGTTCCCCACGATAGCATCCGAGGTTTCAAGCGAGCTTACGCCTATGGTTGCAACGGCGCGTAAAATTAAGGAAGAAGTTCCCGAAGCGAGGGTAGTGTTTATCGGTCCTTGCGCCGCTAAAAAATTAGAAGCCTCCAGAAAGGCGGTAAGAAGCCACGTGGACTTCGTTATAACCTTTGAAGAGCTTGCCGGAATTTTTGACGCAAAGGAAATTGATTTGGAAGGATTAGAAGAATCCGTCGTAAACACTAACGCTTCAGGCGCAGGCAGAGGTTATGCCGTGGCAGGTGGCGTAGCCGAGGCAATACGCTGTGCAATAAACGAATTCTACCCCGAAACGACCGTTACTATTCATCACGCCGAAGGGCTTTCAGATTGCAAAATGATGCTTAATCTCGCAAAGGCGGGCAAGCTTAACGGAAGCATGATAGAAGGTATGGGCTGTCTCGGTGGATGCGTTGCCGGCGTAGGCACGATTATCCCCCCCGAAAAGGCTAAAATTTTAGTAGGTCAGGTTGTAAAAAACAGCGAGCCTAAGCTTCCTTCAAACGACTTGTTAGAGGTTGCCGAACGCTTAACAAAAATGGATTAACCCCCATATATGGCTCAATTAATATAATTTTTAACAAAAATATCCGCGTTTTATAAATTTTGACGCGGATATAATAATAGTAGGAGAGTGTATGTACGACGCAGCTATAATAGGTACGGGGCCGGCAGGCGTTTCCGCGGCAATAAACTTAAAAATTCACAATAAAAAAATAATTTGGTTTGGCAGCGCAAGGGGCTCTAAAAAGGTTGATAGGGCAGAGCTCGTTTTAAACTATTTAGGGCTACCCGAGGTTACGGGCGCTCAGCTAAACTTTGCGTTTATGCACCACGCCGAGCGTATGGGGCTTGAAATTTGTGACGAGGTGGTTACTGGCGTTTACGATTTAGGCGAAAAATTTACCCTTATAGCAAACGATAATCAGTACGACGCAAAAAGCGTTATTATATGTACGGGCGTAGAAACGGCAAAGCCGATAGAAGGCGAGCTTGAGCTTTTAGGTAGGGGCGTAAGCTATTGCGCAACCTGCGACGGAAATTTGTATAAGGGCAAAACCATAGGTATATTATGCACGGAAAAACGCTTTGAGCACGAGCTTGAATATTTGTGCTCGCTTGCAAAATTTGCGTATGTTATGCCCCTTTATAAGGATTTTGACGTGCAGGCAACAAACGTAAAAATAGTTTTGCAAAAGCCCAAAAGGCTTGAAGGCGGTTTGCGCCTTAACAAAATTATTTTTAAGGACGGAGTTGCCGAGGTGGACGGTATGTTTATTTTAAAGGGCTCGGTTTCTCCAACTACGCTTATGAGTGGGCTTGCCGTAAACGAGCAAGGGCATATAATGGTAAACCGTAAGCAAGCAACCAATATTTCGGGCGTGTTTGCGGCGGGCGACTGTACGGGTATGCCCTATCAATACGCAAAGGCTATAGGCGAAGGCAACGTTGCCGCGCACTCCGTAATAGAATTTTTAGCTACAAAAGCATAAATTCCGCTTTGTATTTTCGCCCGAGGGCAATTTTTTTAAGATGCCCTCGGGCGATATTTATTACTTACAAGCCTATTTATATTTTTTACTTGCAAACGCCGTTTTAGTGTGTTAAAATAAAAGGGTAAAAACTTTTTAAGGAAATATTTATGAAATTTATTGAACTTACAGTACATACTTCAACCGAAGGTAGCGAGCTTATTGCCGATATTATGTGGCGCTATACCAATTACGGCGTGGCTATTTCCGACGTAAAGGACGTAATCGCCTTACAAGAAAATAAGGTGATGTATTGGGATTATATGGACGATGAATTAACTGCCGATCTTTCGGGCGACGTTATGGTAAAGGCTTTCGTCGCAACCGATATTGCTGACGAAACGATACCTAAAATTAGACAGGATATAGAAGAGATGCAAGCAAACTGCGGTGGCTGTATGCCCCTTGGCTCGTTAGAGATGACCAAGCGTGAAATCGAAGGGGACGACTGGATTGAAATTTGGAAAAAGCACTTCCGTCCCTTGCATATCGGCAGTAAAATCGTAGTCGTGCCCGAGTGGATTGCTTACGAAAAGCAGGACTTTGAAGAGATTGTAAAGCTTGATTCTAATATGGCGTTCGGCACGGGCGAGCACGAAACGACCTCTATGTGCTTAGAGCTTTTGCAGGAATATTTAACCGATAAAAGCGTGTGCATAGACGTTGGCTGTGGAAGCGGTATTTTGGGCATATCTGCCGTTAAGCTTGGCGCAAAGTACGCTTATTTAACTGATATTGACTACGTTGCAGTAGAAAGCGCCAAGCACAACTGCGACCTAAACGGCGTTGCGCAAAAGGTTACGGTTGCCCACTCTAATCTTTTAGATAATAGCGAGGTTTGTGGCGATATTATGCTTGCAAATATAACTGCAGACATTTTGCAAATGCTTGCGCCCTCTATTCCTAAAAATTTAAAAAAGGGCGGAACGCTAATTTTAAGCGGTATTATCGAAAGTAAATTAGATTTAGTTTTAAAAGCGTATGGCGAGCAAGACTTAACTTTAGATAAACAGGTAAAAAAGGGAGAATGGTACGCCTTGGCGTTTAAAAGTTTATGAGTGCCCCTAAAAGATTTTTTATAGACAAAATTGAATACCCCGATAATTGCGAGATCTTTTTAGAAGGGGAAGAATTTACCCACGCAAAAACCGTTTTAAGGCTTGAAGAAGGCGCAGAAATAGTTTTGTTAGATAATAGCGGTAAAGAGTTTTCCGCCATAGTTGCAAAAATCGAAAAAAAGCGTTTGTTGGCGCATATTGTGGGGGTAAACGAAACCTCGCGCGAGGCGTTGACTGAAGTTTACCTTTTATGCGGTGCGTTAAAGGGCGATAAAACCGAGCTCGTCGTGCAAAAGGCTACCGAGCTTGGCGTGCATAAAATAGGCGTATTTAATTCTAAATATTGCTCTGCTTATATGAACGAAAACAAGCTTGAACGCTTAAATAAGGTTGCCAAGGAAGCGGCAAAGCAATGCCTAAGGCAGGTTGCGCCCAAGGTGGAATACTTTAATAAATTCGACGAAGCGTTAAAGTCGGCGCAAGATTATAATAACAAGCTTTTTGCTTGCGAATTTGCAACCTCTTCCGATACGGATATTTCCGTACTTAACGGCTCTACGGCAATAGTCGTAGGTAGCGAAGGCGGTTTTTGTGAAGAAGAATTTTTGCTTGCAAAAAACGGTTACGGCTTTGACGGAATAACGCTTGGCAAGCGCATACTCCGCGCCGAAACTGCGGCAATAGCCACTTGCTCGCTGGTTATGTTCGCGCTGGGAGAGCTTAAATGAAGGCAGTAGTATTTACCCTTGGCTGTAAGGTTAACGAAGTAGAATCGGCTTCCATTATGGCGGCGTTGGAGGATATGGGCTTTACCGTTTCCGACAAGCTTTCCCCCGCAGATATATTCGTTTTAAACACCTGCGCCGTTACTAAAGAGGCGGAAAAAAAGAGCCGACAATTAATCGCAAGGGTAAAAAAATTTAATAGCGAAGCGCAAATTTTCGTGTGTGGGTGCGCGTCGCAAAAAAACAGCGAGCAGTTTAACAAGCAGGGCGTAACCTTTATTTGTGGCGCAAACAAAAAGGAGCAGGTGCTTTTGGCGGTAGCACAAAAATTCGGGCTTATGCAAAAGCAATATTCCTCCTTGCCCTTTCCTAAACAGGTTAAAACAAGGGCGTTTATAAAAATAGAAGACGGTTGCAACAACTTTTGCTCCTATTGCATAATTCCCTATTTAAGGGGTAGGGTGCAAAGCAGAACAAAAGAAGATATTTTAGAAGAAATTACGGCGACGAATTGCCCAGAAGTGGTTTTAACGGGCATTAACATTTCGGCGTGGTCGCAGGGGGAAGAAACCTTAACCGACCTTATTCTTGCCCTTAATAAAGTAAACAAAAGGGTGCGCTTGGGTAGCATTGAATGCCGCATAGTATCGCCCCAATTTTTAAAAGCGCTTAAAAGCTTGCCCGATTTCGCCCCCCAATTTCACCTTTCGCTACAAAGTGGCTCTAGCAATACTTTAAGGGCAATGAACCGTAAATACACCCGTGAAGAATATATTGAAAAGTGCAAATTAATTTATCGATTTTTCCCCGACGCGGCAATTACTACCGATATTATTGCAGGCTTTTGCGGAGAAACGGAAGAGGATTTTAACCAAAGCCTATCTATAATCGACGAGGTAGGTTTTGCCCGCGTGCACGCGTTTGCTTTTTCGCCAAGGGAAGGAACGGTGGCGTTTAAATTAAAGGATATTGACGCTAAAATTAAAAGCGAGCGATTGCATAAGCTTTTATCCGTTGCCAAAGCCGCGGAAGAGAGGTATATTAAAAGCTTTTTAGGTAAAAATCTTTCGGTTATTTTCGAAGAAACTGATGGCGAATACAGCTGGGGATACAGCCAAAATTATATAAAAATTTACGCAAAAAATATAATTCAATCCGGCAGTATTTGCAACATAGTTGCCACCCAATTATATAAAGATGGCGCTATTGCAACGCTAATATAGTTGCGCCTTTAAAAAATTTAAGAGCGAAAAAGTGCGCATAAAAAACAAAATTAAAGGTAAATATATTTGTTTTTAAGGAGAAAGTTATGTTAGATAATAATTGCATATTTTGTAAAATAATTAAGGGTGAAATCCCTTCGGCAAAGGTTTACGAGGATGAAAAAATGCTCGTTTTTAAAGATATTCAACCCAAGGCAAAGGTGCACCTTTTAGCAATCGCTAAAAACCATTTCCCTTACCTTGACGGTATGGATGGCGAGCAGACAGAATTAATCGCATATATGCTTAAAAAAATTCCGCAAATCGCAAAAGAAAACGGTTGCGAAAACGGCTACCGCTTAATTATAAATCAGGGCGAAAGCGCAGGGCAAACGGTTTTCCACGTTCATATTCATATTATGGGTGGCGAAATTTTGCCTTGGTAAGCGTACCGCTTAACCGTAATATCTTAATAGCCGTAGCGGTTTACAAGCCGACAGTATATCAAGGTAAGCGTACCGCTTAACTGCTTTTGGCTAATAATAAAAAGTTAAAAGGGGGAAATATGATACATATTATTGAAAACGAATTTTTACAGCTTACCGTAACTTGTGAAGGTGGAACTATAGTTTCGCTTATCGACAAAAAAACGGGAGAAGAAAGATTGTGGCAAGGCGAAGAATTTTGGAAGAGTAGGGATGTGGTAATTTTTCCTATAATCGGGCACGCCAACCCCTACAAGTCTTGCGGAAAAGAATACGCGCCCAAGTCGCACGGGGTAGTGCGCTATTCCGTTTTGACCGTTGCAGAAAAAACTGCAAGTAAAATTAAGTTAGCATTAGAAAGTAGCGAAGAAACCTTAAAAACCTACCCTTACGAATTTAATTTTGCAATAACCTACGAGCTTTTTGACGATACCTTAAAGGTTAGCTATTTTGTAGCGTCAAAGCAGGGTAAAATTCCCTTCTACCTTGGCGGTCACCCCGGCTTAAAAGCACCCGGCGGTAGTGCGGTTATTGAATTTGAAAATACTGAAAACCCCATAATTTATCCTATAAATTCAGCCGACGCAATTCCTTTGCAAAACTTGCAACGCTTCGTTGCCGACAAGGAATTTTTTAAAGAGTGCAAAACCTTTCAATTAGGCTCGCTTACAGGTGGGGAAATCTACGCTCATACACAAGACGGATATACCTACACCTTTAAATCAGACTGTCCGGTAGTTGCATTTTGGTCGCACGAGGACGGCGGTGATTACGTTTGCGTAGAGCCGTGGTGGGGCATAAACGATTTTGACGGCGCTCCTCGCGAAATTACATTAAAGCCCTTTATAAACCTTGCAAACGAAAATGGCGTAGAATATTTCTATACTTTAAAAATTAATAAAAACTAATTTAAAAACTGCGGTAACATAAAATTACTGCAGTTTTTTTGCTCATATTATTCAAATTTGAACGCTATTCAATAAAAATCAAAAAAATTAAGGGCGGGCGGAGCATACATTTGCTCCGCCCGCCCCAAATATTTTAAAAGCATTTAATAAGTAAATTCCATTAATCCTGCAATATTTTTAAAGCTGCCTCCTTAACCTGCGCCTTTAAGCTTTCGGGCGAAACAACCTTAACTCCACCCCCAAAGCTCAATATTTTGTTTACAAGCCCGTTGTCTAACGGCAAATTAATTTCTGCATAAAAGCCGTTTCTTCTCGGCTCAACCTCGTCAACGCCAAGCCACTCCTCAACGTCGGGTAAGGCAGAGCGAGATATTTCTAAAACAATATCAATGCTGTTAGCGGTATCCTTTGCAAAGCTTAACGGTATGTCCTCACGCATAAGCTTCTTTTTAACAAAGCCAACTCCCGTAAATCTCGCGTCCTTAATTCTACCTATTTTAAAGGTTCTAAAATCCTGCTTGTTATGGCAAAAGGCGTAAACGTACCATACGTTGCCTTTAAAAATTAAAACGTGCGGGTCAATATATCGTTTGCTATGCTCGCCACTTCTCGAAATATAATCAATGCAAAGCTGTAAGCTTTCGTTAACCGCCTTTTCGCAAACGCTCATCTTGTCGCTAAACCTTTTTCCTTCGCACCACGCGCCACCGTCAATTATAATATTTCCGCTAACCGAAAGGTCTCTCCTTTCGTTTTTAATTTGCCTTTGCAATTTTTCTAAAGCAAGATAAGCGTGCTGGTCGTTAACCTGCGAAAGCATAGCGTTTAAAGCGTTTACCGTAGAATTATATTCTTCTTTAGTAAAATACCCTACGGGCAGTTTGAAGGTATCGGCAATACTAAGCCCACCGTAGCGTCCGCGCGCAACGTCAATGGGAATACCTGCAACGCAAAGCTCTTCTACGTATCGATAAACGCTTCTAACCGAAATTTCGTATTTTTCAGCAATTTCCACCGCAGTAACCTTTTTTCTTGCAAGCAGTAGCATTAAAATTTTTATCATTACTTGGTATTTCATATTTTCACCATGCATAAATTATTTTAAAATTATTAAAAATATTTTATCATACATGACAACTTCTGTCAAGTATTATAATTAAAATAATATGTGTAAATAATTTAAAGGGGCTAAATATGAACTTTATTTCCTATATTCAACGCCAAAAACAAATAATAAGAAGCCGTCATATCGGCGAAGAATTTTTAATTAACGGCACGCAGTCTATTCCCGTTAAATCGAGCGAAGAAATTTTTGCTGAAATAAATAACCTTAAGGGCTTAAATAAGGCAGAGCGTAGGTTTAGCGAATTTGCTACCTTTAGAAGGGGTGATTGCGCGTTTAAAAGGGCGTTTGCAAACTAAATTGCGTTTATTTTAAGGTTAAAAATTAAGCCGTGGGGCAACCTAAAAATGCTGCCCCACAAACCGTAAAATATTAAATTGATGGGGTAATATGCTTTAACTAACGGCATTTTGCGCGGTTTTTTGCGCCGTTTATAATTTTATTTTTTTGCTTTAGTAAAGCTTTAAAAGTCTTTTTTCCAAAAGTGCAACTACACCGTACATTGCTCCTGCTAAGGCGCATAAAATAATGGTAGCGGTCATAACCAAGTCAAGCTTAAAAACCTGACCGCCGTAAACGATTAAATACCCAAGCCCTGCGCGCGAAACGATATATTCGCCCATAATCGAGCCTATCCAAGCAAGCCCAACCGCAACCTTTAAGGTGTTCATAAGGGCAGGAATAGAGGCTGGGATAATTAATTTTTTAAGCGTTAAAATTTTGCTTGCGCCCATAGACCTCATTAAAGTCAGCATGGTAGAATCAACCGAGCAAAATCCTGTTAAGGTGTTCATAATGCAAACTATAACGGCGACGAGTATAGTCATAAAAATTATCGCCGTATAGCCCGTGCCAATCCAAATTATAATCAAAGGGCCAAGCGCAATTTTAGGTAAAGAGTTTAAAACTACTATATACGGCTCGAAAATTTTTCGTGCAGAATTACTCATCCAAAGCAAAATGGCCACGGAATATCCCGCAACTATTGCAATAATAAAGCCTAAAAGCGTTTCGAAAAGCGTTACGCCGATATGGTAAAACAGCGAGCCGTTTAAATATAGGTCGATAATCGTTTTAACCACCCTTGAAGGGGAGCTGGTTATAAACGGGTCGATAATTTTAAAGGCTGCGCAAAGTTCCCACACGCCCAAAATCAAAACTAAAATAAACGAGCGCATAAAGTTTACGAAAATTTTATTGCGCTTTATTTTTTTTAAATAAATTAAATGTTGAGGGGAGTAGTTTAAGTTTTTCATAAGTTTATCCTAATTTAGCGTAAAGGTTAAATGCCAAGCTGTCGGCGCAAGGCTTCAAAGCAAGTGGCAAATTCGGGGCACTCTCTACGGTGCTTGGGGTTGTTATCGCCAAAATCTATATTGTGCTCGCCAATAACCGTTGCCGGCCTTGCCGAAAGCACTACCACCTTATCTGAAAGGGCTATTGCCTCGGATATGTCGTGGGTAACGAGCAACGCCGTCTTTTTTTCGCTTTTAATAATTGTCTGCACGTCGTCGCAAACCTCTAGCCTCGTTTGGTAATCCAAGGCGGAAAAAGGTTCGTCAAGCAAAAGCAAATCCGGCTGTGCGGCAAGCGTTCTAATAAGCGCTACTCTTTGCCTCATCCCCCCGGAAAGCTCGTTTGGGGTTTTATCTAAAAAATCCTTTAAGCCGTATTTTTCGGCAAGCATAAGGGCGTTCTCTCTGTTTTTGGGGCTGTTTCTTTTTTTAATTTCAAGCGGTAAAAAAATATTTCCTCTAACCGTGCGCCAAGGGAACAGTGCGTCCCTTTGAAGCATATAGCCGTATTCGTTGCTTTGCTTTTCAACCTTGCCGTAAGAAGGGGTTAATAGTCCCGCCGCAAGCGAAAGTATAGTCGTTTTACCGCAACCGGAAGGGCCTATTACCGAAACGAACTGACCTTTTTTTACGCTAAAGCTCATATTTTCAACGGCTTTGGTTTCGCCGTTTTTAGTGTGGTATATATAGCTTACTTCTTTAAATTCAACCATAAATTTCGTCGTAAACTTTTTGGGCAGTTTCCGTTAAAACTAGCTCGTCAAACTGCACCCTTCTCTCCAGCTCGCCTGCACTTTCAATAACGTCCTGCAAGGCGTCAAGCGCGCTTTCCTTCATAGCCATATTCGTAACCCACGCGTCAATATTTTTATAGCTTTGCACGGAGGTTTCAATCGAGTCAAGCGCAGTTCCGTCAAAGTAGGGTACAAGATATTCCGCCACGGTTTTAGAGGAATTTTCCAAGGTAAATTTTATCGCCTTTGTAACAGCCCTTAAAAAGCCCTCAACCTTGTCGCTATTGCTTTCAATAAAGCTCGATTTAGCCATAAAACAGGTGTAGGGAATTTCGCCTGATTTTTCTCCTACGGACGCTACTATGTAGCCTTTACCCGCCTTTTCGTACTCGCTTGCAGCCGGCTCGAACATAGTGCAGTAGTCAGCAATTCCGCCCTCAAAGGCAGAGGTCATCATATTAAATGCAACGTCGTAATTTAAGGTTGCCTCAACGCCGTCTTGCTTTAAAACGTACTCAAAGGTCATAGCAGGTACTCCGCCTTTACGGCCCGCTAAAATTTCCTTTCCTTGAAGATTTTGCCACGAAAAATCTTGTTTTTCGTCGTACCTTCCAACCAAAAAGCTACCGTCGCGTTTAGTTAACTGACCAAACACCTTGGGGGTATCGGAAGAGCCTCCAATCGCCACGTAAAGGGGTGCTTCGGGCCCGCAAAAGCCGATATCTGCCGCGCCTGAGAGAACGGCCGCCATCGTGTTATCTGCACCGCCACCGTTGGTGAATTCCACCTCAAAGCCCTCGTCCTTAAAATAGCCCAACGCTTCGGCTAAATACATAGGGGCGTAAAAAACGCTGTGGGTAACCTCGTTAATTTTTAAAACCTCCGTCCTTTTGTTGCAGGCAAGCAAGCTAAAGGGTAAACAGGCTGCGCAAATTACTGCTAAAAATATACTAATTAATTTATTTTTCATAATTTCTCCTTAAAATTTTTAATAATACATTGTATGCTTTACCCCGTTGCGATTGACAACGCTTATAAATTGTTTTATAATAGATAGGCAAAAAATTGAGGTAAACTATGGAAAAGACTTACAATCCGAAAAGTTTTGAAGATAAACTTTATAACGAATGGGAAGAAAAGGGCTATTTTAAGGCAATAAGGGACGATAATAAAGTACCCTTTACTATAATGATGCCCCCTCCCAACATAACAGGACAGCTCCACATGGGCCACGCAATGGATAACACCTTGCAAGACAGTATTATTCGCTTTAAGCGCATGCAGGGATATTGCGCCCTTTGGCTTCCCGGCACCGACCACGCGTCTATCGCAACTGAGGTTAAAATCGTTGAGCAGATGGCAAAGGAAGGAATTAAAAAGGAAGATTTAACGCGCGAACAGTTTTTAGAACGCGCTTGGAAATGGAAGGAGCAGTACGGCGGAAGAATAGTAACCCAGCTTAAAAAGATGGGCTCTTCCTGCGATTGGTCCCGCCTTTCCTTTACTATGGACGAAAAATGCTCTAAGGCGGTAAGGGAAGTATTCGTAAACCTTTACAACAAGGGCTTAATTTATAGGGGTAGCAGAATTATTAACTGGTGTCCTTGCTGTAAAACGGCTCTTTCTGACGCTGAAGTAGAATACGCAGAAGAGCAGTCAAGCTTTTGGCATTTAAAATATTTCGTAGAAGGCTCTAACGAAGAAGGCTTAATCGTTGCAACTACCCGTCCCGAAACTATGTTTGGCGACACGGCCGTTGCGGTAAACCCCAACGACGAAAGATATAAGCACTTAATCGGTAAAAACGTAATCCTTCCTATTATTAACAAGCCTATCCCCGTAGTGGGCGATATGCACGCCGATATGACTTTTGGAACGGGTTGCGTAAAAATTACCCCCGCTCACGACCCTAACGACTTTGAAGTAGGGCTTCGCCACAATTTGGAAGTGGTAAAGGTTATGAACGACGACGGCACTATGAACGAGCTTTGCGGAAAATTTGCAGGCTTAGACAGATACGAGTGCAGAAAGCAAGTGGTGGAAGAGCTTAAGGCTTTAGGCAATCTTATAAAAATTCAGCCTCACGCCCACAACGTAGGGCATTGTTATAGATGTCACTCCTCGGTAGAACCTATCGTTTCCAAGCAATGGTTCGTTAAAATGGAGCCTTTGGCACGCCCCGCAATCAACGCCGTTATCGATAAAAAGACGACCTTCGTTCCCGAAAGATTTGCAAAAATTTATTATAACTGGATGGAAAACGTTAAGGACTGGTGTATTTCCCGTCAGCTTTGGTGGGGACACAGAATCCCCGTTTGGTACTGCAAGGATTGCGGAAAGGTTATTTGCTCTAAAGAAGATATCCACGCTTGCGACTGCGGTAGCACCAACATATATCAGGACGAAGACGTTTTAGATACTTGGTTCTCGTCTGCGCTTTGGCCTTTCTCAACCTTAGGCTATCCCGAAGACACTTCCGATTTAGATTACTTCTATCCCACGGACGTTTTAGTAACGGGCTACGATATTATTTTCTTCTGGGTTGCAAGAATGATGTTCTCGGGTATAGAGCATATGCGTAAAGTTCCCTTCCGTGACGTTTTAATTCACGGAATCGTGCGCGACGACCAAGGCAGAAAGATGTCCAAGTCTTTAGGCAACGGCGTTGACCCCTTAATCGTAATTGATAAATACGGCGCAGACAGCCTTCGCTTCTCGCTTTTACAAGGCGTTGCGCCCGGTAACGATACCCGTTATTCTGATGCAAAGGTAGAAGCTTGCCGTAACTTTATGAACAAAATTTGGAACGCAAGCCGCTACGTAATTATGAACGCCGAAGGCAGAAATATTAAGAGCTTGAAGGAGTGCAAATTAACCCACGCAGACAAGTGGATAATTTCCCGTTTGCAAGCAACTATACGCGACGTAACGCTTGCATTAAACAAATTCGAGCTTGGTATTGCCTGCCAAATTTTATACGACTTTATGTGGTCGGATTTCTGCGACTGGTATATCGAGCTTACAAAGCCTGCGCTTTGGTCTGACGATAATAATAAAAAAGACAACGCAATTTCCGTTTTAATGTTCGTGTTAGAAAGCGCAATAAAGCTTTTACACCCCTTTATTCCCTTTATCACGGAAGAAATTTACAAAAACCTTCTCGGTACGGAAGGCTCGATAATGGTACAAGATTATCCCAGATATAACTCCAAGCTTGCTTACAAAAAGGAAGCGGCGGCGTTTGCGGGAATTATGGATATTATAAAGGCAGTTCGTACCGTTAAAAAGGAAGTGGACTGCGCTCCCTCCAAAAAGGTTAGCCTTTATATCGTAACCGACAGTAAGCGTATAATATCTGCCAACGAAGACAGTATTTTAAAGCTTGCAGGCGCTTCGGAAATCAAGTTTATTTCCACCCCCGAAGAAGCAGGTGAAAAAACCGTAACCAAGGTTTTATCAATAGGAACTATTTATATTCCTATGGGCGAATTAGTCGACGCCGAAAAGGAAAGGGTAAGATTAGAAGGCGAGCTCGATAAGGTTCTTTCTGAAATTCGCCGTGCCGAAGGCAAGTTAAATAACCAAGGCTTTATGGCAAAAGCGCCCAAAAAGCTCGTTGACGAAGAACGCGAAAAATTAAATAAATATTTAGAAATTCGCGAAAAAATACAACAGCAATTAAACAATTTATAAAAGTAAAAAACGGGCGCAAAATTTCGCCCGTTTTTAATGTTAAAGTAAATTGGTGGCGTAATATCCTCCAACTAATTGAATTTTTAAGGGATTTTTTATATGGCAAAAAAAAGAAAAAGCAAAAAAAATAAAAACGGCTTAATAGGCTTTTTGCTTGCAATTATAACCGTTTTAATAATTGCGGCAATCGTGCTATACATAGTAAAGCCACAGTTCGTAATTAATATTTACAATCAAATAATCGAGTATATTAACAAGGATTCTAACGGCGGTAGCGAAAACGGCGGAAATATTGAACATGGCGAGCTTGCCGAAATTTCTTCTGCCGAACTTTCAATCCACTTTTTGGAACTTGGCAACGAATACACGGGCGACTGCACCTTAATAAAAGTTGGCAACACCGAAGTTTTAATAGACGCGGGCTCCCGCCAAGGAAGCGCAGAGTATTTAAAATCTTACGTGGATACTTATTGTACGGACGGCGTTTTGGAATACGTAATTGCAACTCACGCAGACCAAGACCATATAGCGGCGTTTGTGGGTAACAAAAGTGGCGAAACCCGTACCGGTTTATTGTATCAGTACCAAGTGCAAACCTTAATTCAATTTGCGCTGACCAACAAAACTACGACAATTTATAATAATTTCTGCCAAGCCGTAGATTATTGCCAAAATAACGGCACAAAGGTTTATACGGCAAAACAATGCTGGTACCAAACGGACGGTGCGCAAAAGCAGTATTATTTGGACGAAGAAAACAAAATTTCGCTTAATATTTTATACAACTACTATTACGAGCACCAAACTTCCGACGAAAACGATTATTCAGTTTGTATGCTTTTATCGCAAGAAATAGATAGTACAAAAACTAACCACTATTTATTTACGGGCGATTTGGAAGAAAAGGGAGAAGAATATTTAGTAGAATATAACGAATTGCCCGAAGTTGAACTTTTTAAGGCGGGGCATCACGGCAGTAAAACTTCTTCTAACGAAGGGCTTTTATCCATTATAAAGCCCAAGCACGTAGCGGTATGCTGTTGCGCAGGTTCTAACGAATACACCGAAAATAACCAAAATACCTTCCCTACGCAAGCGTTTATCAACAGAGTATCTGAATATACCAACAGTATTTACGTTACCACTTTAAGCACGGACGGCGACCACGAATATACCTCAATGAACGGCAATATCGTTTTCTATTACATATCTTCCGAAAATGAAAACGGCTTAAAATTATGGTGCTCCAACAATACTACGAAGTTGAAGGATACGGAGTGGTTTGCCCAAAATAGAACATAGTAAAAACTTTATATTTGCGTCGCTAAAAAGCGTATAAGCGTCGCACTACTGTGTCGCCTTTGCGTTTTATTTACGGTCATTTACGTCACTGTAAACTCCCTTAAAAAAATGCTCACGCGCCTTGAACTGTTCGCAACTCTAAAGTTTTTAAATCACTTTCTCCAACGTGTGGGGATGCGATAGAACAACGCCTAAAAATTTATATCAACAAAACAAGCGGTGCAGTTTTGCATCGCTTATTTTTTGATTAAAAACTTATGCATAATTTTGTGTATAATTGTAAATTTATGCATATTTGGGTAAAATTAATGTCTTTTTGTACCACATTATATAATAAATATTAATTTAAGGCATAATTATGGTTGCAAAACACACAAATATTTGTTAAAATATTAAATGCTTGTAAAATAGTTATAAGCTTGAATTGGAAGAATTTCAGTTTAATAAATAGGAGGAATTATATGAAAAAAGTGCTCGGACTTATCGCAACTTTTGCATTAGTATTGTCCCTTTGCTTAGGGTTTGCTATGCTTTCCGGTTGCGCAAAACCCGAACCTATTAGCTACACCGTTAGCGTCGTAGATAGCAACGGCTCTGCGGTTAGCGAAGTTACGGTAGAACTCGTTCTCGACGGAGAAGCGCAAGCGAGTGGCGTTACCGGTAGTGACGGTAAAGCGGTTATGCAGGCAAGCCCCGACGTTTACGAGGTTAAGCTTTCCAATTTGCCCCAAGGCATGGCTGTAAACGGCTCTTACTCAACTGATAAACAAGGCTCTGAAGTAAACGTTACGCTTAAAGACGACGGTTACAGAATTAACGTGCTTCACGAAGGCGAACACGTTGCGGGTATCGAAGTATATCTTCAAACCGCATCCGGCGAAACGGTCGCTTCTGGTATTACAACGAAAAACGGCGCAATCATAAAGGTTGCTCACGCCGAATATATTGTTGCGTTAGATCTTCCTGCTCCCTACGTTTTCGTGGCTAATACGGAAGAAGGTAGCAACGGCTACTACACCGTAAGCCAAGAAAAGTCTAGCGTTACCATCAATCTTAACGTTCAAGACGTAACCTATAGCGCAACCGTAAGAACGCATTTAGGCGAGGTTGTAGAAGGCGCTGAAATAGAAGTATTAAAAAGAGGAGAAGTGGTAGATACCTTAACCACCGACGGTGACGGTAGAATAGAATTCACCCTTCCCGCTTATGCATACGAATTAAGGGTAGTAAGCAGCTTACAAGGCTACTCCGTTTTAGGCGCAAACTCCAAAACCTTAAAAATAGTTGGCGAAGACGTAACCATCAACGTTGCGCCCGAAGGCACGGAAGCTATTGAATATTCCTTAACCGTAGATAATATCGGCGGTCGTTTAATGGAAGGCGTTAAGGTTGCTTTCTATTTAGAAGATACTTTCGTAAGCCACGCTAACACTAATTCCGACGGCGTTGCAATAGTTTATCTTCCCGCTGCAACTTATAACGTAGCAGTAGAAGACCTTGATTTAGGCTACGCAATGCAGGGCTCGGATTTCGTTGAGCTCACCGCAGGCAACAGCCAAGGCTACGCAACCCTTACCACGGAAGTAATTAAGGATCAAACCCCCGATAAAAACTTTACCTACTCTCTCGGCGACGTTATGTACGAGCTCGTTATCGAAACTACGGAAGGAGAATTAACTCTTTCTGAAATTTTAGAAGAAAAGAAGCTTGTAGTAATCAACCTTTGGGCAACCTGGTGCGGTCCTTGTAGAAGTGAATTCCCCGCCCTTTACGGCGCGTATTTACAGTATAGCGACGTCGTAGAAGTTATTGCGGTTTCTACTTCCGACTCGTTAGACGCATGCTACGACTTCAGCTCCGACGAAGGCTTAAACGGTATGCCTTTTGCAGAAGATAACGGCATTTACTCAATGCTTTCACGCTTCTCGTCAGGTGGTATTCCCACAACCGTATTTGTCGATAGATACGGCGTTATAACCGAAGCGCACACGGGCTCTATCGTAGTTCAAGGCGAATGGGCAAGAATTTTCGACCGTTATATTGCAGACGACTACGTTCAACAAATCGGTGGCTCTGGCGGCGGTGGGGAACCTCTTCCCGATAACTCTGGCGAAAGAATAAAGCCCGATATTGACAATCCCAGCGTTGAATCTGTAGCTCAGGCGCTTAACGGTCAAAATTGTAACTTTACTTACTATTTCGAGTCTGAAGATTCTTCTGACTTTGAATATGCTTGGCCTTGGCTTCCCAATGCAAACGGAAACGGTATCCATGCAAGTAACGTAAGACAAAGCGATAAATTATTAAACTTTACTTTCGCAAATATTCATTCTGATTTTACTGCTAAAGCCGGTGACGTAATTACTTTCGATTACAATATTTCTACTGAATTCGGTTACGACGTATTATACGTATTAATCGATAATCAAATTATGCAAAGTTTAAGTGGTACGATAAGTGGAACTTGCTTCGCTTACGTTGTACCCGTTGACGGAGAATATACTTTATCGTTGTGCTATAATAAAGACCGCACGACGGCGTATGAAGGCGAAAAGGTTGAAATCAGCAATATGCGTATTTTAACCGAAGATGCAATCAATGTTCCCACAAGCATTTTCCGTTACGCAGCATTCGGTGCTAACGAAAATTATACTGCAACTAATAGCGAAATGAAATACGAGCACTACGTTGACGTAGTGTTTAACGCAGAAGACGGCTTCTATCACGTTTATAACGAAAACGGCCCTCTTCTTATGGCGGTAATTACTCAGTACGGCACGCAGTGGAATCCCAACACCACGATATTTAATCTTGCAGACGACGGCTATTGCGTATTTAACGGCGTTGACTATAAAGAAATTATAGCAGGAACGAACTCGTTTGCGCACCTTGCCGCTTGGTCTGATATAGAAGGCTACGTTCCCGTAAACGAAGAAATGGCAGACGTGTTAAAATTAATTGCTGCAAACCTTGGCGACCAAAAGGGTACGTATAATGAATTTACCGGCGAAGCAAACGAAGTTTGGCTTGAAATGTGCGTTTATTACGATTATTACGGACCTGCGGGCGGAGAAATGGAAAACCCCATTAAGGGTCTTGCAACTCACACCGCAATTGAGCTTCACGAAGGTGATAACCACGTAGTAATTAACAAAACGCCCGTACCTAGAGGTATTTACCACGTATTTACCGCAGAAGAAGCAGGCTTCTACGAATTCAAGTCCACCGATAACGCTCAATCTCAAGCTTGGATTATGCGCGAGGTAGTGGATGAGTTCGGATTTAAATCCTACGTAATGCAAGGCACTAACGGCTCAAGCAGCTACTTCGGCCCCGAAGGCTATATGGAAGACTTTAGATTTGAAGTTAACCTTAAGCAAGGCGAAAAGGTATATCTCCTTATAACTATGTACGCTCATCCTGCAACCGGCGACTTTAACGTAAGGGTAACACATTACGGTAACGAAAGCTCAGGCGAGTTAATTGCTGCAGGTGAAGGCCCTCACGTATTTGATGATGAAACGGGCGAGTGGTATGCTGCAAACTGTATCGACTTTATGCTCGGTGACGACGGATATTACCACCATAAGCTTTATAACGGCAGTCAAGGCGGATTAATTTACCTTAACTTAACTGGCACAACCTATATGTTCTCTAACGGCGAGGTTCTTGCAGACTTTATTACCGGACGTACTACCGTTGACGACGGAGTATATCATACCTTCAACTTTGAAGACGTTCAAATAGGCGGTGTTTACGGCGAAGACTGGACTTCCGTAATGGAAGAATATCTTGCCGAAGCAGAAGCTAACGAGGGTAACCTTGAAGGCTTCGTTGCGGTGGACGAACAGCTTTACGAAATTATGCTCTTCTTCTCACGCAGCATCTTCACACATCCCACCGACGAATCTATTTTGTCGCCTAACAGCTGGCTTCTTGCTTGTAGCTACGCCGTAGTATAAACCGTATATACGCTTACCCCGCAATCCGTGGGGTAAGCTAACCGTATAACGATAAACCTTTAGAAAGAAAGATAAAAGGAGTATTTATGAAAAATTTATTTAAAAAAATAATTATTGGTTGCCTTTCCGTATTAACGGCTTGCACGGCGTCTTTATTCGTAGCTTGCGGAAATACGGACGGCGGTGCAGATTGGGCAGATAGCGACCCTACTACCGCATCTTATAAATTTACCGTAAAGGACGAAGACGGAAACGCAGTTAAGGATCATTATATTCAATACTGCTTGGGCGATACTTGCCTTCAGTCAGAAGCAAAAACCGATGCAAACGGCGTTTTAGTGTTGCACGTTAATCCCGCTGAATACGAAATTCATATTCTCACCGAAGATTTAAAACAGCTCGAAACAACGGCAGCGGTTACTACTACGAAAGAAGATTCCGAATATTCTATCGTAGTTAAAAACCTTATCGATTACGTTATAACCGTGGTTGACGGTGACGGCGCGGTAGTTTCTAACGTTGGCGTAAGACTTCAAGAAGCTGCAAACGAAAGCAATAAAACCGACGGCGTAAGAACGGGCGACGACGGAAAGGCTACTATTTCCGCAGTACCTAACGATTACGTTGTAATCTTAAACGCGGCGTCTAGCAGAGATTACGAAATCGTTTCCTCCGACGTAGCCGTTTCGGCAACTAAAACTGAAATAACCGTAACGGTTCAGGCTATCGAAGAATAATAAATTAAAATTAAAGCAATAAAAAACGCTAACGGTTTGTTAGCGTTTTTTTTAATCGTAGCATATATGCTATGCAATAATACTTTTTGTCTATTATCGTGGCGTAAAAAACAGGGCAAAACGATAAAACAAAGGTAGAATAATAATAGGGCAAAATAGTAAGGTAAAGGTGGCTAAATAAAAAAGGTGGGCGCAGAGTTAAAAAATCTGCGCCCTAAAATTTACTTAAATTTTTACTGTAAAAGGTCGTTAATTTGTTTTTCTAATTCGTCGTAGGTTACGCTACCTATTTTATGGAAAACAATTACGCCTTCTTGGTCAACTATTACGGTCATAGGGTAAGAGCCGTTGCTTCCGCCCATCAAATCGTAAATTTCTTTTTGTCCGTCTTCAGTCTGTTGGGGAACGTCAATGGCAAAGTTTATATTCCAGCTATCCCAACCACAGTCGTAAATATAATCTTCAACAAGCGTGCTGCCTTGCTCGATTTGGCTAAAGCCGTAGCTATGAAGAGCAACTATATAAATATCTTCACCAAAATCCTCGTACAATTCTTCAAAGTGGGGCAATTCTGCAACGCAAGGCGCGCAGTCCGTGTACCAGAAGTTTAAAATGGTAATTTTTCCTCTTGAATCGGAAGGAGAGTACTCGCTAAAATCATCTAAAAGCTCTACGGTAAATTCGGGGCACTCCTGTCCCACAAGGTTAGTTACGGGCGCTTCGTCCTTTAATATAAAATTATAATAAACGAGAGCGCCTGCAAGAATTACAAGGGCTACTGCCCAAGCGCTAAATTCCAACCAAAAATTTCTTTTTTTAATTTTTTGCTCGGGGGTAAGGGTGGGCTTTTCGCCATCGTCGCTAACCGTTTTGTCATTTGCAAAATCACCTTGCGAAATTTCGCTCGTTTGGGCATATATGCCGGTGTTTTCGCTAATATTTGCGCTGTCAGCACCAACCGTATTTTCGCTTTGTGCCGTTGCGCCTTCTTCTAAAACCGTTTCTTCGGTTACCTTTGAAGCCATTGCTAAAAGGTTAACCTTTTCTTCCTTTACGGGCGTCGTATCGATTGCGTTAGGGTGAATAAACAATTTAGAACCCTTCCACGAAATAGCGTTTGCCGGGCAAATTTTAATGCAGTCGCCACAGCTAATACATTCGTGGTCGCCAACGTGGTTAATGTCCATTTTACAATGCGCAACGCAAAGTCCGCAATCGGTACACTTATTTTTATCAAGCTTTACGCCTAAAATAGAAATTTTGTTAAAGAATCCGTAAATTGCGCCAAGGGGGCAAAGGAATCTACAAAAGAATCTGTAAATAAAAATGCAGGCAACGATAATCGCTACTAAAACTAAAAACTTCCAAGTGAATAACGGGCCTAGCATAGAAAGCATGTTTTCGTTATTCGGGTTTGCCAAAATTCCAATACCGCCTTCCAAAGTACCTACGGGGCATATGTATTTACAAAATGCAGGTACGCCCGCCTGATACATTACGGGTATGCAAATTACCAAGCCTATAAGCAAAACGTATTTAAGGTAGGAAAGTACTCTTGTAACCTTACCCTTTTTAACCTTGGGCGTTTTAATTTTATAAGCTAACTCTTGAAGTAGTCCAACGGGGCAAAGGAAGCCGCATATAGTGCGTCCAAGCAACAATCCAAACAGCAAAATTATGCCTATTACGTACATTGGCGCAGTAGTTCCGGAGGCCGCCAAGGCGTTTTGTAACGAGCCTAATGGGCAAGCGCCTATCGCACCGGGACAGCTATAGCAATTAAAGCCGGGCACGCACGCCAATTTAGAGTTGCTTTTAGAAATTTGTCCTGTAAAAAACCCTTTAATATTTGCGTTGTAAAGCAACGCTGAATAAATTTGAATTAATCTTCTCTTCGTGGGCTTATGATCAATAAACCATTGTTTTACTTTACTAAAAAATTTCATACTATCACCCCAAACCTATACATTCCGTACAAATGTTAATGGCTTTAAGCAAAACGTCGCTAATTCCTTTTCCGCCTAAAAGCGTAATATCTAAAACTATAAGCGTTATACCTGCTACCAAAATTGCGCATCTTACGGCAAGCAACAAAGTCTTTTGGTGTTTTTTGCATACGCTAATTAAATTTTCGATAAACTTATATTTGCAGGGGGTAGTATTTTGTTTTTCTGCGCTAAGCTTTAATCCGTTTTTCGCTCCGGCTTTAATAAGGCCCTTAACTAATTCAGATTGCTTTTTAGCGTTAATTTCTTCGTAAATAGTTGCGCCTATAAGGCAAGCGAAGGCTGCGAAAAGGTAGGGAAGAGTGTGGGGGAGCATTTTAATCGTATCCGCCGTAGGGTTAAATTCCGCCGAGCCCGCCTTTGAATAATTTGCAGGGTTAAGTAGGTATATCGCGCACATAATAGTGGCGAACAAGCATACGGCAAAAACCGCACCCCAAACTACTTTACGGTAAAGCTCCTTGTTGTTTAACGCCGTTATATCCTTTAAATAACAGTCCTCGTCAAGCTTTTGCGGAAGCTTGCCTTTAATCCTTTCAAGCTTTTCCCTTTCGCTAAACGACGAGCAAAGCTTGCTTTGCTTTTCAGGATAAATCTTCCAAATAATTGCGCCTGCAACAACTGCAACAAGCCAAAGTAATACGGGCGCTAAAATTTGCAAAAGCTTTTCCCCTACAATATCACGGGTGTAAGAGCCGGCTATCCCACCGCCTTGCCAAAATATAGTCTGCGATTGAATAATAAACAGCAACGCGACGATAACGGTTAGCACCGAAAGGCAAATTCCGTATATTAAGCGCAGGCTTCGCGCTTTTTTGTCAGTCATAATTTCTCCTTAACTTTAATTTAGACGCTTCGCTCTAAAAATTTAGGCGTTCGCCTTAAAGAATATTTTATATTATAATGCTTTTTAAGTCAAGCAAATACCGCAAAAACAGTTTTACAAATTATGTATAATTGTATAGTTTTGTATGAATAAATGTATAAATGTATGAATAAAAGAATATGCACAAAAACGACTAAATTAATTAAATATTATAATAAATGGTAAAGCGACGGCTAAAAAAGTCCGCGCAGTAAAATAATAGCAAAAATATCAACATTTATATGCATAAATTAAGAATAAATTTGTGTTTGAAAGAGTAAATTACTTGTATTTTTTATTAAACTATTGTATAATTATTTAGACTCTCACTTTGTGCCCTTAGCCAAAAAAGTGGCAATTTAGGGCTTTAAAGTGTTAAATTAAGTAAAAAAATTAAAGAATATATGGAGTACTTAATGAAAAAATTTTTAGCAGCCATTTTGTTGGCAATTAGCTGTGTATGTGCGGTTTTCGGTTTTGCTTGCGCAGGCAATTCCTCCTGTACCGTTACGTTTGATGCAAACGGCGGTATTTTTCAAGGCGAACAAACCGTAACCGTAGAAAAGGGCGAAGCTGTATCTAAGCCCGAAACCGACCCCGTTAAGGAAGGGGATGCTTTCGTATTCTGGTCGCTCGACGGTGAATCCGAATACGATTTTGCTTCAGCGGTAAATTCAAACGTTACCTTAACTGCAATTTATTCAAGCGGTCTTTCCGGTTATAGCGTAACCTTTAGCGACGCGGTTGCGGGCGTTAAATACTTAACCGACGTAGCTTCCGGCAGTAAGGTTCCCGCAAATACGGTGGTAGATTTCAGCGTTGACTGCGGTGCTTATTACTTGATTGATACTCCCAATTTTAAGGTTTTTGCAAACGACGAGCAAATACTTGGTACTAACGGCTTATATTCAGTTACCGTAACCGAAGACGTTGAAATTAGAGTAGAAGGCGTTATTGAAGACCAAGTAGAAATTCAAGGTCGCGGTACCGGCGTGGACGATCTTTACTGGCTTTCTTCCCCTACGGATATCAAATATATCGCAGACAGAATTAACGAAGGCGACCCTAACTTTACCTCCGCTTATTACGGACTTAATAACGATATCGACTTTAAGGGTGAAGAATTCCCCATTATCGGTGACGGCAATATCGATACTGCAGTATTTAACGGATACTTTATCGGTAACAGCTGGACGTTAAAAAACTTCGTTATTAACGCCGTTGACCAAACCTACGTTGGTATTTTCGGTATCGTTCAGTTTAACGGCAACGATTCCAACGGCGGTACTATTTATAACGTAACTATCGAAGATTACGTAATAAACGCAACTATAACCAGCGATTTCGAATCTGATTACGCGATAGGCGTAGGCGGTATAATCGGCTTTGGCTACGGCGCAAACGTATGGGCGTGTCGTTCCATCGGCGGTGAAATTAACGTATACGCTAACGACGTTAACCCCGCGTACGTAGGCGGTTTAATCGGTATTCAGCAATCTGCTTTCTTTGCTGATTACGACGTAAGATTCGTTTCCTCTATCGCATACGCTAACGTAGAAGTAGATATCTTTGCAAACTCCGGTCTCGTATTCTCGGCGGGTAGCTTGGCTGGTTATATGTACGCAGAAGACGAAACAGCAACCTCCTACGTGGCAAACAGCTACGCAAGGGGCACGATAACCGGCGCAATGCGTTCGGGCGGTTTAGTTGGTACTATGGGCGCTTACACGGCAATAGTAAACAGCTACTCACTTGCTGACGTGTACGCTCAAACCTCCAGAACGGACGTTGAATTTATTCCTGAATTCAGCTATGCAAGCGCGGGTGGTTTAGTAGGCTACGCCGAAAACGAAACCATTATTTCCGATAGCTTTGCAACGGGTGAAGTCAACGCGGTAGCGGCGCTTTCCGGCTATGCTAAATCGGGCGATATTTTAGGTTCGTACGACGAAGCTAATACCGCAGCTCCCAGCGCAAACGTTACTATAGTTTATAACTGCTATCACGAATCTTCCGGCGTAGATTTGGCTTCTGCAGACTTTGCAAGAGAAACTTTAAAGTGGCCCGATTACGACTGGTACTTTAACGGCGATCAATATCTTGACGAAAACGGCGATATCGTTATCACTTTAGACCCTAACACTAACGAGCCTATTAAATACCCCGTAATTAACTTCGGTCAGTACGACGACGATACCTTTGATATCACTATTGACTTTAACGGTAAAACCGTAAACGGTAGAGGAACTCAATCCATAGCCATCGACGGCTACCACGTTCCCTTCGGCTTCTGGTATTTAAACGAAGATATCGAAGAATTCTTCAACGCTGACGATAATACTCAATCCTACGGATATTTCTTAGATAAAGAATGCACTATTCCCGTACCTTTTGCTTACGTTGCAACCCGCGACGTAACCGTGTACGTTGGCTTTATGGATTATTCGGAGGTTGCCGGCGACTACTATATCGTTGACGGTTCAACTTCAAAGCTTTTACCCTTAACCTTATATGCAGACGGAAGATTTAGTTATCCCGACGGCGACGCAACGGCTTGGTCAACCTACGTTTTCAACGGCGAATACATCACCTTAAGAAACGCAAGATTAGCGAGATTTGCTACCGATAGAATAGGCGTTTCGTTAGACGGCGGAATAACCTACGTTACGGTTATGGATACGCTTAAAACTATGAATTTTAGGGCAAATATCACCGCCGACGGCTTAAAGATTTACGACGGCACTTATTTGCTTGAATCTAAGCCCCTTATCGCAAACAAAAACTATAACTTAAAGGGCGAATATTACGCAACCGTTGACGGTTCAAGCGTGGTTATTGAATTCTTAACGGACTCTACCGGCAGATACGACGGCAACGCGTTCACCTACGAGGTAGAGGACGGCTTGCTCTTTATGTACGTTGGCGACGGCATTTTAACTGGTACCGTTAGCGACGGTAAGCAAATAACTATTAACGGCTCAACCTTAAATACCTACGATAAGTACGAAGGCGTTTGGGAAGTTTCTGCAACTATAAACAAGCAGTACTACTTCGACGGTATGGGCAACTGGCAATACGCATATTACGAATACGTTTCAAGCGGATTTAACGTTGACGATAATATTTTAGATTCACAAAGCGGTACTTACACCGTAAATCCTAACGGAACTTTAACCCTTTCAAACGGTGCAACCGCATCATTTGACGAAGATAACAATCTCGTAATCGTAAACGGCAATCTCACTCAAACCTATTCAAAGCAATACGGCTTTAAGGGTACTTGGACTTCCTTAACTAGCTCTACCGTTCAAGACGAAATCGTTCTTACCTTAAACGGTATTAACCTTGACGGAGAAGGCTTTGGTACTTTAGAATACGTAGGCATAGATAAGTACGATATCACCTATAACGTTTACGGCGAAAACGTAATTTCCATTTACGTTGACGGCGAAATTTACGGTGTGTTTACCTTTAACAGAGCGTCTAACACCTTTAACGCAAGCACCTATCTTGCATCAACCGCAGCCGTTGCTGATAACGTTCAATTTGTTCGTTACGACGATTACTTGGGCGAATGGATAAGCGAAAGCGATCTTTTCGAGCTTATAACCTTCAACGGCTACGGCTCTTACAATTACGTTGAACAAGGCATTAGCGGCGAGCTTCAAATCGGCGATAGCTTTACCGCATACACTCTTTTAAATTCCACCTTAAACGGTACTTTTGAATACGACGGCGTTGAATACGCTATCGCTTACAACGACGAAACTCAAACTATAACTATAACCTACGGCTCTAATAGCGTTACGCTTGAACGCAAGGATATATTCGGCTACCAAACCTTAACCGACAGCCAAGGCGCAACCTATAAATTCGACGGCTACGGCAACCTTTCTAACGGCGGTAAGTTAACGGTAACTACGGCAGACGGAGAGGAAGCGGAATACGGCTATAAGATTGACGGCACGGGCGCTGACGTTTACTTAAACGGCGAGCTTTACGCAACCATCCAAAGGGGCGAAAACAGCTATTTATATACCGCAGGTCAAAACACCACTAACTTATTTATCTATTCTAACTTCACGGGCGTATGGGCTATTAACGAAGCATACCATACCTTTGAAGTTGGCAGTATGGATTTAAACGGTGTTATGCAGGCAACCTATTTGGGAACTGACGTAGAAGTTACCTTAATCGACGAAGAAAACGCAACCTTCGTATATCAGGGAACGAAGTTATACGTATTCTATTTAGGTGGAGAAAACACCAAAAATATTGCAATCTCCCCCAACGAAAATTTAGGTATTGGCGACTACGTGTTTGCAACTCCTACGGACGATATGTTCGGCAAAAATTTTGACTTAACCGTTCAAAGAAACGGCTCTATAATCCGTCAAAGCACCCTTCAGTTCGATGGAACGGGCTATTGCGAATATGCTTACGGCTTAGCGATGATAACCACGAGGGTATCTAACAGCACCACTCAAACTATTTATTATTATCGCTACGTAAACGGCGCGTATATTATGTGGAACGCAGATGCAACCGGCGGTACTATTCAGTACTACAAGCTCGAATCCTGCGAGCTTGATACGGAGGGTGCGTACGTTGACAGCGAAGCGGGAGAAGCGTATCTCCTTAAAGAAATCGATTCGTTATTCGGAACGGTCGCTTACGACGCAGACGGCGCAGAATACTTGTTCGACGGTATGAGCTACGGCGATACCAAGGGTACGGTAACCGTATCTAAAAACGGAGAAGTTATAAAAACTTATAAATACGATATAATTTCGTTCAATGCAAATTTAACCGCTACGATAATCTTCTACGACGGCGATACTGAAATCGACGTAACTTTAGATTATTCGGTAGAAGGTCGTTACACGTTGTCTTTTGACGAATAATATTGCCTTAAAAAAAGTATTTCCGCTAAATTTTGCGGGAATACTTTTCGGGCGTATTTAAGCATTATTTAAAATTAGAAAATTTTTCGCAAAGGACGACGAAAAATCGTCTTGGAGGTATATATGAATAAAAAAAGAATTAAGGGTATTGCCTGTTTAAGCTTAACTTGCATTATGTCTCTTTCGCTCGGTTTAAGCCAACTCGGCTTTGCAAGCGGAGGTTTAGAAAATAACGCAAGCGGAGCTTCGTTTAAAAACGTAACGGGGCAGGTAGATTTATCCCATATCCGCAATGCAAACTTAAATTCTTCGGTATTAAAATCAGAAAAAACTTCTTACGAAAATAAGGTAGTTATCGTTACTTTAGATTCTGATTCTATTATCGAGAGAAAGGCGGACGACCAAACTGCATCCGAATTTTTATCAACTCAAACGGGTAAAAATGCGTTAAAGGCTATCCAAAAAACTCAAAGCGATTTTTTAGGAACGCTTGACGACAACAAAATCGACTACGAAATAGTCGATACCTACAACACCGTAATCAATGCAGTCGCTCTTAAAATAAACACCTCTTACGTTTCAACGATTAAAGGTATATCGGGCGTTAAGGGTGTAGAAATTTCCAGAACTTACGCAGCGCCTCAATCGGTTAACCAAACCACGGCAACGGCGTACGCCGCTTACGGCAACGGCGGTAGCGTAGTTGATTCTGCAGTAGTAAACAAAACCAGCGTTTATAAAACGGGTATTTACGATTCTTCAGAATTTGCAGGCGAATACGAAGGCGAAGGCATGGTAGTAGCGGTTATCGATACCGGATTAGACTATACTCACGAAGCCTTCCAAACTCAACCCACTAATTCAGAAGCTTTAGGTATGAAGGAAAGCGACGTAAGGGAAATTTTAAAGCAAAAGGACCTCGTTGCAGAAACTAGAACTTCCCTTCGTGGCGATTCCTTAACCGTAGACGACGTATTCGTTTCTAATAAAGTTCCTTACGCGTACGACTACGCTGATAACGACGCCGACGTATATCCTTCCTATTCCAACCACGGTACGCACGTTGCGGGTATAGTAGCAGGTCAAGCAGATAGCTATACCAACAAGGACGGCGAAACTGAAGTGGACGAAAACGGAGAAGAAATTCCCTTTATCGGCGTTGCTCCCGAAGCGCAGTTAGTTATTATGAAAACCTTTACCGACGACTTGTACGACGCGGATATCGGCGGTGCAAGGGCGGAAGATATTATGGCTGCGGTAGAAGACTGCGTGCTTTTAAACGTTGACGTAATTAATATGTCGTTAGGTACTTCCGCAGGCTTCTCAACCACCGACGACGGCGACGAAGAAGGTACGGCTTTACACAGAGTATATACAGCCGTGCAGGACGCAGGCATAAGCCTTATAGTTGCGGCAAGTAACGACTATAGCTCCGGCTACGGCGGCGTATTCGGTACTAACCTTGCATCTAACCCCGACTCCGGTACGGTAGGCTCTCCTTCAACCTATACTTCAGCTCTCTCGGTTGCTTCCATAAGCGGTCAGCAAGCAAAGTATATGCTCGCTAATCCTGGCACAAACAACGAAACTGCAGTCTTCTATAACGAAGCGAGCGACGAAAACTCCGTTCCCTACGACTTTGCGGAAGAGATGCTTGAAGAAGGACAAACTACTGCCGAATTCGAATACGTAGTAGTTCCCGGTATCGGACAAGCAGCCGACTATACTTCTACCGTAAGAAATTTAGTTAACGGCAGAATAGCTCTCGTTAAGCGTGGTAATACAACCTTCCAAGAAAAGGTTGAAGTAGCTATGGCAATGGGCGCATCTGCAATAATCGTTTACAACAACGTTGCAGGCTCTATCCGTATGAACCTCGGCGAAGTGGACGACCCTATCCCCGCAGTTTCCATCACTATGGATGCGGGCAACGCAATGGTAGCTGGCGCAACGAACAGAGTAGGTAAAATCAAAGTTGATACAAGCCTTCTCGCAGGACCCTTTATGAGTGATTTCTCATCCTGGGGCGCAACTCCTAACCTTGAAATTAAACCCGAAATAACCGCGCACGGTGGCGAAATCACCTCAACCGTTCCCGGTGGATACGACGAGCAAAGCGGTACTTCAATGGCGTCGCCTAATATGGCGGGCGTTATGGCTCTCGTAAGGGATTACATTGACGATAGATTCCCCGAATACACCAACCAAGAAATTACCCGTCTTGCAAATCAGCTTATGATGAGTACTGCAACGACGGTATATAACGAAAACGGCCTTCCCTATTCCCCCCGTAAGCAGGGCGCAGGCTTAGGCAGCCTTCATAACGTAGTTTCTTCAAACGCATATATCTCCACCGATATTGCTATTGATAACAGACCTAAGGTTGAGCTTGGCGACGACAAAGAAAAGGAAGGTAAATACACCTTCTCGTTCAAGGTTCATAATATGGGTACTAAGTCTTTAAGCTTTAAAACGAATACCTTATTTATGACCGAAACGCTTGCAAGCGACAAGCTTGCAGTAGCAGAACAAGCTTATATGCTTGACGATATCCCCGCAGTTTGGACTGTAGGTGGGGCAGAGGTTTCCGCCATCACCGTAGCCGCAGGCGAGCAAGTAGAAGTAACCGTAACCGTAGAGCTTTCTAATAAAGAAAAGCAATATATCGACGAAAGCTTTATTAACGGTATGTTCGTAGAAGGCTTCTGTAAGCTTATCTCTCAAGACGACAGCCAATGCGACTTAGTTATTCCCTTTATGGGCTTCTACGGCGACTGGTCGTCAGCGCCTATGCTCGATTACGACTGTTACGAAATCGCGGCGTTCGAGCAAGACGCATCCTTAAAGGAAGAAGAAAAGCCTCAAGCAAGCGTTTGGGCAACCCAAGCTTACGCAGGCTACTATAACAACCAATACGTAATTCCCCTTGGCAACTACGTATATCTTCTTCCCGACGACGTAGATCCTATGTATACCGATAGGGATCACGCAGCAATATCCTGCTATAACGAATACACCGACGATATTGATAACTATATGACGGCGGCAAGCATAAGGGCGGTTTACGTAGGCTTGCTTAGAAACGCAAGATACGCTCATTACGATTTAGTTAACGCCGACACTAACGAAATTATAAATAAAGATACGCTATACCGTATAGGTAAGGCGTACGCAGGTGGCGGTCAGGCTCGTCCCGGATTTATCGATTTAGACTTTACTGCCGACGATTACGGCTTGGCTGCAAACGGTAAATATACGATGAACTTCGACTTCCGCTTCGACAAAGAATCGGAATATAGGGAAGAAAACACCTTCTCGTTTGACTTCTACGTTGACTACGAAGCACCCGTGCTTAAAGACGTAAGAGTAAGATATTACGATTATAAGGACGGAAACAAGATTAAACAGCGCGTAT
Source organism: Clostridiales bacterium (assembly GCA_015069485.1). Taxonomy (GTDB): domain Bacteria; phylum Bacillota; class Clostridia; order Christensenellales; family Borkfalkiaceae; genus Coproplasma. Next base: position 7,478 of record SVIM01000004.1, on the reverse strand, counting down.
ATCTCGATTTCGACGTGTACGATAATCACTACGCGCAATCCTTAATGCTTTGCTATCTCGACAAGGGCTCTGACGACGTAAACTACATTAAGCTTGCAACGGACTATATCACCCCCATAAGAGACGCAAATAAAAACGGCACGACCACCGTTTCCGTTGAAGTAACCGACCTTTTCTACGAAGGCTATAACTTCTACGTGCAAATCGACGACTACGCTTTAAACCACAGCGTATTCCAGCTTGATTTAAGCACTACTGGCTCTGCAAATACAAGCGTAACCCCTCAAGAATTCGACCTTGCAGAAGGCGAAGATAAAATAACCTTGGGCGTTTACGAAACTCATAAGGTTTCCTTAAATTACGAAGGAAGCGCAAATATTTCTAACTTTAACTGGTCTTCTAACAACATCTCCGTAGCTAACGTTAAAAACGGCGAAATCGTCGGCTTAAAGCCCGGCAAGGCAAGGGTAACGGTTTCTAACGGTAAGGGTTTAAACAAGACTATTGAAATAGAAGTAGTAGAAAGCAATAAAAAGCTTACCTTGCCTTCTATTTCGTTTGGCACTATCGAAACGGAGCTTGAATCAATAAGCAAGGCAGAAGGTGCGGTAAACGTAAACGCTAACCAAAAATTCACCTTAAAAATTATACCTGATCCTTGGTACTATCCCGTTGAAACCTTAAATATTAAATGGACTTCCTCCGACGAATCCGTTGCAAAGGTTGACCAAAACGGTAACGTAACCGGCGTTAAGCACGGTATGGCAATTATTCAGGCTCAGCTTCTTGATGCTAACGGTGGCTTAACAAGCTATTCAACCAACGTAATATTAAACGTGCAGGACGAATTTACCGTTTCTAATTTCACTCTCACCGAATATACGGGTGCAGATAAGGTGGTAGTAATTCCCGACGATATGAATATTATGACTATCGGCGAGGATGCCTTTAAGGATAACGACTATATCACCGAGGTTATTATTCCTAAAACGGTAACTAATATCGACGAAAGCGCGTTTGAAAACTGTACTGCGCTTAAAACGGTAAGATTTATTCAAGAAGACGAAATGGAAGTAGACGACGCAAACCTTACTATGATTGAGCCTTACGCGTTCTACGGCTGTACTTCACTTGAAACGATAGATTTTAGAAACTGTAAAATCTTCACCGTTGCTCACTATGCGTTTGCAAACTGTACTTCACTTAAAAACATACTCGACCCTCAAAAAATAGGTACTATGCACAGCTATGCATTTGGCGGTTGCACTTCCCTTCAATCAATCGACCTTTCCGGTCTTCATATGAGCGGTACGGGCGTATTCTCCGGTTGTACCTCGCTTTCAAGCGTAACCACCGATAAGTTTACGGCAATCGGCACGGGTATGTTCAACGGCTGTACTTCACTTACCTCCATAACGCTTAAAACCCCTAATATCGGCGAAAGAGCGTTCCAAGGCTGTACCCGTCTTACAACCGTTAACTTCCAAAACCCTGTAGGCGAAGAGGTTGCGTTCAATATCGGCTACCGTGCGTTCTACGGATGCGCTCGCTTAAGCACCGTTAACTTTAACGGAGTAAGCGTAAGAAGCATCGGCGACGAAGCATTTGGTAACACCGCAAGCTTAACCTCGTTTGCCTTCCCTCAAGGCTTGGCTATTCTCGGTAGCAATATCTTAAACGGCTCCGGCGTATCTAAACTCGTATTAAACGATAGCGTTGACCTCGCTTCTTTAGAAAGCGTAGGTAACGTATTCGGCAGAATTTCCGTTTCCGTTGCAGAAGGCTCTACAAAGTATAAGGTAGTAGACGGCGCAATTTATAACGGCGACGCAACCAAGCTTTTAAAGGTTTTATCCGTTCCTCAATCCGGATTCAGCTTCCCTCAAACCGTAACGGCTATTGCGCCTTACGCCTTTGTAGGTAGCAATATATCAACTATAACTATTCCTGCAAGAATAAACGAAATAGGCGAAAACGCCTTCCAAAGCACGCCTTTAACAAGCGTAACCTTTGAACAAGGCTCAAGCCTTACCGCAATTAAAGCGTACACCTTTAACGGCACGAGATTATCTAGCGTAAGCTTACCTTCAAGCGTAAAAGAGATTGGCGACTATGCGTTTGCTAACACTCTTATTACAAAGATTACCGAAAACACCTTTAAGGGTACTTCGTTAGGCAATAACGCGTTTGCAAGTTGTACTAATCTTACCGAGGTAACTTTATACGACGGAATAACCGAAATGGGCAACAGCGTATTCTCCGGCTGTATTGCTCTTACAACGGCAAAAATGCCTTCCGTTCACACTCTCGGCTCTAACACCTTCAGAAACGCAAACGCTTTAAGAAGCGTAACCTTTGGTCAAAACGCAACTACGATAGGAAGCAGCACCTTCACTTCGTTAAGGTCACTCAATAGCGTAACCTTGGGCGAAGGCGTTGAACAAATCGGCGCGCGCGCGTTCTATAACTGTGTAAACCTTAGAGAAATCGACCTTAAAAATACGACGGCAGTAGGCAACAACGCCTTCTACGGCTGTTACAATCTCGAAACCGTAATCGGTATCGAAAACTTAATTTCCATCGGCGAATATGCGTTCTATAACTGTACTGCGATTGAAGAGCTCGACCTTGAAAGCGCAAAGGTAATAGGCGCAATGGCGTTTGGTAGCGACTCTGCTATTTCCGCAACCGAAGGCTATAGCTCAATAAATATGCCCGTGGTTGAAGAAATCGGCGACTACGCCTTCTTAAACGGCAAAGAAGTGGAAGTAAATCTTCCCGCAACGGTAAAGCAAATTGGCTACGGCGCGTTTAGCGCATCACAAAACCTTATTAAAATTGCCGTTTCTGAAGATAACGCTTGCTATTTTGATGAAGATGGTGTATTATATAGGTATATAAAAATCGGCGCAAACGAATACGATTATAATTCCTTCGAATTAGTTGCATATCCCAGCGCAAAGCAAGCAGAAGCGGTTGACGGACAAAGAGTTTATAGCATTTTAGAAAAAACCGTTTCCGTTAAGGCAGCGTCGTTTAGCAACCTTGAAGAAGGCGTAATCGAAAAGGTAATTCTTCCTTACAGCGTAAAAACCTTAGGGGACGAAGCATTCTTTGCAAGCTACATTTACGAATACGAATTCGAAAGCATGACTGCTCCTGTATTAGAAACGAGCAACCGCCCCGAGGTTATGGACGCTATAGCGCAAGCCGGTGGCGACTATCGTGGCTTCTACTATATGAACTTTAACGATGCGTTCTTGTACTTTAGTGATTTCGGCGGTTATACTAGCGAGTTAAAAATCTTCTATCCCGAAAATGCTACCGGATACGATAACTATATTTGGAGCGCATATTTCGGCGAAAAGGAAACCACCGGTATTCATATGGAAGATAGAACCCGTGAAACTATCGAGCTTATTCAATCTTTAGCTACCGTAGAAGAAGTTAAGTCTTGGATGAACCTTGAAGTAAACGCTGAAAATATTGCAATGGTGCAAGAGTTCTCCAATAACGTAAAAATTGCCCGCACTTATTTAGACGGAATTAAGGACCAAGCTCAGCTTGATTATATCGATTCTTCCATTAGTGAAAAATTACTCGCAATCGAAACCGAGCTTCGCGAAGTTAAGGTAAGATTTGGCATAGTAGTAAAGGTAAGCTACTTGCGTGCCGACGCTACTAACTGTAAGGTAGTATATACCGAAGGCGAAATCTTCGATATGACTGGTCTTATCGTTACCGTAATTTACGACGACGGCTCTACTGAAATTGCCGATATGTCCAACTTCACGCTTATAACCAATAGAGCGTTAACCGTTTACGATAATATCGTTGAGCTTAGCGGCTACGGCAAAACCTGCCGTGTAGCAGTAACGGTAAATCCTGCAAACGGCGGTACGGAAGAACCTCCCGTTGAAGGCGGATGCAATAACAGCGTTTACCAAATCGCAAGCGTTATTTCCGCTCTCGTAATCGTAGGTGCAACCTTAATCGTTGCTAATAAACGCAAAATGCAAGGGGATAAATAATGATAAAAAAATCAAAACTATTTTTATTAGTGATACTCGTCGTTTTAGCGACGGTATCGCTAATAGCTGGATGTAAAGTCGGTGGCATAACTGCCGAAGAAAAAATCGAGCAGGAAAACTTAACCGCCACCGTAACTTACTACGCAAACGGCGGAAAGTTTGAAAACGAAGCCTCTGAAAGAAAGCTTTATTATAAGGAAAACAGCGTAGTTATCGATATCGGCTTGGGAAAGGTGGTGCAAAGTAACCTTAATATTTCCATCTCCCGCGCGGGATACGAGCTCGTTGCTTGGCACGTAGCCGAAACGGTTGAAGAAAACGGCGAAATAAAGCCCTTAATCGTTGACGGCGAAGTGGTTTACGGCGAAGAAATGAATTTTTCTCAAAAAATTCAAAAGGACCAAAATCTTTATCTTTGCGCCGTATGGCAACCCTTAGTTAAGCTAAACGTAAAATTAGTCTATGAAGAAGGTCAATCCTTTAGCGTTGACGGAGTTGATTATCAGACTGGCGACGTTATTAAAGAATATTTGTACGATAAGGGTAAAACTTCTATCGTTGACCCCGGTGCAAGAGGCTCTGTAAGCCCCATCAAAGCGGGCAAGCAGGCAACCTTCCTTGAATATTATACGGACGAAGCTTGCACAACCGTAGCGCAATGGCCCATAGCAAAGCCCGTTGCTGCCGAAGGTGAAAAGGCAGAGGACGCGGTGGTTTACGCAAAGTATCTCGTAGGAGAATGGTCGGTAGTCCGCAACGCTAACGACGTAAAATCTATGTTCGGCAAAATGGATATGGACGACGAAAGATTTTATCTCTTTGCAAACGGCAACCAAATCGACTGTTCAGGCGTTACCGTAAACCTTAACGATTCCGTAGGCGCGCTTATCGAAGGTAACGGCACCGTTATTAAAAACCTAACCGTTAAAAAGGAAGGTGTTTTACCCGTAAGCGGTGTAACGGGAATTTTTGGTAACGTAAAAGCAACTGCCCAAATTAAAAATCTCACCATCCAAAGCGTAGCAGTAAACTACACGGTAAAAAGCGTTGCAACTGCAAATCCTTTTATTAACGTATACGGCGTTTGTCAGTCTATTCAAGACGGCGCAGTTATAGAAGGCTTAAGCATTGAATCTATAAGCGTAACGGCATCCGTGCCTTCTTCAGTAACGGTTGCAAACGTAACTGAAGTGGACGAAAACGGTGACGGAACGGTTGACGGATACACAAGCACGAACTTAATTTTTGGCGGATTTACTAACGACCAATTGCCCGAAGATTACGAAGTTGCCGTTGGAAGTATAACCTGTACTATAAACGGCAATCAAATAAATAACGAAAACTAAACGGAGGAAACGTATGAATAAATTATTTAAATCAATCGCATTGGTAACGCTTGCGGCTACTATGATAGCACCTACTGCGTTATCCGGTTGCGGTAAAAAACAGGCTAACGACCCTGAAACAAGGCCAGTAACTTTAAGTACGCAGGCTCTTGACGGTAACTTTAACCCCTTCTTTGCAACCTCTGCTCCCGACGTAGAAGTTGTAGGACAAACGCAAATCAGTATGCTTGCATCCGACGAAAACGGCGACCCCGTAGCGGGCAAGGAATGGCCCACCGTCGTATTAGACTACAAGCAAACTATGTATACCGCTAATAACGAAATTACGACTACCGGTGACATTAACGGTAGAACGGAATACGAATTCGTAATTAAAAAGGGTATAAAGTTCTCTGACGGCGAAGAGCTTACTATTAAAGACGTACTCTTCAATTTGTACGTTTACCTCGACCCCGCATATACCGGTTCGAATACTATGTATTCAACTAATATTAAGGGACTTAAAGCATACCGCGAACAAGATCCTACCATTAGTGACGACTCTGACGTAGACTCTTCCGACTCTTTCTATGCAACGGCAACGCAAAGAATAACTAACATTATCAACTACGTTACCGAACCTAACGAATATCCTCACTTAAACACCCCCGAAATGTCTGCGGATATTCAAAGAGTTAAGGAATTATATTTAGAAGAAGTAACTTCCGACTGGAACAGACATCAAGGCACTATCGAAAGCTACGAAGACGAATATCGCTTCACCGAAGACTGGGAAATTTATTACTACAACGAAGGTATCGTTTCTCAAAAAACCAAGCAAAACCAATTTGGCGCGTACGAATTTGAAAAGGACGAAAACGGTAAATACCTTACTACCTTAGACGACGCTGATAACGAATACGCTGAAGTTATGGCAGAAGCTATGAACGACGAAGCAAAGATTGCCGAATATATGGCAAGGGACGGCAGCACCAGAGAACAAGCTCAACAAGCTATTATGAAGGATACTGCAATCCAAACCGTTTACGAAGCATACACCGTTTACGATGCGCAAATTGCCGACATTTTAATGTATTGGGCAACGGGTAGCACCATCCGCGAAGAATTCGTAGGCGAAGCAAGAACCGAACACTTTAACAACATCTTGGAAGGAAATAACGGCGAGCTTATCGTTCCCACCATCTCCGGTATTACCGTTGAAAAAACTTCCTCCTTCGACGGTGAACACGGTCAAGCACTCGACGGCGAACACGACGTATTAAAAATCGTAATTAACGGCGTTGACCCTAAAGCAATTTGGAACTTTGCGTTTGCAGTTGCTCCTATGCACTACTATTCTAACGAAGAACAATGCACTCTTGCAGAACAGGGTAAGGGCTTCGGCGTAAAATTCAACGACTTCGACTTCTTTAAAAACGTTTTAGACGACAGTAAAAAGACCACCAAGCCTATCGGCGCAGGCGTATATATGGCTTCCGGCGCTAACGACGAAACCGGTGATGCCGTTTCAGGTAGCACCTTCTACAGAAACAACTACGTATATTATCTCCGCAACCCTTACTTTGAAACGGTTGACGGTGGCGGCGATTATATCGAAAACGCAAAAATTAGAAAGCTCCGCTACTTCGTAGTAGGCGAAGATAAAATTATTCTTGCTCTTAAAAACGGCGAAATCGATTACGGTATGCCCAGCGCAAACCCCGAAAACGTTCGTGCCGTATCTAACGAAAGCGAATTGCTCGGCAATGAAAGATGGGAAACCGCAGGCTACGGTTACGTTGGTATCAACCCTAAATATATTCCTGACGAAAACGTTCGTAAGGCAATAATGTACGCAATGAACACCAACCTTATCATCAGCGGTTACTACACACAAGAGCTTGCTAAACCCGTATACAGACCTATTTCCAGAACTTCTTGGGCATATCCCAGCGCTGCAAACGGCGGTGAAGAAGCATATTATCCTTACGTTGGCGGTAGAGAAGATTACAAAGAATTCATTGAAGACTTAGTAGAATCTAGCGGTTGGAGAAAGGGTAGCGACGAAATCTATGCAAAGAACGGCAAAAAGTTAGACTTCACCTTTACTATCGCAGGCGGT
>SVIM01000034.1 GCA_015069485.1 Clostridiales bacterium | reverse complement strand
GTAACCCTCGGTCACTTACGCTAAAGTAAGCTCCTTCGGGCTTTCCTCACGCTCCTTGAACTGTTCGCAACTATAAGGTTTATATTCACTCGCCCATAGTATGGGGGCAATCAAGTACGCATTTCTTCGTCGCGTTGCGGTAACCCTTTGAAATAGGCATCTTTCCAACGCATCTCTTTAAATCTTTCCTTAAATATAATAGCGGTTTAACCGTTATACAAAAGGTAATATTATGGTAAATTTAGAATTATTCAGGGTGTTTTACACCGTTGCAAAATGTGGTAGCTTAAGTAAAGCCGCACAAGAGCTTTTCGTTTCTCAGCCTGCAGTTTCGCAGTCGATAAAGTCGCTCGAAACGCAGCTAGACGCCGTACTTTTTATTCGCAATTACCGTGGTATACAGCTTTCGCCAGAAGGTTGCATAATTTATAAAAAGGTAGAAGATGCGTTAGCGCTTTTAGATAGCGCAGAAAGCGATTTGCTTAACAGAAAGTAGTTTTGCGCTAAAATTTATATTGCATTAATATTTATCAAAAATAAAAAAATAAACCCACCTAAAAGTAAATAGGTGGGCTAATATGCCTTAATTAATCAAAAAAATGCGCCTGGCGATTATTCGCCGGGCGCTTTAAAATATAAACTATTTAATTTGCAATAAGTCGTTCATATCGTATTTACCTGCAGGCTTATGCGCTACCCATTTTGCCGCTTTAATTGCTCCTGCCGCAAAAACCTTTTTAGAGCGGGCAGAGTGGGAAAGGGTAATAATTTCGTCTTCCCCGCAAAACAGTACGTCGTGCTCACCGACGATCGTTCCGCCCCTTACGGCGTGCATTGCAATTTCCTTGCCACGCTTTCCGCAAGCGCCTTCCCTACCGTAAAGGTAGGTTTTTTTATTTTCTAAAACGGCGTTAGCGCCGTCGGCAAGCATTAAAGCCGTACCGCTAGGCGCATCCACCTTTTGCGAGTGGTGCTTTTCAATAATTTCAATGTCAAAATTTTCGCCTAAAAAGCTTGCGGCCTCCTTAACCAATTTAACTAAAAGGTTAACCCCAAGCGAAAAGTTTGCCGTTCTAAATACGGCGATTTTATCGCTCGCTTCTTCAATTAACGCCAAGTCTTCCGCGCTATAGCCCGTGGTTGCCAAAACTACGGCGCAACCGCAATTAAGTGCAAAGGCAAGCTCGTCTTTAATAATTTTAGGCGAAGAAAAGTCGATAATTGCGTCAACCTTTTCAGTTACCTTTTCAAAGGAAGAATATACGGGCAAACCGCCTATTTTACAGTCCTTTAAATCTACTCCGCAAACGGCGCAAATTTCATCTTCATTTTTAAGTAATTCCAATATATTAGCGCCCATTTTGCCCAAAGCGCCACAAATTAAAACGCTAATCATACGCACTTAATTCCCAAATCGTCTATGCACTTTTGCATAACCTTTTTGTGCTCATCCTCAAGCTCCGTCAAGGGTGCGCGGGGTACGCCGGCGTTTAAGCCAATCATATTGCAGCCAGCCTTTGCAGGTATGGGGTTAACTTCAATAAAGCAAGCGTCAATTAAGGGCAAAAGCTTATCGGTAAGCTCGTTTGCGGCGTCAAGGTTGCAATCCTTCATAAAGTTATAAACGGATTTAACTTCCTTGGGAGCAATGTTAGATACAACCGAAATAAGCCCTGCCGCACCGATTGCAAGCATAGGAAGGTTAAGGTTGTCATCGCCAGAATATAAGTCCATATAAGGGCGAATACGGCGCATAGTTTCGCAAATCTGCTCCATATTGCCACACGCTTCCTTAATGCCTGCCATATTTGGAATATGGCTAATAGCTTCGGCGGTAGCAGGTAAAATATTAACGCCCGTTCTGGGGGGAACGTTGTATGCAATTACCGGAATTTTAACGGCTTCGCAAACGGTTTTGTAATATTCTACAATGCCCTTTTGCGTACATTTATTGTAATAGGGGGTAACTACTAACAAGCCGTCCGCGCCAATTTCTTCGGCAAGCTTGCTCGCCTTAACTGCGTTGGCGGTATTGTTGCTTCCGCTACCAAACACGAGCTTTGCTCTGCCTGCGTTGTGCTTTACTGCAAAGCGCATAACTTCAATTTTTTCCTGTTCGGTCATAGTGGCAGGTTCGCCCGTCGTTCCTAATATTACCAAAACGTCCGTGCCGTTTTCAATTTGATAATCTATCATTTTAGCAAACGATTCAAAGTTTACGCCGTTTTCGTCAAAGGGGGTAATCATTGCCGTTGCCGTTCCGTTAAAAAAGCCTTTCATTTTTGCTCCTTATCATTAATTCTAACATATTATGGGGGTAATTTGGCTTTGCGACTTTGTATATTCGTCGCGCTTGCGTTGCTGTAAAAAATTTTTATACCGTTTTTAAATTAATCAAAATAGCCTTTTGCCGCTAAAAGCTCGGCTAAAAGCACCGCTCCGCCTGCAGCTCCGCGTAAGGTATTGTGCGAAAGTCCTATAAATTTATAATCAAACAAATTGTCTTCTCTAAGTCTTCCTGCGCTAACTGCCATACCGTTTTCTAAGTTTCTTTCAAGCTTAGCTTGGGGGCGGTTGTCTTCTTCAAAATAATGAATAAACTGCTTAGGCGCTGAAGGAAGGTTAAGGGCTTGGGGCTCGCCTGAAAAATTCTTCCACGCTGAAAGAATATCTTCCTTAGAGGGTTTATTTTCAAAGGTAACGAAGCAAGCTGCGGTGTGACCGTCAGAAACGGGTACTCTTAAGCATTGCGCCGTAATTTTAGGGGAGGTGGCAGGTTGAATTTTTCCGTCGTTAACCTCGCCCCAAATCTTCAAGGGCTCTTTTTCGCTCTTTTCTTCCTCACCGCCGATATAAGGGATAATATTATCTAAAATTTCGGGCATTGTTTCAAAGGTTTTGCCCGCGCCGGAAATCGCCTGATAGGTGGTAACCGCAGCGCATTTAATTCCGTATTTTTTAAGGGGGTGTAAAAGGGGAACGTAAGATTGAAGCGAGCAGTTCGACTTAACAGCAATAAAGCCACGCTTAGTGCCAAGGCGCTTTTTCTGCGCTTCGATAACCTGTAAATGATCTGCGTTTATTTCGGGGATAATCATAGGTACGTCGTCGGTAAAGCGGTGCGCCGAGTTGTTGGAAACGATAGGGCACTCAAGCTTTGCATATTCGTATTCAAGCGCCTTAATTTCATCCTTTTTCATATTAACTGCGCAGAAGCAAAAATCTACTAAAGATGCAATCTTTTCCTTATCTTCCGTTGCGTCCATAACTACCATATCCGCATACTTTTCGGGCATAGGTACGCTCATATGCCACTTTTTTAACGCATTTTTATAAGCCTTTCCCGCAGAGGAGGAAGACGCGGCAAGCACCTTAACGGTAAACCAAGGGTGATTTTCTAAAAGAAGTAAAAAGCGTTGACCAACCATACCCGTTGCGCCAATAACGCCTACGCTAAATTTTTTCATATAATAATGCTCCAAAAAAAAATTATTTGTAAATATTCGTATTGCTATGTGCAAAAACGGTTATTCGCTATAAAAATAGGGGACAACGCGCGTTGCGATGCCCCCCAAAAAATCATAACAATTTAAAGGTGCAAATAGCGCAACGCAAAAGCGTCAGTCGCAAAGGTATTAACCCTTACGCCCAGCACGGCAATAAGGAACAAGCCGTACTTCGGCGGAGATGCCCTTTTACCGCACGCCTAAAAGCCCCTTAAAACTTAATCGCGCGGTTACTTTTGCTCGTCCGCTCCTCTATTCAGCAAAATTATAATAGCACAATAGCAATTAAATGTAAAGAAATTTTTTATTCTTTCGGGCAATTTAATTGAAATATTTTTTAGTATGAGTTATAATAATTAAAATGCGCAAATCGCCGTAAGGCGTTTTTGCTTAAAAAACGATTTTTAAGGAATTAAATATGGAAAAATCAAAAATAAGTATTCTTGAAGGGAACGAGCTTGCCAATTACGCCCGTATGCCGGAGCCGGAAAGCAGGTGGTCGCACGCTTGGGGGGTATTTAAGTCAAACTTTTTTAATATTATAATTATTAACACCTTAATGTTAATATTCTTTGCCCCCGTATTCGCCCTTTTAATTTTAAGGGATTTAACTATAACGAGCGGTGGGGTGTTGCATCCCTTCGGCTCTAACTTCGGTACGGGCTATCCCGCCGCGCCCGATACTGTAGGTATGGCGCAAAGCATAATTCTTTCTGCCGATTTGCTATATATAGGTCTTTTGGTGGTTGCAGGCTTAATTGCCGCGGCCGGCGTTGCAGGCGGTGCTTATTCCGTTAAAAAAATGCTCACCACCGAAAAGGCAGATTTTGCTTTTAAAGATTTTTTGCGCGGAATTAAAGTAGGCTACTTAAAAGCGCTTATCGGCGTAAGTATTTTTACTGTTATTTTATTCGGTTGCGTAATGGTTTGCGACTGGGCAAATCTTGCCATAGCAATGGGCGCAAGTGCGTTTTGGCCTATTGTTGCAAAGATCGCCGTAATAATTTTAACCGTGCTTGCAGCCGTTTACGGCGCTTGGATTATTGCAATAGGCACAAGCTATAAAGCAAATATCGGCGGCGTTTTAAAAACTGCGCTTACGCTTTTTGTAGCAACTCCCTTGCAAAGCATTTTCTTTGCCGCGTTTGCAGTAATGCTCGCCGCGTTAGCTTTTATTTTTAGCGAAGGCTTTATGTACTACGTAATGTTCGTAGTAACCGTGTTTATTACCCTTGCAACCGCTTGCTTAATTTGGATGGGATACACTCAATGGATTTTCGATATTTTCCTTCCTCCTACTAAAAAGGATGCAAAGTCAAAAAATTCGCAGGGCAAAAACAAAGGCGACTTAAAGGACGGTAAAAAGGAAAAGACAGAAGGTAAGCAAACGCAAGCCGACGCGCAAAAGGACGATAACGGCTTATTGCTTGCAGCTGGTAAAAGCGCGCTTTTGGCAAAGCCCGTTCTTCCTATCGAAAAGGGCGAGGTCGCTCAAATTTCTAAAGGCTTCTCCCGCAAGGACATTAAGCGTGTAGAAGAAGAAAAGGCTCAAATTAAGGACAAGGCTCAAGCTTATAGCAAAGAACACCAAGGCGATAAGCAGTATGCCGAATATAACGAGCTGTTTAAGGATAGAGAAAAGGCTCTTAATCAAACCGATAAAAAGGGCAAAAAGAAGATGATTAGCCCTGACAATCTTTTAAGATAAGGAAATATTATGCAAAATTCGTACACTGCGTTGGGCAGTCTGTTTGAATATTTAAATTACGACTGCGACTATGAAAAATGGTCGCAGTATTTAATTGAAAAGCTAAAAGAGCAAAAGGTGGGGCTCTGCGGTGTAGATATAGGATGCGGTAACGGCTATTTTACCCGCGCGCTATACAAACAAGGCTTTGACATTTGCGGTGTGGATGTGTCTGCCGAAATGCTTAATAAGGCCAAACAAATAGCTTTGCAAAATGGAGCAAATATAGAATTTTTACTTGGAGATATAACCAAACTAAAATTGATAAAAAAATGCGATTTTGCCGTGGCTATTAACGATTGCCTCAACTATATCCCTCAATCAAAGCTATTTTCCGCTTTTTCGCACGTGGCAAAAAACCTTAAAAAAGGCGGTGTGTTTATATTTGATATCTCCTCGTCCTACAAGCTAAAAAACATTTTAGCCAACAATCTTTTTTGCGACGACGGCGAAGATATAACCTATGTATGGTTTAATAAATTAAAGGAAGATAGCGTAGAAATGGACTTAACCTTTTTTATAAAGGGAGAGGACGGTAAATATACCCGTGCAGACGAAAAGCACCTGCAGTATATTCACGAAGAGGACGAGCTTGTTTCCACCCTTCAAAGGGCAGGCTTTGAGGTTATTGCAACGGAAGGCCATTTAGGCAAAGAAAAAACTGAAAGGATTAATTTTATTTGTAAAAAGCTATGAACAAATTATATAAAACCTTAATTTACGATAAGCAAGTTTCGTTAACCGTTATGGAAACTACCGATATGGTAAACGAAGCCATAAAAATTCACAACCTAAATAAGGGCGCGGCAAAAACCTTGGGTGGTCTTTTAACTTGCGCTTCGTATATGTCGGGCTGCTTAAAAAGCGAAGTTGGCGCAATTTCAATAACCGTTAAAGCCGAAGGTGAAGTTGGTACCTGTAGCGTTTCCGGCGATAAGGATTTACATATCCGCGGCTATATCGACGGCGAAACGGAAGGCAAATTAAAGGGCGGATATATGACGGTTATTAAGGACGACGGATTCTTTCGTCCCTTCGTTGGCACCTGTCAGCTCGTTTGCGACGACGTGTCTGAAAACTTTATGCAATACTTCCATATAAGCGAGCAAATTCCCACCGCAGTAGCCGTTGGCGTAGAAATCGGCGACGACGGAAAATGCGTTATAGCAGGTGGCGTGGTTATGCAGCTTCTCCCCGGTACTTCGCAAGAAAATATGGATAAAGCGGAAAATAAAATGCAAAATTTCGTAAAGGTGTGCGAGGTTTTAAAAGAAATGGGCGTAGAGGGAATTATGCAAAAATTATTTAAGGGAGAAACGGAGGAAGGCTTCGTTTATATGTATTCCCCCGAATATAAATGCAACTGCTCACGCCAAAAAATAAGCAAAATTTTGCTTTCTATGAGCAAGGACGAGCTTTTAAGCATAGTAAACGAGCAGGGCAAGGTTTCCGTTCATTGTCACTATTGCAACACCGAGCACGAGTTTTTTAAGGAAGATATACTAAAATTATTTAATGAATAAGACTTTGCAAATGGATTTCGGGGAACAAAGGCTTTTAAGGCTTGCCTCCGAAATGGTAGATAACCACAACTTAATAGGCGCTTTAAAGCTATTAAATAAAAACGCGCAGCAAAACGGCAACAGCGAAAATTCACTAATGCTTTACGCTGAAATTTTCGACGATATGCAGCTTTACGAAAAGTGCGTTAATTATTGGTTTAGGTTTTTGGACGCGCATAAAAATTTAGATATTGCCGACGCGTACGAAGGTCTTGCCGTTGCGTTTATGAATATGGGAAACGAGCATTTTGCCGCGTTTTACTACAATAAGCTTTTGCAAGAAACGGACGATTTGCCCAAAGAAGCGCGCGAAGATATTATAAAGGCCTTTATGCGCAAGGAAGAAAGTCCGCTTAAAATAGTTTATCCCCCCAAGTATGCCGACTACTCCAAGCAGCTTGCAGAGGGCGTGGACTATATGCGAATTAACGACTTCGACAGCGCAATTAAAACCTTTGAAGAAGTGCAGGAAGGCAACGAAAAATATCTCGTAGCGCGCAACTATATTGCAATGTGCAAAATTATTTCCGATAAGTGCGAGGAAGCGGAAAGGGAATGCCTAAATATATTAAAGGTTGACCCGGATAATATTCAGGCTTTAACTACGCTTGCCGCGGTAAAAACGGAACAAAAAAACGGAGAAGAAGGCAAAATTCTTGCCGAAAGATTAGTTAATATAAAAGCGGAAAATATCGACGATATTTATAAAATAGCCACCGTTTGTTGCGAAAATAAAATGCACGGCAAGGCGTACGAGCTTTTTTGTAAATTAGAAAGCGAATTAGGCTACGATTGCACCGTGTTATACTTTAAGGCAATTTCTGCCTACAATAGCGGAAATTTAAAGGGTAGCTTAGAAGCCTTTGAAAAGCTTTTAACCATTTACCCCAACGCGGTTACCGCAAAATTTTACTACCAGTATATTAAAGGCGAGCCGGAGGAAAAGGAGCTTAGCTACTTTTATAGGTTGCCCGCAAAAGAGCGCGAAAGCTCGCTAAAATTTTTGTCGGCGTTCGTTAAGCTTACGCCCAAAACCGCCAATTCGATAACGGATATTATGGATATAACCGAGTGTATTCGCTGGTGCTTTGACGAAGGCGACCTAAAGGAAGATAGTGAGCTTTATCACCTTGCCGCCTCGTGCGCGGTGCAGGCAAAGGCAGACGATTTAGTGCGTGAAATTCTTTTAAACGCTTTTTATTCAGACGCGTTAAAAATTCGTGCCTTATCACTTTTAGCAGAGCGAAACGAACAAAATGAATTTGGCGTTGTAATTTGCAATATGTATAAAAGGTTGCAAACGCACAAGCTCAATTTGGGCAGGGCAAAGCGCAAATATTTTATTACGTCGTATGCAAATTTATTTTCACGCTTTTGCATTATTGAAGAGCGTTATGGCGTAAAATTTAAAAATATTTGCCAAAAATTATATCGCAAAATGGAAGAAGCAAACGCTTTAGATATTTGCAAAGACGTAAATTCCTTAACTGCGGCAATATTTTCGCTCGCTAATATAGCCGAAGTAGGTATCGATAAAAAAGCCGCCCATAAATTCTTTGATGCAGACAAAGCCACCGTGGATTTAATTTTAAGCTACGCAAATTAAAGGGTTATTATGAAAGTTTACGATTTTGACGGAATATTCGATAAAAAGATTTCCGACTATATTGCCAAAAATCCCAATAAAAAAAGCGCGGAAGAGTGGGAGGAGGCTATACCTAAGCTTTACGAAAAGTTTGGTAAAAGCGTTATTAAATCGCTTGGCGTATCTCCCGTGCAATACTATAAAAACTTAACTGATTCGCAAATTATAAAAACGCTTGAAAACCACTTTAATCAAGGCATATCCGTGCCCCAATTTTTAACCGAGGAGTTAGAAAAGCGAAATTTACAACAAAAATTATTGCCCCTTTTAAGTGGCAACGAGGAGCAGGTTTTATACACGATTAACTTAATCGGCTCTTCTTGCTTTGCTATCGAAGAATACTTTAATATGCTCTTTGATAACGCGCTTTCTTGCAAAACTAAAGCAGAGCTTTGCGAAAAAATTATTCCCTGCGCCGATACGGTAAAAGCCCTTGCGCTTAATAAATTAAAGGAAGGCGACCAAACGGAAACCATGCTTGATATTTTGTCGCACACAAGGGTTGGCGACGATAGCGTGTTTAACGCCCTTATTTGCGCGCTTCGTCAAGACAGGGAAAATTTATCGCTTCACGCAACCTACCTTTTACATTACGGCGACGAAAGAGCAATTTCGTACCTTTTAGAAATTTTGCAAGAAGAAGGCTTAGGATACGCTGACTTTGCCGAGCTTAAATATGTTGTAGAAGCGTTAGGTGGCGAGTGTAATTTCGAGCGTGATTTTTCATTAGACCCACAATATACCTTAATTAAAGGGCAAAGCGAAGCCCCTTCAGACCTTTTTAAAGACATAAAAGAATAAATTTTATATAAAGGGAATATTCTCCGCCGTAATGCAAAAACTTATGGCGGAGGTGTTTTTTTATGGCAGAAATTACTCAAAAAGAACTTACGCTTTTAAACGACGTTTTATCTTACGAAGGTTTAATTTGTAAAAAGGCGCGTATGTATTCGCGTACTCTTACGGATATAGAGCTTGCCGATTGTATGACGAAAATTGCAGACTCGCACGAACAGCGCTACAATGCGCTTTTAAATATTTTAGGGGGCTAATATGAGATTACAAAAAAGTCAATCAACGCTATGCGAAAAGGATGCTATTATGGATATGATGGATTCCGAAAAGCAGCTTATAAGCTTATACGCTACCGCGCTTTTTGAAGGTAGCACAAAATCAATGCGTAAAGCCTTTTCCGAAAATTTACTTGCGGTTTCTTCCGACCAGTACGATTTGTTTACGCAAATGTCTGCGCGTGGCTACTACAAGCCTGCGCCTGCGCAAAAAAATCTTATAGACGAAGCAAACAATACCTTTAAAAAAGAAAAAAACGCTTTAAAAGCAGAATAAAAAATTCCCCCTTGTAAGCTAATATCCAAGGGGGAATAATTTTTTGGTTTAACGGCTAAAAATAATTGACAACAATTTTTTCTTTTGTTAAAATAATTAGGCTATTTTATGCAGAGATGGTAGAAGTGTGCGTAGCTAAGCACATAGTGCGACGCCACGAGCAAAGCGAGTTAGTGGCGGTTTTGTAAAAAGCGAAACATAACAGTATAATAAATCAATATAAAATGATGCAGAGATGGCAGAGTGGTCGAATGCGGCGGTCTTGAAAACCGTTGATGGGAGACTATCCAGGGGTTCGAATCCCTTTCTCTGCGCCAAGTCGTGGTGCGGTTATTCGCCACAAAATAAAAAGAGAGATGGTTTTGCCATCTCTTTTTTTATTTATTGCTTAGCGCACCACTCATATACTTCAAGTTAAGGTATAGTCGAAATATGAACGCGATTGACTTCGTAACAATCGCTATTCCGTTCGGCTTCGCCTCCCTTACGAATCCCTTTCTCTGCGCCATCAGCGCCTTGGAGTTCTTTGTAGATCCAAGGCGTTTCTCTTTTTTGTGAGCTTTGAGCGTGAATATGTTTCCGTATTTTCACCTCTCTTTCTGCGCAAGTTTTCCATGCTGTCGCCTGAGCAACTACAACATACCACAAAGAGCTTCATAAGTCCAGAGATTATTCGGGATTATACGACTTTAAATTGAAAACTTTTTATGTCGGTTTTTCTTTGCTTACTGCGTATCGGTTTTTGATATGTAGGGATAGTAAAAGCGGTGAGCATTTCTGCCCACCGCAGTTATTTTTGTTTCAAGTCTGTTCGTATTTTTCGCGTCGCAGGCTCTTTATTTAGTTTTTATTCAGCCGTTGTGATAGGAATATCCCAAACGTAACAATAATACAACGTCGCCGTTCTATTGTTAAAAGATCCCCAATAAGAACGTTCCTTATAATTCCAAATTGATGAACCATAATAACGATACATTACCGTTGTATCTTCTTGATACACAGCCAAATACCGATATTTTGCGCTGGTTAAATCATTGCTATCTACATAAGGATCGGTTGCGGCTTGATAAAGTGTTGCCACCGCTTCGGATTCGCTTGGATATCTTGCCCCTACGTTATCCAACAAGGCAAGAACTTTTTCATCAGTCCAGTTATCGTAAGTATATTCAACAATATTTACAGTTTCGTTAATTAGAACCGCTTTTCCGTCCGTAACTTCCCCAACCGTCGAAACGTAAGAATTTCCGTCTTTTGCAACGTAGGTTACTTTATCGCCAACGCTCCAAACGCTTGGCGAAACAGTTTCTTCAATGGCTTTTCCACAATGTAAGCAGGTATAGTTTTTAGTGGAAGTCGGCGCAGTTTCAGACCAAGTATATACGTAAGAAATAGTTTCCGCCTCGTGATTTCCTTCAAGGCAGTTAATTCTATTTTCAAGTTTTTCGATTTTGTTTTCAAGTTCGGCAACTTTATTATTTAACGTTTGGATATTTTCTTTAATCGCGGTAAGTTCCGTATTTATCCCATCGATTTTTGTTTGTAATTCTTCTTTTGCGGTTGCAATATCGGTTGCAATCTTTTGATTGAACGTACCGTTATTTGTTTCGATAGCTTCATTGATAGCAGCGGTATAGGCGGTTGTAAGCTCGCTCTTTGCGGTTGCAAGAGCCGTTTTCTGTTCCTCGATTGCCGCTTCAAGCGTATCGTCCGCGCCGTTCAGCTTTGTTTCAAGATCGGAAAGCTTGGTATCAATTTCTGCAATCGTGTAGTAACCGTCTGCAAGGGTGGTATTTACCCATTCTTTCATACCGTTTTCGCTTGTAGAAATAGCGGTAGAAAGCGCCGTTGTATCAACAAGGGTGGTAAGTGTAGTTTTAATGTTTGAAATTTCCGTCTGTATCTCTGCATACTGTGCAAGAGTAGCAAACGTAGCTTCTGCCCAATCCTCCGTTTCGGAAAGCTCGGTGTTTACATAGTTTTCAAGGGTTGTGATTTTGCCCTCAAGCTCGGTATCTTTGCTTTTTAATGTTTCGATGGTTGCCTTAATTGCCGTAATTTCTTCTGCCGCCAAAGTGTCATTCGCTTCAAGCTCTGTTGTCTTTGTTTCCAAAGCGTCTATGTAACCGTCAAGGGCGGTATCGACGGCTTTCAGATCGCCAATAGAAGTGTTGATTGCGGTGATCTGCTCGGAAATGGGAGCGATAGCGGTGTTTACGGTTGTATCAATATCATCTTGGCTTGCACCACAGCCTGCCAAGCCGAATACCAAACAGACACAAAGTAAAAGCGCCATAATTGTTGTTGTGAGTGTTTTTTTCATTGAGTTTTGCCTCCAAATTATTTTTTGTTAATTGTTAATAGGGTTTGTTTGGTAGGTACGTAGTATCTACCAAATAGGGATATCCCTTTGCTCGATTTTTATTTTTTCGACTTCGCCCTCGCGTTTTTCGATATTTCTTCGAGATTATGTTCGTTAGTTTCGGTCACGTACCTCTTGAAATCCTCATAGACCTTTCTTCCGATTGCTCGGTAGTCCATTGCAAGCACCTTTGCGACCTTCATCTTTCGGGTTTCCTCGGGAACGTCGAACAGAATCATGATCGTATTTAACGCACCCTCTATTCTATGCTCGACCGATGCGGAATGCTCGGTTTTCATAATGGTCGCATACTCGATGCCAGATGTGATTGCTTCGTTCTCGGTGTACTTTTCGTCATCCCAACCCTGCTCGGGGAAATAGTGGTAATAACCGTCAGTGTATAACGTGCAATAGCGGATTTTGCCGTCGCTTCCGTAAAGAACCTGGTTGATACTCTCTTTGTCCTCATGATTTGATACGCCGTGAGTGTTAAGAATGCCGCCCTCGTATCTATCCTCATAATAGTAGTTTCCGGATTGGTATATAACCGTTACGTTTCCATATTCAAATGCAAAGCTAGCCTCTACGCCAATATCATTGTCAATTAATCTTACATAATGGTCTCTGCTACCGTCTCCGTAATATACCGCGGTCAAATACCTGTCGTTAAGGGAGGCATCGTAGGAATAAACGTATACAATCGTAGGAGCAGCAGATAATTCCGCAGTCCAATAGCCTTCTATAAGCTCAAGGGAAACGTAATTATAAATACCGAAGTCATAAATCTCTACGGAGCTTGCACCGAAATCCTCAACGTAGGCCTTGCCGCCCTCGTATCTTATTTCGATCTGCTGAGGGAAATACGCATCGTTCTCCTCAAAATCAATTCCAAGCTCCCCTATACTCTTATAGGGTCTGTCAATAGCCGGCATTTCGGGAACGGGGATGATATCCGTAGCTTCAGCTCCTGCAAAAACCGTTGTGCCAACAAGCATTGTTGCTATCATTATAATAGAGAATAAAGCCAAAATAATTTTTTTCATAGTATACTCCTTATCGTTGTTTATGTTATGAGGTCTTGCCTCGGTGTTTTCTACCATTATACGTATATATTGCGTTTCCTACTCGTTCTTTTTATGTCGCAAGACACATTTACAAATACCAATCCAATCTTCACCACACTGAAAATATTTACATTCATCACAGGTAGTGTCATGGGTGCGTTTTGTGTCTCCCCTGTAGCTCTTACAAGCATCCTGCATCATCGTAACGAAC
>SVIM01000003.1 GCA_015069485.1 Clostridiales bacterium | reverse complement strand
ACTGTTGCCTAAATTATAAGTTCTTGTTGTAGTGGTTTGTGCTACGGTATTATTAGTTCCCGCAGAAGTAGGGTTTGCCATATTTTCTGCGGCTGTGGCAGAGTTTTGCTCTGCCGAGGTTACGGAAGAAGCGTTGCCGTTAGATTGTTGGTCAGCATTTAAATTGCCGTTTTTATTTAACTGTTCGGCTTGCTCCGTTTTAAGCTTTTCTAAAATTTTGTTAATTAATTTTTTATTCATGATTAAAACACCTTTTTTTATAAATTTTTAAACTATTTGTGTAAATAAGAGGCCTCAAACATACAAACAAATGTTTACGATTTATTTATAACACAAAAAACATACGTTTAAACAAAAAACAAAAAAATAAATTTTAAAAAAAATTGTAACTTTTTGGAACGGGCAAAAATTGCAAGGGCGGGCGCGATTAAAAAATCGCGCCCGCCTATATTTTACGGTGGGTATTATTGCCGTTAAGCAAAATAAAATTAGTGATGCCGTGTAGTGTAATATTAAGGGTGCGTTAAGGCACTTTGCACAAATATTTTTTATTTTTGCGCAGTGTTTTTGAAAATAATTATCATACTAAATATTGTGTTTATACACTTGACTTTATACAATATATATATTATACTTTTATGCGTTGCGTTTTTAAAAATAAAAAAAATTTTTAAAATAAATACAATATATTGTGTGTTAGGGTATTGACAATCCACAAAATAGGCAGTATAATATATACTGCACCGACTCGCGACACAAAAATATAAAATATAGCAAAAAAACACAAAAAAATTTTTACTTAAGGGGTAGTTATGAAGGTTATTAAAAGAGACGGCACAACGGTAGATTTTGATAGGAATAAAATTGCCGTTGCAATTGGTAAGGCAAACGCTGCTGTTGACGAAGAAGACAGAATAACCGAGGCGGAAATTGAGCAAATCGTCGACGACATTGCGCGTAAGCACAGAAAAAGACTTTTAGTTGAAGATATTCAAGATATCGTAGAAGAAAAGCTGATGGAATTAAACAAATATCAGCTTATGAAGGCGTACATCTTGTACCGCTACGAGCGCGCCCTTATCCGTAAGGCGAACACCACGGACGAGAGCATCCTTTCGCTTATCAAAAACGCAAACAAGGACGTTATGGAAGAAAACTCCAACAAAAACGCCCGTACTGCGTCCACTCAGCGTGATTTAATTGCGGGCGAGGTTTCGAAGGACTTAACCCGCCGTATCCTTTTGCCTGAATATATTTCTAAGGCTCACGACGAAGGCGTTTTACACTTCCACGACGCTGACTATTTCTTGCAGCCCATCTTTAACTGTTGCTTAATCGACATTAAGGATATGCTTGAAAACGGCACCGTTATGAACGGAAAAATGATTGAATCGCCCAAATCCTTCCAGGTTGCTTGCACTATCGTTACGCAAATTATCGCGTCGGTTGCATCTTCGCAGTACGGCGGTCAGTCGGTTAACGTTGCGCACCTTGGCAAATACCTTAGAAAAACGCGTGAAAAGTACTTAAAGCAATGTAACGAGCTTTTCGGTGAAGAGGTTGACGAAGCAACCAAAACGAAAATCGTGGATATGCGCGTTAAGGACGAGCTTAAGGCCGGAGTGCAAACTATTCAATACCAAATTAATACTTTAATGACGACTAACGGTCAGTCGCCCTTCGTAACCCTTTTCTTATATCTTGACGAAAAGGACGAATATATCGAAGAAAACGCAATGATAGTGGAAGAAATATTAAAACAGCGCTATCAGGGCATTAAAAACGAGGTTGGCGTTTACGTTACCCCTGCTTTCCCCAAGCTTATTTACGTATTAGACGAAAATAACTGCTTAAAGGGTGGCAAATACGATTATTTAACTAAAATGGCGGTTAAATGCTCTTCAAAGAGATTGTACCCCGACTATATTTCCGCTAAAAAAATGCGCGAGCATTACGAAGGAAACGTATTCTCGCCCATGGGTTGCCGTTCCTTCCTTTCACCTTGGAAGGACGAAAACGGAAACTACAAGTTTGAAGGCAGATTTAATCAGGGCGTAGTTTCGCTAAACCTTCCTCAATGCGGTATTTTAGCAAAGGGCGACGAAGAAAAGTTCTGGCAAATTTTAGAAGAAAGATTACAGCTTTGCTTTGAAGCGTTGATGGTACGCCATAACGCGTTAATGGGAGTAGTTTCTGACGTTTCCCCCGTTCATTGGCAGTACGGTGCAATTGCAAGGCTTCAAAAGGGCGAAAAAATCGATAAGTATCTCTTTGGCGGATATTCCTCCATATCCTTGGGATATATCGGCTTGTACGAGGTTACCAAGCTTGTAAAGGGCGTTTCTCACACCGACCCCGTAGGTGCGGAATTTGCGCTTAAGGTTATGAACTCTCTTCGCGACCATTGCGAACAATGGAAAAAGCAAACTAATATCGGCTTTGCGCTTTACGGCACGCCTGCAGAATCGCTTTGCTACCGCTTTGCAAGAATAGATAAAGAACGCTTTGGCACTATTAAGGACGTAACCGACAAGGGCTATTACACCAATAGCTACCACGTTGACGTGCGTGAAAATATCGACGCATTTACTAAATTCAGCTACGAAAGCCAATATCAAAAAATTTCTTCGGGCGGTGCGATTTCCTACGTTGAAATTCCCAATATGTCTAAAAACTTAACTGCTATGGAAGACGTTGTAAAATTTATTTACGATAATATTCAGTACGCAGAATTTAATACCAAGTCTGACTTCTGCCACGAGTGCGGATACGACGGCGAAATTATTATAAACGACGACAACGAGTGGGAATGCCCCGTTTGCCACAACAAGGACCAACGCAAAATGAACGTTACTAGAAGAACCTGCGGTTATTTGGGCGAAAATTTCTGGAACGTTGGTAAAACCAAGGAAATTAAGGCAAGAGTATTGCACTTATAATTAATCTAATTTAAAAGAAAAATAAAATTTAAGCGCCAATTAAAAGATGCAAATCTTTTAATTGGCGCGCTAATATATGGCAACTAACGGCGTTTTTGCAGTAAATTTGCAAAAGAGTGCTACAATATAAATTATACGGTAAGAGGCTTTTATGAACTACGCAACTATTAAATGGTACGATATATCTAACGGCCCCGGCGTAAGGGTTTCCCTATACGTAAGCGGTTGTCGCAATAGGTGCAAAAACTGCTTTAACCCCGAAACGTGGGACTTTAATTACGGCCAACCCTTCACTAAAGAGGTGGAAGATAAAATTATCGCGGCGCTTGCTCCCGATCACATCAAGGGCTTAACGCTCGTTGGCGGCGATCCCTTTGAAGAAGAAAATCAAGAAGCCTTGGTGGATTTTGTAGAAAGGGTAAGGGCAACCTATCCTAATAAAACTATTTGGTGCTTTACCGGCTACGATTTCGAAGCGCATCTTTTAACGGGCAAAAAGGGCAACATCAACACCGTTATGCGCCTTTTAAACTGCATTGACGTTTTGGTTGACGGCAGGTTCGTTGAAGAATTAAAAGACATCCGCCTTCGCTTTAAAGGCTCTACTAATCAGCGATATATTCTTGTTAAAGAATCGCTTGAAAGGGATGAGGTTGTGCTTTGGGACGAACAGACTTAAAACCTTATATTTACTTCGCATTTCTTTGTCGCGCTACGGCAACCCTCAGTCACTTACGCTAAGTAAGCTCCTTCAGGTTTTCCTCACGCTTCTCGAACTGCTCGCAACTATAAGGCTTTAATCACTCGCCCAAGCTGTGGGGCAAAACAATAACGCATTTCTTTGTCGCGCTGTGGCAACCCTCAGTCACTTACGCTACGGTAGCCCACAGTTTACGCTAATTAAACTTGCGCTTTGGCAACCCTTATTTAAATAGCGATTAGCGAGAAAAAAAGGGGAAAAATTTTAAATTGGTGGCTATATATGCGCCAAATACTGATAAAATCAGCAAAAAACTACACAAATAATAAATCACAATAAATTGGAGTGGTTATGGAAATTAATATTAAAAAATTAAACGATATTGCAAAGCTTCCCACCTACGGTAGCGAATACGCGGCAGGTGCCGACCTTTACGCTTGCCTTGACGGCGAGGTTACTGTTGCTCCCCACCAAACGGTGGTAATACCTACGGGTATCGCGTTAGAGCTTCCTATCGGCTTCGCAGGCTTAATTTATGCAAGAAGCGGTTTGGCAACTAAAAAAGGGCTTGCCCCCGCAAACAAGGTGGGCGTTGTAGATTGCGACTACCGTGGCGAGGTTAAGGTTGCCCTTCACAATCACGGCGAGGTAGCGCAAACGGTCGCTCCTTTCGAAAGGGTAGCGCAGCTTGTAATAACCCCTTACGTTACGGCTAAATTTATAGAGGCGGAAGAGCTTTCTTCTACCGCGCGTGGCGCAGGTGGCTTTGGCTCAACCGGCACGAAATAAATAGGCGAATAATAAAAGTTAAAAAATTTTCGCTCTAATTTAAGCGAAAAATTAATATAAATTGTATTATACAAAGGAGAAAATATGAAGGTTTGGGCAATTATTTGGCGCACGGTATGGGTTATTATTGCAGTTTTAGGCATTACCTCTGCGTTTGAAAACTGTGCTTCCGGTGGCGAAGATATTATTATGAACATTTTAGGCTTCTGCCTAACCTGCATCTTAATAAACGTACCTATATATATTCGTTCGTGGGTGCTTAGGGATGAGGTTGACGATTTAATTGCCTTTTTAGAGTGGGAATTATACCCCATAAGGTCGCTTGTTATGGGTATTCTGCTCGCGCCCGTATTAACGGCTTACGCAATAGTTCAGCTTGCTATTCAAGTAATCGGGCTTATAACCGGCAGATACGACGTTTAAATTTCACAGTTTTTCGTTTTTGTATAAATTTTTTATAAAATATGCCGTACGCTATTCCTTTAAAGGGTAGCGTACTTTTTTAAATTATAAAATTAAACCGTTTTGTTAAAAACTTTTAAATTTTGTAAAATTTTTTCAAAATGGGCTTGACAGTTTTAATAATTGGGTGTAAAATTAAATAGGTTAAAATATATTTAAAATTCGTATGCTATGCGTGCGAGAAAAAAGAGGTTATATGAAAACTTACGTTGGTATTGACATTGGCGGGATGACCGTTAAAGGAATGATTATCGACGAGGACGGTGTAGTTCTTGCCGAAGGCGTAATCGAAACCGGCTGTGAAGACGGTGGCGACAATATGTGTAATAATATTGCCAAGCTTATTGACGAAATGTTTTTAAGCTGCAAGGCTTCGCGTAATTTTGCAAGGGTGGGCGTTGGTTGCCCCGGCCTTATCGACAGCAAGGAAGGCGTGGTAGTATTTGCAGGCAATTTGGGTTTAAAAAATTATCCTTTGGTTGATAAGCTTGAAGGCATTATAAAAATGCCCGTAAAAATCACCAACGACGCTAACGCAGCCGCTTTAGGCGAAGCGAAGTTTGGCGCAGGTAAAGAATATTCCAACAGCATTTTAATTACTTTAGGCACGGGCGTTGGTGGCGGTATAGTATTGGACGGAAAGCTTTTCGAAGGTAACAAATCCGCAGGCGCAGAAATCGGCCATATGGTAATTGAACGCTTTGGTA
This sequence comes from Clostridiales bacterium, assembly GCA_015069485.1. GTDB lineage: Bacteria > Bacillota > Clostridia > Christensenellales > Borkfalkiaceae > Coproplasma. The sequence goes on along the minus strand of SVIM01000003.1, from coordinate 73,179 downwards.
GCCTTTGCACCTGTGGCAGACGCGGCTGCTTCGAGGTTTATTGCTCTGCTACCGCTTTAATGAAAAAGACTAGGGAGGTTATGGAAGATAACCCCGGTTCAAGAATGTGGGAAAAATACACTAGCGAAACTGCTACCGGCAGAACGGCGTTCGACTATTACGATACCGATATTGCGGCAAAGGAAGTTATTGACTGGTACGAAAAATATTTAGCTTGCGGAATTGCAAACCTTGCTAACATATTCCGCCCCGAAGTTATAATGCTCGGCGGTGGCGTAAGCAAGCAGGGCGAAAATCTTTCCGTACCCGTTCAAAAGCTCGTAGATAAAGAACTTTTCGGCGGAACTGATTTTGCTCCCGTAAAGGTCGTTACCGCATCACTCGGCTCTAAAGCAGGCGCATACGGCGCGGCAGCCCTTGCAATGTGAGGTTAAAATGAGTAATAATATGCCCGAAATAGCCCTTGAAAGGTTGCCGGTATATTTAAATTATTTGCGTTCCTTGCCCGAAGTAGGCAATACTTATATTTCTTCAGGCGCAATCGCCGTTGCCCTTAATATGGGCGAAGTTTTAGTTAGAAAGGATTTGGCTTATACCTCCGCAGTCGGTAAGCCCAAGGTGGGCTACGTTACTAAAGAGCTTATTTTTGCAATAGAACAATTTTTGCTTTGTAACGAGCTTAAAAACGCCATATTAGTGGGTGTAGGCGGTTTAGGTAAGGCAATTTTATCTTATAACGGCTTTGAAAAATTCGGTATTAATATGGTTGCGGGCTTTGATTCCGCTCCCGAAAAAATCGGCACGCAAATATGTAATAAAACGGTGTATTCCATCGACGATTTGCAAAAAACGGTTAAACAGTATAACGCAACGCTTGCCGTTATAACCGTGCCTGCAAAGGCGGCGCAAAGTATTGCAGATAAATTAATCGAAGCCGGCATAACTAAAATTTTAAGCTTTGCCGCGGTGCAAATCAACGTGCCCCCTTCCGTTACGGTAAAATATATCGACGTAGCAGGCAGTCTTGCAGTTTTATCCGCTATAAACAACTAAATTAAAAATGCAAAAGCGCTTGAAAAGTTTATCAGGCGCTTTTATATTTTATTTTAACGCTTGACTTATCGTTAAAAATATATTATAATATAAATACCATAAAGAGTGCGTGAGGGACAAGCCCGACGACCGCCGACAACCTGCCTAAAAAGGTAAGGTGCCAAAGCTTGAACGATGGGAACGGATTTATTCGTATATTTGCACCCGTCGTAACGATGGGTGTTTTTTTGCGCTTCTTGTGGAATATAAGATTTACAAGGAGAAAAAATGAAAACACTGTTAAGTATGCCCTGGGGTTACTTAAGTATCTTCGTGTATCTAAAGGACGAAGATGCAAAAAAAGAATTTGTTGCAGATTTGCAAGCACAAGGGTACAAATTGCCCGAAAATTTCCGCCGTAACGACGAAATTTGCCACAGCTATTACAAAATTTTACCTAATAAAACGGTTAGGCGTGCCCAAGGCTGGGCAATTAATATGCTACTTAAAGCCTTGCCGATAAACGAGGTTTATAACAATCACCTGCTAATCGATTACGCGCATTTTAAAAGCCTTGACGATTATTTAGAAGAATAGGAGATTTTTGCTTATGCCGAATTTAAACGACTTTTTCGATTTTAATAATTCAAGCGGTGGAAGCGGTGGCGGTGGAAGCGGTGGTGGTTCGCCCCTTAAAGCCGTAATTATTATAGTTATAATTTGTATAATACTTTTTTTAATCGGCAACTGCGATTGCTAATATATAGCCGTAGCCTTTAAAGCGATTGTAAAAGGTTGAATATAAAATCCCAAGCGTGGTAGGGTTGCTCCGCTTAAACAATCCAAGCGCGGTGGTTTTGATTGTTTGCATAAAAACGAAAAATAATCAGGGCTTAATTACCGTTTTCGCAAACAAAAAGTACGGGTTTTGCTCCGTTTGAGAACAACCACCCCCCCAAGCGTGGCGGGTTATAAAACAAACTCCACAACCGCGGTGGTTTATAAAACAAACTCCACAACCGCGGTGGTTTATAAAATAAATCCCTCAAGCGTGGAGGTTTTGCTTTGTTTAAACCACAAAATAAATCCTAAAAACGGCGGTTTTATATTGTTTAAACTATAAATTAAACCGCAAACATAGCCGTTTTGATTTGTTTACATAGAGCAAAAAATCAATAACTGTAAGTTTAGCTTTGCCCCGCAAAAAACTAAAAAAAGCACCTTCCGTACCCGTTAAAAAACAAAAAACACCGTTAATTCGGGCATATAGGGCACTTAATTTAGCCACTCTACCGTCAGTAGAGTGGCTATTTTTTTGCGTAGAGAGAGCAAAAAATTTTGTAGAAAAGACTTTTGCAACAGTTTACTTAATTTTGTTGAAAAAGTCAGTAAGATTTATTAAAATAATCTTAAAGTTATAAAAGCGTTAATTCTGTCACTAAAACCACGGCAATTACGCCGATTTTACGGCAAAGCAAAGGGCGCGCTAAAGCTTAATACATACGGCAACGCCTTTGCAAAACGCAGTATAGCAAAATTAAATTCATTAAATAATTAAAACGGAGATATTATGTCAAATTACAAAATTACTTGCAGTTCCACTTGTGATTTAACGGCAGAACACTTAAAGGCGCTCGATTGCGCTTATATCAAATTCCACTACATTATCGACGGTGCTGAATATCCCGACGATTTATTCACCACTTGCACTCCCGAAGATTTTTACGGAAAAATTAAAAACGGCGCTTTGCCCACCACTTCGCAAATTACGCCAGCAGAAGCAATCGAGGTTTTCGAGCCTATTTTAAAGCAAGGCTACGACTTATTGCATATTGAATTTTCGTCAGGTCTTTCAGGAAGCTACAATTCTTCCCTTGCGGCAAAGGCAGAGCTAGAAAAAAAATATCCCGAAAGAAAAATCTGCGTAGTGGATTCGCTTGCGGCTTCCTCCGGCTACGGTCTTTTAGTGGATAAGGCGGTAGAGCTTAAAAATTCAGGTATGAGTATAGACGAATTATACGCTTGGCTTGAAGAAAACAAGCTTCGCTTAAGGCATTGGTTCTTTACGGGCAACCTTGCGCATTTAAAGCGTGGGGGCAGAGTTTCCGGCGCGGCGGCAACCATTGGCTCTTTGCTTAAAATATGTCCTGTAATGGATGTAAACAGCTTGGGTAAGTTAACCGTTCGCAAAAAGGCGCTTGGCAAAAAGAAGGCTAAAAAAATAGTTGCCGAGCTTATCCGTGAACAGGCAGAGGACGGTTTAGACTACGCCGAAAAGTGCTATATTAGTAACTCCATGGTTTTAGAAGATGCAACCGACGTTGCAAGAGATATAGAGCAGGAGTTTAAGTGCTTAAAGGGTGGTAAGGTTTTTATTAATAATATCGGCACGGTAATCGGCTCGCATACTGGCGACGGCACCGTAGCGTTATTCTATTTCAGTAAAGATAAGCGTGAGCTTTAAAATTAATAAATAAAAGCGCAAGCTTAAAAGTAAGGCGCAAAAATTTAAGCGGGCGGGATTTGCCACGAAAATCCCGCCCGCTTTTAAACGTTTTGTAAAATTATATAAAAACAGCGTATTAGCCAAAAATAATTATGTAAATATTGACAAAATAGTTTTTTGTGTTATAGTTAAAAAACTTAGGAGGTTTTTTATGAAATTTAAATTAGCAACGTGTATTTTAGCCGCATCACTTTTATTTATAGGGGGGGCAAATACTCACTACTAATTATGCAAGTGCTGATACTAGAAGTGGAGCGATTCAAGAGGATACCTATGATCAGAAATATGAAAAGCAGTATTCTTATTTGGATATTATTTATAAGTATTATGAGGGTATTGTAAGTTATTGTGAAGATTTAAATCTCGCTGTTGCAAGTGATTTTACTTTTGATAGTTTTAAAGATAGTTTGTTTTTTGAGGGATAAATATGATAAAAAGAAAATTGCAAATCTCAAATTTAAGCATTACTAATTTTATTTTAAGCGCAATATGGCTTTTTATAATTGGGGTAATGCTTGTGGATAATACAAACGACCGCTATATTACGGTTACTTGGATTATATTAGGTATATGCGTAGGCGTATGGTTGTGTATGGCAGTTCCGCTTATGGCAATTTTTATAAAATTCCGCCGTTCGCTTATCGGCGAAAATACTTGCAAAGAAGCTTTTTCCGCAAAAAAATACGCTATTGTGTTAACTATTGGAATAGTAATTTACGCTGTTGTGCAATTGGGGTTAAGCTTAATATACGCAATGCTCTCTGGCGCAAGTATGTTGTTTACAGTTTTTTTAATTTACATTTGTCCCCCAATATTGTTTTTAGTTTTTTCTATATAAGTTTGTAAAAAATGCTTTAATTTTAATAATGAGTAATAGTGTTAAAAAGTTTAAAGGCGCGCCACTTGCTATTTTGCAAGTGGCGCGCCTTTAAATAAAAGGGATGACTAACTTGGCATCCCTTTTTATATGCGTTAATAATTATATTAATAATCGTCTAAAAAGTCGTAATACTTTCCCTTGTATTTATAACCGGGCATAGTGTCAAGGCTTACCGAGTGTATTGCCTTAAACACGCTTTTTTCCACGTCGGGGTTAAGCTTTTTCCACGCCTTAAAGGTTTCTTTTATTTCCTGTCGCTTACTGTCGCCAATGCCGTCCTCGTGGGCGTCGCGCCTTGCCGTAAAGCTACACGCGCAATTAATAAATTCAAGGTTATTATATTTTTTCCAAGCAATAATATCGTCCTCGTGCACGGTGTAAAGGGGGCGTATAAGCTCCATGCCCTCAAAGTTCTTGCTTCTTAATTTAGGTAGCATTGCTTGAATTTGCCCTGCGTATAAAAGCCCCAACATAGTCGTTTCAATAACGTCGTTAAAGTGGTGGCCAAGGGCAATCTTGTTGCAGCCCATTTCCCTTGCGGTGGCGTATAAATTGCCCCTTCGCATCCTTGCACATAGGTAGCAGGGGCTTTTTGCAAGCGTTTCCGAAACCTCAAAAATATCCGTGTTAAAAAAGGTTACGGGTATATTCAAAAGCTCGCAATTTTCTTCTATCTTTTTGCGGTTCGCAGGGGCATATCCCGGGTCCATTGCTAAAAATTCAAGCTCGAACGGCACGGAAGAAAACACTTTTAAAATTTGCATACACTTGGCAAGCAAAACGCTATCCTTTCCGCCCGAAATACAAACGGCAATCTTATCGCCCGCTTGTATCATATCGTAGCGCTTTAGTGCGTTTAAAAACGGGGAAAATATACCCTTTCTAAATTTTTTAACAATGCTCCGCTCAACCTGGCGGTAAAATTCAAGCTCTTTCATAACGGTGACTTTGGCGGTGAAATAACGGCTTGTGCCGCAGTTAAATAACGGCCTGCGCCGCAGTTAAATTTTTGCTAACGCAAAAGTGAAATTTATTCTTCGAATAAGTTAAATTTTTTGCCTGCGCAAAAAGTTGCGGTAAAAATTAATAAGTAATTGACGGTAACTTTCAAGCGGAAGCGACGGCAAATTTTATGTAAGCGCTTTAATTTTAAAGCTCTTCGTCCTTATGGCTTTTATAGCCTTCGCCAAAAATTTCCTTTGCGGAGGTTACTATTAAAAATGCGTGGTCGTCTTCCTCGTAAACGACGTCCCTAAGCTTGGGGTAGTAAATATTTTTAACCGCGCAAAGAAAAATCGTTTTATCTTCGCCCGAATACGCGCCCTTGGCATCTAAAAAGGTTGCGCCAAGGTCAAGCTCGTTAATTATTCTGGTTTTTAAGCTTTCCGCCTTTTCGGGGTTAACTATAATATAAATAAGCTTTGCCGAGCGTCCGCCGTATAATACGAAGTCGAACATAAAGGTAAACACCACTATGGCCAGCACGGAATAGAAAAATCCTTCTAACGTTTGGGTAATAGGCGCGCCCCAATCGTGCATAAAAAGCACGGAAACTGTAACTATGGTAAGGTCGGTTACCATAGAAATTAACCCCGTTTTTAAGTAGCGGAATTTAGTTCTAAGCCACTTAACGAATATATCCGTGCCTGCGGTAGATGCGCCCATCCTAAAAATAATTCCCATACCTATACCGAACAGCGAAGCTCCGCATACGGCGGAAATTAAAAGGTTATCCGTAAAGGGGAAAAGCTGCAAAACGTCGTCGAATAAAAATTGCCAAAAGGAAATAAGTAGCGACGAAGCGATGGTTGCATAAGCGGTGGAAACTACGAATTGCTTACCGAATATTATCCAGCCCATAATGAACATAGGGATATTTATAATAAGCAAAATCAAGCCCGTATCAATAAAGGGGAAAAGGTAGTTAATTAATATAGAAATACCCGTTGCCCCGCCCGAAGCAATTTTGTTTGCGTCTAAAAATAGCGCAATACCAAGCGAATACAGTATGCAGCCTAAGGTTATTGCGGCATACTTTTTTAAAAAATTTAAAACCGAATTTTTATTCATAAACACCTATCTAAAAGTTTACAAAAAGCGTTTTTTTAGCTTGCTCAATTTGCGCAAATTAATTTAATTTGTTTTTTAAGTACTTATAAACCTTGGGGTTGCCCGCAACGAGATTACAGCTTTGCTTAAGGGTAATTTTTTTAGCGTCCCACTTAGATATTCTACCGCCCGCTTCCGTCAAAATAAGCGAAGCCGCCGCATAAGCGTAAGGGGGAAGATCGTGCTGGAAATACCCGTCTATTCTGCCTGCCGCAATATTGCAAAGGGTAAGGGCGGGCGCGCTTATTCTTCTAATATCCTGGCACTCGTCAAAAATTTCTTTAATAAGCGCAAAGCTCTTATCAGAATTTCCCCTTTCAATAAAGTCCGTGCCAAATTCAATAATCGCGTCTTTATGGTCAACCTCGGTAACTCTAAGCTCGTTGTCCCTATAAGCGTCAACGCCACGCTTTAAAAGGGCGGTAAGCCCAAATTTAGTGTTGTAGCTGTGGCTACCTAAGCCCTTTAAGGCGATAAACATTTCTTCCGAATAAGGGTTATATACTATGCCGAACAACACCTCGTCGTCTTCAGCGTAGGCAACGGACATACAGCTCATATTATATCCCCTTGCCATATTTACGTCACCGTTAATAGGGTCTAAAATAAATCTTTTTCCGCTAGATTTTTCCACCTCGTCGCCGTAAACTATGCTAACGCCGGGTTCAATTTTTTCCAGCGAAGAAATTATACCTTCGCTAACCGTTTTTTGTGCTTCTGCAACTAATTGCGCTCTGGTTTGTAGGTTAGAATAGCATTTAACCTTAAAATCGGGCAAAAGCTTTCTTGCGTTATAAACGGCAGTAACTATTTCTTCAAAGTTCATAAAAATCTCCTTATACCTGCAATTATAACACATTTTTTTTAATATGTAAATATTTTTTTAAAAAGAAAAAGTATAGGGCAAAAATTTTGCCGTTCCTTTTATAAAGGAAGTAGCAAATCGTCAAATTTTAAATTTTTCATAAAAAATTTTCTCCTTAAGTCTTGACATTTAAAATTTGTGTGGTATAATCTTTAATGTAGTTAGTACAAGTCAAGCGGAGAGCGTAGGCAGGTTGTTTGCTCTTTGTCCGCTTAACTTGCTATGTAATAGCCGTTCGGTCGTTCAAATATTTGAACGGCCATTTTTTTACCTTTAACGGTTATAAATAAAACGGGCTATAAAAACCTTAAAATAAATTTTATTTGCGTTTAAGGGTTGTATTTTGGTAAATTATGTGCTATAATCATTAGTGAGTTGGAGTATGCGCGCTTATAGCTTGGCGCAACGCTAACGCTAAAATAGAATTTTGTGAGGAATTTATGCAACCTAAATACAAAAGAGTTTTAATAAAGCTTTCCGGCGAAGCGCTTGCCGGCGAGCAAGGGCACGGCCTTAACGAAAACGTAATCGCAAAGGTAGTGGATCAAATTAAAAAGGTGCACGATATGGGTGTGCAGGTAGGCTTGGTTATCGGTGGCGGTAACTTCTGGCGTGGCAGACAGGGTAAAAAAATGGACCGCACCACGGCAGACCATATGGGTATGCTTGCAACGGTTATGAACTCTCTTGCTATGATGGACGCTTTAGAACAGCGTGGCATCCCCACTCGCGTGCAAACTGCGCTTATTATGACCTCGGTTGCCGAGCCTTACATCTTGCGTAAGGCGTTGCATCATTTCGAGCAGGGCAGAATAGTAATTATGGCTTGCGGAACGGGCAACCCCTATTGCTCTACCGATACCGCAGCCGCTCAGCGCGCTTGCGAAATTCAGGCAGAAGTTTTAATGATGGCAAAAAATATCGACGGTATTTACGATAGCGACCCTAAGCTTAACCCCAACGCTAAAAAATACGAGCATATTAATTATATCGACATTATTCAAAAGGGCATAAAGGCAATGGACTATACTGCCGCAACTATGTGTATGGAAAACAACGTGCCCGTTTTAGCCTTCGGCCTTGACGAAGAAGATTCTATTTTAAAAGCCGTTTGTGGCGAAAAGATAGGAACGCTTATAGATAACAACTAAAAAATCCGCTTTTATTCGGGCGCATAAAAAAAGTAAAACAATAACTTACAGTTATTTACAAAAATATATAAAAAACCTTTAAAGGAGTTTATTATGATAGAAAACGAACAGGTTGAAGAAATAATTTTAATTCTTGACGACAAGCTTTCAAAAACGATTAGCGTGCTTAAAGAAGATTTTGGCGCAATCCGCGCAGGCAGAGCAAACCCCCGCATTTTAGATAAGGTTATGGTGGACTATTACGGCGCAATGACGCCTATTGCGCAAACCTCTAATATTTCCGTGCAGGAAGGCAGATGCCTCGTAATTTCCCCTTGGGATTCTTCCTTATTAAAGGGTATCGAAAAGGCAATTCAGGTTTCTAACATCGGTATCAATCCCACTAACGACGGTAAGTGCATAAGGCTCGTATTCCCCGAGCTCACCGAAGAAAGACGCCGTGATTTATCCAAGCAAATTAAAAAGATGGGCGAGGATGCAAAGGTTGCCGAAAGAAATAATCGTCGCGACGCTATGGATAAGTTAAAGAAGCTTAAAACCGATAAGGTTATTTCCGAAGACGAATTTGCTTCCTGCGAAAAGGAAGTAGAAAAGATGGTTGCCGACTCAATTACTAAAATCGACGCGGCAGTTTCTGCAAAGGAAAAGGAAATAATGACCGTATAATTACGGCGGTTTTTGCAACGGGTATAGAATACAAAATTAAGCACGCGGGCGTGTTTAATTCATATACATATGGACAACGAAAATATAAAAATTCCCTTGCACGTGGGCCTTATTATGGACGGCAACGGCAGGTGGGCAAAGGGCAAGGGTCTTTCCCGCTCAAAGGGGCATAAGGCAGGCGTAGAGCAAATGCAAAAATTATGCGCTCACGCGCAAAGCATAGGTGTAAAATACCTTACCGTTTACGCCCTTTCCACCGAAAATTTATTCCGCCCTAAACAAGAATTAGACGGGCTATATGCCCTAATTAAAACCTATTTTAACAGCCTTTGCAAAAAAAATACGGGCGTTAAAATAAAAATTATAGGCGATATTTCTCCTCTTCCTAAAGAAGTGCAAAAAAACTTGGAGGAAGCGGAAAAGCTCTCCCCTAAAAATGCAGAATTTACTATGGTCTTTGCCATTAATTACGGTGGCAGGGCAGAAATTTTGCGCGCGGTAAACAGGGCGGTGGAGCAGGGTAAAGCTTTAACTGAAGCAGAGTTTTCTGCGCTATTATACACGGACGGTATCCCTTACCCCGACTTAATTATAAGAACGGGCAAGGAAAAACGCCTATCTAATTTTTTGTGCTGGCAGTCGGCGTATGCCGAGCTGTATTTTACCGATACGCTTTTCCCCGACTTTGACGAAGGGGAATTTGATAAAGCTATTGCCGATTACGCTAAAAGAGAAAGGCGCTTTGGCAAGATATAAAGGAGATTTAATGAAAGATAGAGTAGCGGTAGGCGTGCTTTACGTCGCCGTAATATTAGGTGGCTGTGCGCTAAAGGCGTTTTTCCCAACCTGGGGCTCGTACTTTTTTGACGCGCTATTTGCCTTAATTGCAGCAATAGGAAGCTTTGAATTTTTGCGTGCCTGCAAGGTTCAGTCAAAGGTTCAACGGTTTATAACCATAGCCTTTTGCTCGGCTATAGTTCCCGTTTACGTTTTAACAAGGGCGCTCGTCGATAACGGTGTGTTAACTATGTTCGATAACGCTCAATGGGTAATGGTAATTTTTCTTTGCGTGGGGGCAATGGCTCTTATGTTCGCCTTGGTGTTCGATAAAAAGCACACCACCTTCACCGAAACTGCGTATTGTATGACTTGTATGTTATACGCAGGTATGCTTTGTGCAATTTGCTCTGCCGTTAACCACTTAACCTACAATTCCGTTTCGGCAATGTTCGTGCTCGTTATGGTAGTGCCCGTAACTGATGCGTTCGCGCTTTTTACAGGCGTGCTTTTAAAGGGTAAGTTCCCCGCAAAGCTCGCTCCTCACATAAGCCCCAACAAAACGGTAATCGGCTCTTTGGGTGGGCTTGCAGGTGGCGTCGTTGCCGCAGTAGTAGCGTACTACGCAGCGGTTTTAGTAAATCAAACGCCTACCTTTTTATCCGGCGAGCAAATTCCCCTATGGGTATTTTTAATAATAGGCTTTTTAACGGCAATAGCCTCGCAGGTGGGCGACTTGTTTGAAAGCGCCGTAAAGCGCGAGTGTGGCATTAAGGATATGGGCGACATCTTGCGTGGGCACGGCGGTATGCTCGATAGGTTCGATAGCACCTTATTTGCCGGAATGACGGTTTTTGCGTGCTTTTGGATTTTTGTTTAAAAGTAGCAAGCAATATAGTTTAAAAAAAGCTCCTTAAAAGGGAGCTTTTGTCATTAATCGAAAAATTTTTGGGTATAATAAATAATGAAAAAAATTGCGCTTATAGGAAGCTGTGGGTCGATAGGAAAGCAGGTTATACAGGTCGTTTTAAATCACCCCGATAAATTTGAAATAGAAGCCCTAATTACAAATTCCTCGTATAAGGATTTTGAAGGGCAAATAAATTTAATAAAGCCCAAGTACGCCGTTTTGTGCAACGCCGATTTGGCAAAAAGGGTGGCTAATATACCGCAAGCAACGCAATTTTTAAGCGGAGAAGAAAGGGCGGTAGAGCTTATTTCTAAATGTCAGGCAGAGGTAGTTTTCGTAGCGGCAGGCGGATTTGCAGGCTTAAAATACAGCCTTGCCGCCATATTAGCAAAAAAGACCTTGGCGCTTGCAAATAAAGAAACCTTGGTTTGCGCGGGCGATATAATTATGCCCTTGGCTCGCAAAATGGGCGTAAGCGTTATTCCCGTCGACAGCGAGCATTCTGCAATTTGGCAATGCTTAAATTTCAACGCCAACGCCCCTTTAAAAAATCTTATAATAACGGCGTCCGGCGGTGCGTTTAGGGATTATAGTAACGAGCAGTTAAAATCCGTTACCCCCCAGCAGGCGTTAAATCATCCTAACTGGAAAATGGGCAAAAAAATAACCGTCGATAGCGCTACCCTTTTAAATAAGGGCTTCGAGGTTATCGAAGCGCATCACCTATATTCTACGCCCTATTCTAACATTAAAACCGTTTTACATAAGCAGAGCATAGTTCACTCTATGGTGGAATTTTCAGACGGCTCTATTATGGCGCAAATGGGCGTTCCTTCAATGATATTGCCTATTCAATTAGCATTAACTTACCCGAATAGGTGCGAGTGCGCGGTAGAAAGATTAAGCTTTTCCACGGCGTTTTCCCTTGATTTCGCTCCGCTTATTCAAAAGGATTATCCCTGCTACGATTTGGCAATAAAATGCGCAAGCGCAGGCGGAATTATGCCTTGCGTTTTAAACGGCTCGGGCGAAGTTGCCGTTCAGGCATTTTTAAATAATCAAATTTCCTTTTTGCAAATTTCCGAGGTTATCGACTCCGTCTTGCAAAAAACGCAAAATCAGGGCGTAGAAAGCTATTCACAGCTCGTCGAGGTAGATAGCCTTTCGCGCAAGCTTGCAAATAACTTTATAAAGAGGTAAAATGAATATATTAGCTTCAGGCTTTTGGGCGGGGGTAGGCAACGCTTTAACAACCTTCGTCTGGCCAATATTTTTAGCAATCTTAATTTTGCTTGCTATGATAACCGTGCACGAGTTAGGGCATTATATAGCAGGCAAAATATTAAAATTTAAAATAAACGAGTTTGCCATAGGCTTCGGCCCCGCCCTTTTTAAAAAGACTAATAAGCGCAACGGCGAAATATTTTCAATAAGGGTTTTCCCCTTGGGCGGTTATTGCGCCTTTGCCGGAGAGGACGGCGAGGAGCAAGAGGCTTCGCCGCTTGAAAAGCAAGGCTACTTTAACGAAAAAGCCCCTTGGAAAAGAATAATAGTTTTGCTTGCAGGGGCAACTATGAACTATTTGTTGGCGCTTTTGTTAATCGCCGTAAGCTTTATTTCCTTTGGGCAAATGGCGTATAAGATTGAGGGTATAGAGAATAATCCTTCCTATTCAACGGAATACAGCCTTCAGTCTGGGGATGTAATTTTAAAGGCGGAGGGTAAAACCGTCTATCTTGCCACCGACTTAATTTACGCGCTTGACGGCAAGGCGGAGGGAGATATCGTAGAGCTAACCGTTCTTCGCGACGGTGAAAGTCAGAATATAGAGGTTATGCTCCGTGCCGATTGTAGCTTTGAAAACTCCAACCAAACCAGCAAAACCTGGAGGGCGTTAGGCGTTGGAATAGTAGAAAGGGACGGCGCAAAATATTGGGATATAAGCGTGCATAGCTTACGCCTAGGCTTTTTTGAAGCCGTATATAAAACCTTTGGCTATTCCTTTAAAATTGCAGGCACGATATTTACCGTTTTAGGCGAATTGCTAACGGGTAGCCTATCTATCGAAGCCGTCGGCGGCCCCGTTACTACCGTTATACTAACCTCTGAAATCGCCTCGCAGGGCGTACAAAATTTTTTAGAAATTGCGGCATATATAGGGGTTAATCTTGCAGTATTCAACCTTTTGCCTATTCCCGCGTTAGACGGAAGCAAGGTTGTATTTTGCCTTATAGAGTGGATTTTTAAAAAGCCCGTTCCCCGTAAAATAGAAGCCGTTATTCACTTGGTCGGCTTAATCTTAATCTTCTCTTTTGCTATATTAGTTGATATTTTACAGTTTGTATAAAAGCGCACTCTACCGTCGGTAGAGTGCTTATTTTTTTGGTAGAGAGCAAAAAATTAAAGGTAGAATAAATAATCGTATTCGTAGTGCAAAAAATTTAAAGGTAGGTTGACTTATTAAAGCCTGCGTGCGTATAATCAAGGTACAAAAAGTAAAAAATATTTATGCGGAAACAAACCGCAAACGGAGATTTATGACAAAAAAGCAAATCAAAAAAAATTACGCACTGCAAATAAAGCAGCTTGCACAAAACTTTAAGCTACAAAAAAATCAGGCAAGAGAAAATTACCAAAACGACTTAAACGAATTTTACGCCGCAAACGGAAAAAAGGCCGTTGTCGATCCCCCCAAGCGTAGCGTTTTAGAAGAAGTCGGCAACGCCGTAACGCACGGTTTAGGTTCAATATTTTCAGTATTCGCGCTAATTTTAATGCTTATGCGCGCGGAAAATACCATCGAGGTCGTTGGCGCGTGCGTTTATTTTGCAGGGCTATTTATAATGTTTACCGTAAGCTGTCTTTATCATAGCTTCCGCCACGGTAGCGCCGTTAAAAGGCTGTTTAGGCGGTTCGACTATTCTTGCATCTATCTTTTAATAGGCGCAACCTTCGCGCCCATTTTGCTTTGCTATGTGGGCGGTACTTTCGGCACAACCTTTTTTATAGTACAATGGTCTATAATCGCAACGGGCGTAACCTTCGTCGCCGTTTTCGGTCCGTCAAAGCTTAAAGCGTTACACCTTGCCTTATACCTTCTTTTAGGTTGGTCGGGGCTTTTGTTCATCCCCCAAATGCTTCCCCAAGACTGGGTATTTTTCGCCTTTATTTTAGGTGGGGGAATAATTTATAGCATAGGCGTAATTCCCTACGCTTTAAAGAAAAGGGCTTCCCACTTTATTTGGCACTTCTTCGTGCTTGCAGGCGCAGTAGTACAATGGATAGGCGTGCTCGTTTCCATATACGCATAGGGCAATATTAAAAAAGCAACAGCCGTGGGCGAAAAAATAACGCCCACGGCTTATTTTACGGTCTTTACCGCAATTATGTTTGTGCGGTAATTTTAACCTATTTCCTCTATCTATTTTCTTGACAAAAATGGACATGATTATCACGTAATTTCTTATGAACAAGAACCTACGGAATATATTGCAGATTTTTCGTATGAAGAAAGTGAGGACTTAAAAGAAAAATATAACCAGCATTTTGATTGGATGTTATCTGCGTTAGAAACTCAAGATAAAACTTTTAACGAAGACTACGCTTTAATTGGGAATGTGAATACTGTTGGAAGCGGATTGACTATAGTGATGACACCTTATTATTGCTATATAGGTTAGAGACGTTAGAGTTACACATTTTGGCATTTTATATGTAATTAAAGCCGCGAGCGTTTACTTAATAACGCTCGCGGCTTTTAAAATCGTTGCTATTATTCAACTTTGTAAAAAATTATTTAACGCTTGTTGCAACCGTTTTATTTATTTGTGAATTAAAGGATTTAGAGCTAAAAATAATAACGCCTGCCACGATAACTATTGCAATATCTATAAACACAAAGCTGTTATAGCCAAGCGAATAAATCCAAGGGCTTATAGCGTTGCCCGCGCCGTCGTAGGCGTATTCCGAAAAGGCGAACACACCCGAAAAGATGTGAGCTAAATAGCGTAAAACGCTTGCTACTATTGCGCCCAAAGCAAACTTAACCTGCGGTAAATTATCCAAGGCTTTCACTTTTGCAAACAAGCCGGCAACGCCTATGCAGGCAAACGCCACGGGGTAGTCTAATAAAAACTGCGCGGGATGAATAATCCAAGGGTCTTGAATTGCTTGTAAAAGTCCGTAAATCGCCCCTGCAAACACGCCCTTTTTTACGCCGAATATATAAGAATATATCATTAAAGGTAAAAGCGAGGCAACGGTTATAGAACCGCCTTGGGGTAGCTTTAGTATTCTTATGTACGAAAGAGCAAAGCTCATAGCAATACAAATTCCTGCAAAGGCAACGCTTTTAGAAGTAAATCCGCCTTTTTCTTCCTTGCCAAAAATAAGGCATAATGCGCAAACGGTTAAAAGCAGTAAAATGGTGCAAATATAAAGGGCTGCGTTTTCGGTAACGGTTATTTCTACGCCGTTTACATCTTCTGCATTGCCAGAGCCGTAATATACGCCCATACATACCAAAACAGCCAAAAGGGCGGCACATATGGCGCAAATAACGCCAATTACAACGGGCTTCGTTCTTATAAAATTAAGCGTTATAGCACCAACTAATACGGTTAATATAAGAATAAGCAGGGGTACGAATAAAATAGTTACTATTCCGTCTTCGCTAAAGGTAAGCCACAAAAACGCCACGCCTAACATACAAGCGTAAATAACCGCGCCGATCAGCCAAATCCTTGCGCATTTTTTTCGCAAGTCGCCGTTGGCTAAAAGCATATTAACCGTAAATGCAACGGCAAGCGCAATCGTTAGCCAAAAGGCAACGCCACGCAAAACGTTTATCGGCGAATCGAAAAGGATGGGATACCAAACGATATCCGAAAGTAAATTGTAATACATAAAAACCTCCTTTGTCGGGCAGGGGTAAATTTGTTAAACTGCCCAACGACCGCCGTTTATATTGTAATAAAAAAGCCCCGCTTTTTTGCGGGGCGTAAAACTTTACAATACTTCTATCATCTTTCGCTCAAGTATTACCTTGCCGATTCAAATGGTATAATCTCAGCCGTAATTTACGGCACCCACGACGGAAATAAAATTTTTAACTAAATTTATTATATTATAAACAATTGCCAAAGTCAAACAAAAAATATATAATAAAGGCGAATAAGCAAGGAAGGATTATTATGAGTTATAATTTTTACGCCTTTATGGATAGGATGAAGTACATTAAGCGTTGGGTTTTAATGCACTCTTACAGGGAAGAAAATATAATGGAGCACTCCCAGCAGGTAACTATGCTTGCCCACGCGCTCGCAATAATAAAAAATAAAATTTACGGCGGTAGCGTAAACGTAGAAAGGGTGGTTTTATACTCAATGTACCACGAGTGTGCAGAGGTTTTAACCGGCGATTTACCCACCCCCGTAAAGTATTTAAACGCTTCTATTAACGTGGCGTATAAGGATATTGAAGAAAAGGCGTGCGATAAGCTTTTAACTATGCTCCCCGAAGAAATTGCAAGCGAGCTTACGCCCTACGTAAAGCCGGACACGAATAGCGAAGAATATAAGATTGCAAAGGCAGCCGATAGGCTTGCCGCCTTCGTAAAGTGCTTGGAAGAAAAAAAGAGTGGCAATACAGAATTTTTAAAGGCGGAAAAAAGTATTGAAAAAGACCTTTTGTCCCGCAATATGCCCGAGGTAAACTACTTTTTCGAGCATTTTATTAAAGGCTATATGTTAACCTTGGACGAACTTAACTGTGGAATAGAAGATTAATATGCAAACGAAAAATAAACTTAAAATTAAAAAAATAGCGGCGTGGGCGTGCATAATTGCAATTGCCGCGCCTCTCGTATTTTTTGCGTGTTATTACTTAATAGCGCCCAAGCACGAGCATGATTTTAAATTAGTTTACACCACGGCAACCTGCGAATATGCTGGTCAAGGCGCGTATTTTTGTCAATGCGGTGCGTCGCAAATAAAAGACGAGCCTGCCCTTGGGCACGATTACGGGCAATCTAACGAATATTCTCGCTTAAACGCTTGCACCCGCAAGGATTGCCTTTCTGGAAGGATGACTCCGCCCGAAAAGGATTTTACCGAAAAAATGCTTTACGATTTCGGCGACGGCTATAAAAATAGGGCGCAACAGCTTTATACAAGCCTTTTATCCTTTATCGAGCAAACGGAAGACTATTTAGAGGGCGAGCACGAATACGATACGCAATCAAGCCTATATCAAGACAATTTGCAATTTGAAAAGATTTTTGACGAATACGAGGATTGCATTGACGAAATAACCGCGCAATATCAGTACGCAAAGGTTTTTTATAATATCGATATGAAAAACGAAGAGCTTAAAGAAGAATATTTAAGCGTTTCACAGTATCGTACCAACACCGTTTCCGCGTACTATTCGCTATTTTCTAAAATATACGCGTCCGCTTTAAGAAATTATTTTTACCGCAACTATACGCAGGAGCAAATCGATAGAGTGCTGTATCAAAGCGAGTGCGTTGGAAACGAGCGCTACACGGCGCTTAAAAACCGTAATGCGCAAATAGAGGTGGAGGTAGATAGCATTGAAAACCTCGAAGCGTCCACTCAATTTAGCGCGCTTTATGCCGAGTTCGTGCAAAACAACAATCAAATAGCGCAAATTTTCGGCTATGAAAATTATTTGGATTACGCCTACGAAAGCGTTTACGATAGGGAATATTCCTATTTGGATGCCGAGCAAACGAGCAAATACATAAAAGAGCATTTGTCCCCCAACTTTGGCAATTTAGTGGCAAAATTATATCAGCTTTTTGCCGAAACGGATCAATGGACGCAAGCGGATGTAAACGATTATAACGGCGTAATAGTTTATTCGTTTTTCGATAATGTTATTGCCAACGGCACGGTAAACGATTTTGCAAAAAAAATGAGTGGAAGCGGAAATAAAAAGCAAATTTCCCTTTCGCAAGAGTTAAACGATTTATTTAAAAACGGCAATTATTTTTTAGGTAATTACCCCGGCGCTTACGAGTGGTACTTATACGATTTGCAAACCCCTATAGTATTTTGGGGGGAAGGCTATCAATCGGCGTTTACCGTCGTGCACGAGTTAGGGCATTACCTAAACGATACTTACAACCAAAGCAAATACTCTATGTCCTACGACTTGTTAGAAACGCACTCCCAGGGCAACGAAATGCTGTATTTGTCCTATTTAAAGCAACACGCTTCTTCTACGGCGTTTAATTTAATAAAGTGCGACCGCCTATACGACAGCCTGCTTACGATAATAAACACGGCTGCGGTAAACGCCTTTGAACAAGCCATATATACGGGGCAATACGGTGGCGCTAACGCCCAAAGCATAATGGCGGACGGGCAAATTACTGCGTCGGAATACGATTTGCTGTTCGTTAGCATTTTGCAGGACTTCGGCATTAATCAATTTGTAAACAATTCTTACTGGCGTCACGTAACAGTAAAATCGCCCTGCTATTATATTTCCTATTCCGTTTCTATGGCGTGTAGTCTACAGCTTTTAATAAAGGCGGAGGAGGATGGCTTTGACGCCGCTGCTGCAAGCTATTTTAAGCTTATAACCTACACCGACGAGCATTCTAAATACGACTATAAGCAGGTTTTAAAGCACGCCGATTTATATTCGTACGACGAAGAAGAGCTGTATATAAGTATAAAGAATTATTTAAATTGGAGTTAAAGCATGAAAAAATTTAAAGCTTTAAGTGCACGAGTTTCCCGACGGAGTTACGCAAATAGGGCAAGGAGCATTTAAAGGTTGCTCCTCGCTTAAAGCCGTAAGCATATCGGACGAGGTAAATTATATAGGAAGCGAAGCGTTCGTATATACCGGCATTTATTATGAAGCGTGGGGTGAAGATCCCGTATATTTAAGCAACCACCTAATATACGTACAACAAGGGACGGAAGGGGAACTAAAATTAAGGAAGGAACCAAAACTATTGCGTCAAACGCCGTAAAAAATCGTGGCGGAATTACAAGCGTAACTATACCCCAAAGCTTAGTGGCAATTGGCGAAGATGCTTTTAGCGAGTGTTATTATATTAGGCAAATTAATTATGGCGGAACGCGTGAAGAGTGGGAGCAAATACAAAAACCGCAGTATTGGGACTTGTTTTTTAGACAATACCTTTTGGTTTGCACGGACGGCACTTTTACAGTAAACGCTTACGCGTAAAAAAATAACCTCACGGTAAAATAAAAACCCCACGGCAAAACCGCAGGGAAAATACTAAACCCCGTACTAATAGCGTACGGGGTGTTTTTATAATATTAAATTTTAATTTCGAGACTGAAGTTTTACTTGCCGGTCGTCGTATGGGTATATTCCCGTGCGATATTTTATCGCGAAATTAAAACCTTATTTTCAAATTTCAGTCTCCAATAAATTATGTGCCATTGGAGTTTACCATCCTTTATTTTCGATTGCCATTACGGGATAAAGTCTTTTCATTTACTTTTCCTCCTTAAAGCAAACTTCTTGTTTTATAATATTTTTAAATATAGGGGCGGTCGCATATTGCTATCCGCTCAAAAAAATTAATCCGTGTCCCGCTTTCGCGGCTAAGTATAAGTCATCCTCCACCTCCGCGGTAGAACTTAAATTGAGTTAAAAAGAAACTTAAAACAAAACACTAAACCTTGACCCGCTTTCGCGGCTAAGTATAAGTCATCCTCCACCTCCGCGGTAGAATTTAAAAATTGAGTAAAAAAGAAACTTAAAACAAAAACTCCAAACCTTGACCCGCTTTCGCGGCTACTTAAAAGTCATACCTCCACCTCCTAACGTGGTTATATAAATTTAATAGTGTGGTTTAGCTAAACAAAATAAAAATTAAAATCTTTCCGCTTTTGCGGTATATTGCGCACCTCCACCTCGCTAAATTAATGTTGACGTCTAACATTTTTTGTGGGTTATTTTCATTTTGTACTTTCATTATAGCACTAATTTTTTATTTGTCAATACCTTTTTTAAAATTTTTTTTAAAAATATTTTTTTACGCGGTAAAAAATTCGCTCACTATATAATAGTGAAAGGTAAAAAATTTTTTAAATTAAGTAAAATTTTTTATAAAAAATCGGGCAAAAAGCATAAAAAGGGCAGTAAAGTAGACAAATTAGGGCAAAAAAATATTTTCTTTGAAAGTTTATTTCAATTAAGTGTTATAACAAAGCAAATCGTTTTGCTTGGCGTTTAACCTTGACAAAGCGTTATTTATTTGCTAAACTTTGGAAGATAATAAAATATTTTAATAAGGAAAAAGTTATGGAAATTTTGTTGTGTCTTTCAATAGCTCTTTTTGCGGGCTTGTTGTTGTCGCGCTTGGCTAAGGTTTTAAAGCTTCCTGCCGTAACTGCATACTTGGTTGCAGGTATTTTAGTAGGTCCTTACTGCCTTGGCGCATTAGGTAACCTTATCGGTGTTCCCGGTCTTGGCTTTACTAGCGAAGAATTGCTTCACTCTATGGGAATTATATCCGACGTTGCTTTGGGTTTTATCGCATTTTTAATCGGTAACGAATTCCGTCTTTCCCAGCTTAAAAAGGTTGGTAAGCAGGCAGCGGTTATAGGTATTTTCCAAGCGGTGGTTGCAACCGTGGTCGTTGACGTGGTTTTAATTGCGTTCAGCTTATTCTTCCCCGAAATTCTTCCCCTTCCCGCAGCAATCGTTTTAGGTGCAGTTGCATCTGCAACGGCTCCCGCGGCAACCCTTATGGTTGTAAAGCAGTATAAGGCGAAGGGCCCCGTAACCGATACGCTTCTTCCCGTAGTTGCTATCGACGACGCAGTTGGTTTGGTATTATTTGCAATCTCCTTCGGTATTGCAGAAGCGTTTATGCCCGGCGGCACGGTAAACGTTATATCTATTTTGGTAGAACCCTTATTGGAAGTTACCATTTCTCTCATCATTGGCGCAGCGTTGGGCTTAGCGCTTTCCTTCCTTGAAAAGTTCTTCCATTCCCGTTCAAAGCGTCTTTCCCTTTCCGTTGCAATGGTATTGCTTGCAGTAGCGTTAACCAGCATCCAAAACTTACATATCGGCGAAGTTCACATTAAGTTCTCACCCTTGCTTACTTGCATGATGGTTGGTACTATGTTCTGCAACACCTGCGAATTCTCCGAAAATATTATGGATAGATTAGACAGATGGACCGGTCCCTTATTTGCGTTATTCTTCGTAATAAGCGGTGCTGAATTGCAGCTTACCATCTTCGCGCAGGGCTTAATCGTTTTAGTTGGCGTAATTTATATAATCGCTCGTTCCGTAGGTAAAATTTCCGGCTCTCTCGGTAGCGCAAAGGTTATGAAGGCGCCTGATACCGTAGTAAAATATCTTGGTATAACCTTGCTTCCCCAAGCGGGCGTTGCGTTAGGTATGGCAAGCCTTGCACGCGGTATGGGTATGCTTAACGGCGTTGACGTCGGCGCAATCATTGCAAACATAACCATTTTCGCAGTATTAATTTACGAATTAGTTGGTCCTTTCTTAACCAAGGTTGCTTTACAAAAAGCAGGCGAAATCGACGAAGAAGGCAGAACTACCGACCGTGTTATAAAACAAAAAACGGCAGAAATTGCAGTTTGTAGCTGTGCCGTTGAAGAAGCAAAGGTAGAAGAGGCTGAGGTCGTTGAAGAAGAGGGTAGCGATTCTTCTGCAGAATAATCACCTTACCGTCAATTTATAAAATAAACAAAATAAAAGCGTCAACCAATGCGGTTGACGCTTTTTTGCATCTAATTTCAAATTTATAAGGGAAATATTTATTTTCGTCGTTAAGTCGCTATAAATGCTAAATTTGAGTTAAAGGAAAGGTTAAGCCTTTACGGTGTATTCGGTAACGCCCACAACCGTTTCGCCGTCAATTTGTAAGGCGGTAGGTCTATCGAATTTTACGGTAATTTCCTTGCCCTTAATAACTTCTATGTATTTGGTTTGATTTACGTGCTCGCCCTTAAAAATGGAAGGGAAAACCATAAGGGTTTTAAGCTTACCAGAGCCGTGCCAAACCACCAGCGAAACCTTACCGTCCGCCCTGTCCTGCTCGGGTGCGGCAATCATACCGCCACCGTAATATCTGCCTTTCATAGTGGGGGCAAGCCAAACTTTTTTATATTGCTTTTCAACGCCGTCAACGCATATAGTTGCGTTGGGGCACTTATAGTGGAATAAAAGCCCTAAAATTGCAATAGCAGTATAATTTACGGGCGTGCCGGGCTTTTTAAGGCGCTGTCTGTCGCCCTCCTCACAGCAATAGCCGTCAATGCCAAAGCCTATGCCGTTAAAAAACTTTTGCGTTTTTCCGTTAACGGTAACTTGGGGTAAATTTTTCATTATTTCGGTAATATCTATGGGGCAATTACTGTCTTTATTCCCTAAATCCGACCAAAAATCGTTGCCGCTGCCCGCAGGTAAATAATAAAACCTTTTGCCTAAATACCTATCCTCGCAATCGTTTATAAAGCGGTTAAGAGTGCCGTCGCCCCCAACTAATAAAATGGCTTCGTCTTCTTGCAATTTATTAAAAAATTCTACAAAGCCGTTTTTGTTTTCTTCAAAAATATTAAAAAATCTTAAGGTGTCGCCTGCAAGGGTATCTTTAAGGCTGTCAACCTTGCCCTGCGCCGCGCCGTTGCCCGCCGTGGGGTTATATAAAACTGCGTATTTCATAACTGTTCTCCTATTATTTACAATAGTAAAGCTTAAATGTAAACACAATATAAACTTTTTGCGGTTTTTTGCCGTATAGTGTAAAAAACGGAAAAAATTTATAAAAGCAAAGTGGTAAGTGGCGTAGCTTTTAAGCGCTACTTCTTTATAAGGCGTTATGCTTTTTTGCAGGGCAATTTTTGTTAAAAATTCGTGCAAAAGGGTTGCATATTTTTTAATTGATGCTATAATATACTTGATTTAATTTAAATTTTCGGGGTTTTTATGGGCGAAATTTATATAAAAGTGTTGCTTATAATGCTAGTGCTGTTTTTGTTTATGGCGCCTGGCTTTTTGCTTAAAAAATTCAATATGATAGGGGAAGGGGCAACCTACACTCTTTCAACTATTTTACTCTACGTTTGTCAACCTGCTCTCGCAATTAAGGCGTTTTGCGTTTTTTCTAAAGAAGATTATCAAATAGTAAGCGCCGTAAACAAGCTCGTTCTTTTAAAAAATTTCGGCTTAACGCTTTTAATTACAACGGTCAGCATTTTGGCGGTTTTTGCAATTTGTAAGCTGGTGTTTTTTAAAAGTAAAAGCAAGGGTACGGCTAACGTATATTCCTTTATTGCAATGTTTTCAAACTGTGGGTTTTTAGGTATTCCTTTTATCGAAATGTTTACCGATAATAACCCCCTTGCCGTTATGTATATGATGGTGTTTAACGTCGCCTTTAATATTTTGTGCTGGACGCTTGGCGTATGGCTCGTTTCTGGCGACGCAAAAAATATAAGCGTTAAAAAAATAGTAACCAACCCTACGCTTATAACGGGGTTCGTCGGCTTAATTTTATTCTTTTTCCCCCAGCTTAATATTTTTATGTTCGAAGGGTTAGAGGAGTTGCAAATTTTTCCCACCTATCTCGCTAATATGACGGCGGCGCTTTCTATGGTAATAGTAGGTATTCGCCTTGCCGAAACCCCCGCCAAGGAATTGTTTTGTAAGCCCGGCGTTTACGCGGCAGGCGCGTTAAGGCTGGTTGTTGCGCCCTTTTTATGCCTGCTTATAAGCGTTCCCTTTTGGGGAATTTTGGGCAAGGGGCTTGCAAGCGGATTTGAAGAATACGTTTATTTAGCGCCCGTAATTGCAATGGCAATGTCGCCTGCGGCGGCGGTGGTTGCTATGGCAGAGCGTTTTGGCGGTGATAAAACAACCGCAACCTCTGCTTTCGTTACAAACACTTTAATTTCAATAATAACAATCCCCCTCGTAATCGTTGCAGTTATGGCAATAGTGGGGGTAACCTTGTAGTGGGGTGTAAAGTAGCCTGTGGGGGTGTAAAATTATACCCCGTGGCGTTTAAATTTTTTGCGTAGCGGTATTTGTCTTGTGTATTGCGCCAAGGTAAAATTGTGTGGCGCAAACTTAATTAATAACGTAATATATTGCGACTAACGCAAGGTAAATAAAAAAACGGCAGTTTTTAAACTGCCGTTTTACTTTTTAATTTTAATTATTCAGCTGCGGGATAAACAGAAACCTGTTTGCCGTCTTTGCCCACTCTTTCAAATCTAACGGTGCCATCTACCAAAGCGAATAAGGTGTCGTCTTTACCCATAGCAACGTTGTTGCCTGCTTTGAACTTAGAACCACGCTGTCTTACAAGGATGTTACCTGCAAGAACGAACTGTCCGTCAGAGCGCTTAACGCCAAGGCGTTTTGCTTCGCTGTCTCTGCCGTTGTGAGATGAACCGGTACCTTTTTTATGGGCGAATAAATTAAATAAAAACATCATAATTTTATTCCTCCGATTGATTATTCTGCCTTTGCTTCTTCGGCAGTAGCTTCTTCAGTTGCAACAGCTTTCTTTGCTCTAACAACTCTTTTCTTTGCGGGTGCTGCGCCAATAGCCGTTACTTTAACGGTGGTGTAAGGCTGTCTATGACCTTGCTTTTTGCGTTCGTTCTTCTTGGACTTGTATTTGAAGACGATAATCTTCTTATCCTTGCCGTGAACTGCAACTTCCGCCGTAACAGCAATGCCTGCAACTTCTGCGCCGCATTTAACGCCTGCTTCGTCAACAACTAATACAGCGGGAAACTGTACGGTTGCGCCTACTTCAGCGTTAAGCTTTTCAACCTTAACGGTATCACCTACGGACACTTTGTATTGCTTGCTTCCGTTTTCAAAAATAGCGTACATTTAAAAAAATCCTCCTCTAACCAGTCTCGCCGGATTCTTATTGCCAAGGGCTTAGGCGGCGCAAAAATGGCGCACTTAAAAAAGCCTGTTCCGAGCGGCTCGCCTAATAATTTACCAAATTATAAATAATAAGTCAAGCATTTTTAATAATTTTTTGAATATTTACGCCTAGTTTGAGCAAAATGTTTGTATAAATAAGTTTCGGGCTATGCGAAAAATTTTTTTACATAATAAAAGGAGAGAGTATGAAGGAAAACGAAACCAAAAAGGATAGCGAAATTCTTGCAGAAATTTACAGAAACTGCCAACTTGCAATAGAATCTATTTCCGATATTTTACCTGCCGTGGAGGGTGAAGAAATTAAGCGGGAAATTTTGGAAGAGCACGAGGAATACGAAAAAATAAGCTCAAGGGCGGCAGCGCTTGCAAAGGATAGGGGAATAGAAATTAAAGAGCCTAATCCCATAAAAAAGGCAATGATGTGGAGCGCCATTAAAATGAACGCCGCCACCGATAATTCCCCCCGCCATATAGCCGAAATGATGATAAGGGGCACGGTAACGGGCATCACCTGCTTAAAGGCTTCGCTTACCGATAGCGAGCAAGATATGGACGAGGAAATAAAGGCGCTTTTATGCGAGCTTATCTCTATGGAGGAAAGCTTTGAAAACAGGCTTAAACGGCATATATAGTGCGTGCAATTACCTTTATGCGCGCAAATTTTTTGCTTTAAATTAAAAAAAAGTGGCAATAAATTACGCCGTTATTTTTAAGTAAAAAAGGGCTTAATTCAATCGTTTTAATAGGTAAATAATTAAAGGCGGACCGCATATTACGGTTACCGCCTTTATTAATTTGGGTATTAATATAATAAAATTGCGCCGTTGGGCAAGGTGAGGTTAGAAGAATTATCGCAACGGAAAGTAAAGTGCTCTTCGTGGTAAGTTCTGTGTAAAACCAAATAAACCCTTGCGTGTGGAAATTTGCCCTTAATTTCGTCAATCAGCAAGTCCCAGCTTAAAAGCTTGTTGCCTATATCGTTGTTCAAATCTATAACTACGCTCTTGTTTCCGTCGGTAAGTAAATTTAAAAGCTGGGCCCTTAAATCGAACAGGACGAACTCTGTCGAGCGGGTATATCCCGCGCCCCTGCAATATTTACAGGGCTTAGACATAAAGGTAGTGGCGCTGGTGCCAATGCGCTTTCGGGTAAATTCTATAAGTCCAAATTGCGACATAGGCAAAACCGTACATTTGGCTTTATCGGAAGAAAGCGCCCTTTTTAATTCCTGATAAATTGCCTTACAATGCGTTTCGCTGTTCATATCTATAAAATCGACAACGACTATTCCACCGATATTTCTAAGTCTAACCTGCCGCGCAATTTCCCTTGCCGCCAAAATATTAGTGTGGTAAACGGTTTGTTCAAGACTGTCGTTCCCTACGAATTTGCCCGTATTTACGTCGATTACCGTTAACGCTTCCGTTTTTTCAATAACCAAATACGCGCCGTTTTCAAGCTCAATCTTGGGGGATATCATTGAAACGAGCTCGTCATACATACCTTCTTCGTTAAGCATATCCCTGCTCGAGTTTTTAAATATGATGGGGATTTGTCGGGAGGAAAACAGCGAAACCTGAATTTCGATAGTTTCTTTAAGGTCTTCCGTTCCTACGCATATGCTTTCTATGTCAAAGTCTATGGTGTCGCGCAAAACTCTTATGGGCAAGGACGCGTCGGAATAAAGTAAAGTGCCAACATCCGATTTTGTAAACTTGTCCTTAACGGAGGCGTAAAGCTTACGCATATGGTCAAGCTCCTGTTGCATCACCGCCCTGTTAATATAGGGCGCTGCCGTGCGAACCACTAACCCTTCCCAGCGCATTTTCATACTGCTTGCGGTATATATAAGGTTGCGCCTAAGCTCCTCGTCGGCAATCTTTCTCGAAACGCCTACAAAGTTGGTATTTGGCATATATATGGCGCTCTTTCCTACAAAAGAAAGGTGCGTAGTAACCTTTGCGCCCTTTTTTGCAACGGGGGCTTTTACCACCTGCACTATAATTTCGTCCCCCACCTTAAGGTTAAGGGTAGAGGGGATATCGACCTCTTCGCCGTCGTATTTGTTCTTGTCGGGGAACAAATCTTCAACCGATATGTAGCAGTTGCGCTCTAATCCACAATCGATAAACGCCGCCTGCATACCGTTTAAAACGTTTACAACCTTTCCCTTATAAACGTTGCCGACGATGCTTCCCGACTCGGCTTTTTCAAAATAATATTCAATTAATTTTCCGTTTTCTGCTATCGCGGCGATATTATAACCGCAAATACAGTCAAAATATAGAGTCTTTTTAGACATAAAATCTCCAAATTTTCGTTTTTGCAAATAGTTAAGCTGTGGCAAAGCTGTAGCGGTATGTTTACTTTAAAACCTTGGCGTCAAGCTTAATAATTTCGCCAACCGTACCGCCGTAAAGCGAGCATAAATAGCTTGCTAAAAGCTCGGGGCGCAGGTTCTTTTCGTTACAGCCCGCCCAAAAATAAACTCCGTCGTCTTTGCACTCAATCGCGTATATTCTGGGGCGAATATCTACTTCGCGCCCACGGGAGTCGGTTAAAATTATGCTTTGCTTTTGTAAAATTTCGTCGCAGTTAAAGGGGTTTAAACCCTTAACCCTATAATAGCATTGCTCGGTGTTAAACGCAAAGTTGGGGTTCGTTTGCGTATAGTACCACTCCACGCACTTTATACCCTTGGGGGAATTTGCGTTAAAGGCTGCGCCGAAATCGCCTTCAAAAAAGGTATCTACCGTGCAAAATTCGGCAACGGACTTTATGCCCGTTCCCAAGGGGTTGCTCATAAAAATTCTCGCGTGCTTGTTAAAGCCTTGGCTATAATTTACTGCTATTCCCGCCCTACGCAGGGTGCAATTTATGTGTCTTAACAAGTCAAGGTGCGATAAATATTCAGCGCCGTCCGTCTTGGTGTATTTAAACGCTATCATAAATCCCCCTTCGCCGCGGGGCAATTCGCTTGCATACCGCAGCCCTTGCAGCCCGTTTGGCAGCTACCCGTAACATCTCCGCTATAAGCCTTGTGTCTTTCGTTAAGCAAAAATTTCTTGCTAACGGAAATATCTATTAAATCCCAAGGTAAAATCTCGTCCTCGCCCCACTCACGGGTGTAGTAGTCCATATCAATTCCGCACTCGTCAAAGGCTTCCTGCCAAGCCTTTTTATTAAGCTCCTTCGTCCAGCCGTCAAATTTGCACCCCTTTTGGTAGGCGGAAATTATAACCTTATTAAGCCTTCTGTCGCCCCTTGCCAAAACTGCTTCCAGCTTTGCGGTAAAGTAATCGCTCCAGCTCAAGCTTACGCCCTTAATAAACAGGTGCTTTTTTAAAACCTCTTGCTTTTGCTCGGCCTCTTGCAAGGAACATTGTCTTTCCCATTGAAAGGGAGTAAAGGGTTTTGGAATAAAGGTGGAAACGGAAAGGCTTATTCTTAACGGCTTGCCCCTTTTTTGCTTGGCGTAAGCACCTTTAATAAGCCCTACTATACGGCTCATAGCCTTTAAATCCTCGTCCGTTTCGGTGGGTAAACCCATCATAAAATATAATTTAACTGCCGAATATCCCACGTCGAACGCGCTTTCTGCCGCTTTAATAATCTCGTCCTCAGTAATATCCTTGTTAATAACGTCCCTAAGCCTTTGGCTACCCGCTTCGGGCGCAAAGGTAAGCGAAATTCTCCTTGCGTCCTGCGCAATTTCGCCGTCAAAGCTGTCCACTCTAAGCGAGGGTAGGGCAAGGGTAACTTCCTTTGGTAAGCTTCCCCTTAAGCTTTTAATAAGCTCCCTTAAATGCTTGTAATCGCCCGTTGAAAGGGAGTTCATGCTAACCTCGTCAAAGCCGGTGTTTTTAATTAAATTGCACGCCTGCTCGGTAAGCGTTTTTACGCTCTTTTTGCGTACGGGACGATAAATAAATCCCGCTTGGCAAAACCTACAGCCACGGTAGCATCCACGCATAACCTCTATAACCGCCCTGTCGTGCACGCTCTCTATATTGGCAACGGCAAAGGTTTTTGGAAAGGGTGCGTTTTCTAAATCAAATGCTATCGCCTTTTTAACCCGCGTTATGCCTTCAAAGCCACATATATGCCCGTCTTTTGCGTATTTTACCTGTGTAAAGGCGGGTATATAAACGCCTTCGATTTTGCTTGCCCTTTCAAAAAACTCCTGCGAGGAGCCGTATTTTGCATACAAGTCGCACACTTCGGCGTCCGTGCTTTCGCCGTCGCCGATAAACACGATATCGGCTATCTCGGCAAGTGGCTCGGGGTTTACCGCGCAAGGTCCGCCAAAGGCGATAAGAGGATATTTTTTGCCGACTCTATCCTTGCGTAAAAGGGGTATGCCGGCTAAATCCAGCATATATAAAACGTTGGTGTAGCAAAGTTCAAACTGCAACGAAAATCCCAAAATATCAAATTCCGCAAGGGGCTTTTTTAATCCTAAAGAATATAAGGGCACGCCCCTTTCCTTAAGGCCGTCGCCAAAATCCTTCCAAGGCGTAAAGCAAAAATCTGCAAAATAACCTCTGCGACTAATGCTTTCGGCAACTATTTTAATGCCCAAATTGCTCATCCCCACCTCGTAAAGGTCGGGGAAGCATAAGCAAAAATTACAAGCGGAATTTTCTTTAAGCTCGGGCATGCCAAACTCACCGCCCGTATAGCGCGCGGGCTTTTCGCTCTTTAACAATAGGTCCTTTATATCGTCTAAATTAATCGTCATTACAATTTTCCAAAATCTTTATTAATTAAGCGCACTTTTTACAGCTACGCCTAAAAGCCATTTTATTATATTATAAAAAAATAAAATAATCAATAAAAAACGGTTAGGTGGTAGTTAATAATTGACAAGCATTTTCAAAAAGTGTATAATGCTTTCATAAAATTTTAGGAGTTATATTATGAAAATAGATTTTAAAGGCATTTCCGCTGAAGAACTTTCCTTCAAATTAAACAGAGTAAGAATCGAACCCAACGCAAAACTCGATATTAAGCCCCAGTTCTCCCGTCAGGTTCGCAAGGCTAACGGCAACGAAAAGTTAAACTTCGTTTCTTTATCCGTTAAAATTGAGTCCACCGAAGCTGAACCCAAGCCCTTTGATATCAACGTAACCTTGGTTGGCGTTTACGAAGTAGAAGTGGCAAGCAAAAACGAAGAAAGGGATTTCGTTATCGAAGCTACCAAACAGCTTTACCCTTACCTTCGCTCTGCAGTAACTAACCTTACCGCAAGCGCGTACATTTCGCCCCTTAATCTCCCCGTAATCAACGGCCCCATTTTCCCCGAGGATAGAGACGTTTACGCTTTCTCCGTAGGTGAAACCCCCTTAAACTAATAAGCATTTTTGCAAAACAATCGCGAAATTTACTATATTATATATAGATAAGGCGAAAATTTTTAAAAATGTTAGTAAAAAATTAGTAAATCAAGTAAATTTGGTTGACAACACCCCTTTTTTCGTGGTATTCTTTTAGCACACCGCGAGAGGGGTGTAATTTTTTTGTACGGAGTTTTCAGTTATGAAGGCAACATCTAGAATGAAAATCACTTTCGAGTGCACGGAATGCAAACGCAGAAATTACGACAGCTACAAAAATAAGCGTAACGATCCCGACAGACTTGTAATTTCCAAGTATTGTCCCTTCTGCAAAAAGCACACCGACCACAAGGAATCCAAATAATCTATAAGGTTATTTATTCCGTCGCCTGCGCCGAAAAATATTTAAGTCGGCGCGAAGGCAAAATTTTTTAGAGGTTTTAAAATGGCAGCTAAAAACGAACAGAAAAAGCCCAACATCTTTGTAAGATTTGGCAAAAAATGCAAGGAAATTTTTTCCGAGCTTAAAAGAGTTACTTGGCCCACTTTCCCTAAAGTTTTAAAAGCTACCGGTGTCGTATTGGTAGTTGTTTTGGCTTTCACCGTTGTAGTAACGGGCGTTAACTACGGCTTACAGGCTCTTTTAGACTTAATCACCGGAATCGGAGCGTAAAGTATGGCAGATATGCAAAAGCCTTGTTGGTATATCCTGCATACTTACTCTGGTTACGAGGCTATGGTAAAGGATAGCTTAGAAAGGCTTATTGAAAATAACAACCTTCAGGAACATATTTTCGACGTAAAAATTCCTATGGAACAAACCATCGAAGAAAAGAACGGCAAGAAAAAGGTAGTAGAGCGCAAGCTTTTACCTTGTTACGTTTTTATTAAGATGATTTATTCTAATCAGCTTTGGTATTGGGTAACCAACACCCGTGGCGTAACCGGATTCGTAGGCCCTCAGGGCAGACCTATTCCCATGAAGGAAGCGGAAATAAGAAAAATGCGCCTTGAAGAAACGGTAGTAGACGCTGATTTCGTCGTAGGAGACAGCGTTAACATTGACGCCGGTCCTTTGGCTGGCTTTGACGGCGTTATTACCGAGCTCAACTATCCCGCGCAAAAGGCAAAGGTTAATATTCAAATGTTCGGCAGATCTACGGACGTTGAGGTTGAGTTTATTCAAATCAAAAAAATCGACGCACCCGCTGAATAATAGCTCTGCGTCGGCTTTGCGTGCGTATGCGCGCGTAACATTATTAATTAAGATATAAAAGCGCATATTGCGTTTTATATAAATTTGTGGGAGAACGCATTAAATTTTTCTATGGTGCGTTCGCTATAACCACGTTAGGAGGAATAGTAATTATGGCAAAAAAGATTACTGCGGTAGTTAAATTGCAGCTTCCCGCCGGTAAAGCAACTCCTGCGCCCCCCGTAGGTTCTACGTTAGGCCCCCACGGTATTAACATCCCCGGCTTTACCAAAGAATTCAACGCTAAAACTTCTGCTCAAGCAGGTCTTATCATCCCCTGCGTAGTAACCATTTATCAAGACAGAAGCTTTACCTTTATTCTTAAAACGCCCCCCACACCTGTTCTTATTAAAAAGGCGTTAGGCATCGACACTGCAAGTGCTCGTCCCAACAGGGATAAGGTTGGTAAGCTCACCAAGGCTCAGGTAGAAGAAATTGCAAAAATCAAATTACCTGACTTAAACTGCGACGACCTTGAAATGGCAAAGAGCATGATTAAGGGCACCGCTCGTTCTATGGGTGTAACCGTAGAAGAATAATTACGGCGTAAAGCCAAGAAAGTGGGAGAGGGACAAAAAATCAAAGTCGAACCCTCGGTAAAACCACAGGAGGAATTATGAAAGTAGGAAAGAAATACGCAGAAAGCGTTAAATCTTATGAACATTCTAAAGCTTACGACCTTACCGAAGCAATGAACCTTGCTTTAGGTACTGCAAAGGCTAAGTTTGACGAAACCATCGAACTCCACGTACGTTTAGGCGTTGACCCTCGTCAAGCAGACCAACAAGTTCGTGGCGTTTTAGTGCTTCCCAACGGTACCGGTAAAACCAAAAAGGTTTTAGTTATCGCAAAGGGCGATAAGGCTGATATCGCGTTGGCAGCAGGCGCAGATTACGTTGGCGCAGAAGAAACCATTGCAAGAATCCAAAAGGATAACTGGTTTGATTTCGACGTTATGATTACCACCCCCGATATGATGGGCGTTGTTGGTCGTATCGGTCGTATCTTAGGTCCTAAGGGCTTAATGCCTAACCCTAAGTCCGGCACCGTTACTATGGACGTTGCAAAGGCAGTTAAAGAAGTTAAAGCAGGTAAAGTAGAATACCGTTTAGATAAAACGGCTATCATCCACTGCCCTATCGGCAAAAAGTCCTTCGGCGCAGAAAAGCTTACCGAAAACTTCAATGCTTTAATGGACGCTATCGTAAAAGCAAAACCCGCAGCGGCAAAGGGTCAGTACATTAAGTCCGTAACCTTAACCGCAACCATGGGCCCCGGCGTAAAAGTTTACTACAATAAGGGCTAAAATTTAAAAAAAGTATAATTTCCGCCGAAAATCGGTTGACATTTTCGGCGGAAACAAATATACTAATTCAGTAAAACATTATATGCCGCAGACAACGAGTGCAATTTTGCTTAATTTCTCGTTTAGGTGTAAGAAATATCCGTAAAAGCCCCAACCGTATTGGGGTAGTGTGTTCCTTATGCCGTGTGGCGTAGGGATTTTTTATTTTAAAAAACATAGGAGGTAAAAAATTTGTCAGCTAATTTCGAAGCTAAAAAAGTAGTTGTTGAAGAGATAGTAAACAAAATCAAAGCAGCAAAGTCCGTTGTTTTCGTTGATTACAATAAGCTCACCGTTGCTGAAGTTTCTGCTATCAGACAAAAGTGCAAAAAGGCAAACTGCGAATACAAAGTATATAAAAATACTTTAGTAAGAAAAGCTTTCAACGAATTAGGATATAATCAGTTCGATGCAGATTTAAACGGTCCTACCGCAATCGCATTCGGCACAGACGAAACCGCTGCTGCTAAAGTAATGGTAGAAGCTGCTAAAGATTATAACGAAAAAATCGTTTTAAAGAGCGCGTTTGTCGACAATTCGTACGTAGACAAATCCGGAGTTAAAGCTCTTGCAAGCATGCCTTCCAAAGAAGAACTTATTGCAAAGATGCTTGGCTCAATGCAAGCTCCTATCGCGAACTTCGCAGGCTTACTTTCCAACCTTATGGGCGGAATCGTGCGCGTGCTCAATCAAATCGCGGAGAGCAAGGCAGAGTAATCGCCATATAAAATGGCAAAGGGTAGCGTAATCCTTAAAGCAATGGCTTAAAAACAACGCAAAAACCATTTATTTAAAAAAAATTAAGAAATTCGGAGGAATAAAAAAATGGCAGACGTAAAGAAATTTATTGAAGAAATCAAATCTATGACCGTTCTTGAACTCAACGAACTCGTTAAAGCATTAGAAGAAGAATTCGGCGTATCCGCAGCAGCTCCCGTAGCAGTTGCAGCAGCTCCCGCAGCAGGCGCAGCAGCAGCTCCCGCAGTTGAAGAAAAGACCGAATTCAACGTAGTTCTTAAAGATGCAGGCGCTAAGAAAATCGACGTTATCAAGGTTGTTCGTGCAGCTACCGGTCTTGGCCTTGTTGAAGCTAAGGGCGCAGTTGAAAAGGGCGGCGTAATTAAAGAAAACCTTCCTAAAGAAGAAGCTGAAAAGCTCGCAGCTGACCTTAAGGCAGCAGGCGCTACCGTTGTTTTAGAATAATTTAAAATCCTATGTTATAAAAAAGAGGAACCTACACGGTTCCTCTTTTTTAATTTTACCGTTAAGTAAACGGCAAGCGTTCGTTAAGTAGTTGCTAGCGCAACCGTGAAGTGTGCTTCGCTTGGTGCTTGCACGTTATGGCAAAAATTAAATTATTAGCGTTAAAAAACACTTTATACCACAACGATAACGCAAGTTAACATTTCACGAACGCTGTCGCGTTCATTTCACTTGCAACTTTGTTGCAAATTTCACGCAACGCATAGCGTTGTATTTCACTATAAAAGCGGGTGGAGATTCTTCACTACGTTCAGAATGACAGTAAGGCAATGATTTAACGCTTTACTTAACGAAAGAAAATATTAAAAAACACAAATTTGCCTATTGACAAAATAAACTTTGTATAATATAATAAAAAAAAGGAGGAAAATTATGAAAATTTTTACAAAAATTTTAACGGCGGTATTATCTTTGGCAATGCTTTTTAGTGTAGTCGGCTTTACCGCGTGCTCAAACGGCGAATTGGAAGCAAAAATCGCCGAACTTGAAGCACAAATTGCAACCCAACAAACACAAATCTTAACCCAACAAGAGCAAATTGCGGAATTAGAACAAGAAAACGAAGAAATGCAAGCAGATATTGCCGAGCAACAACAACAAATTGCACAGCTTGAACAAGAAAAGCAAGAATTAGAAGAAGAAATAGAATATCTTGAATCGCAAATTAGTGAAAATGTTGTTAGTGGAACGTTTTATTCATTGGAAGATGCGTACAATATTGGTTTATTAAAGGTAGAAGATTTAAATAATATAGCGTATCTTCATAGCAATAATATTCAAAATAGTGATCAATTATCAGATGATATTTCAAGATCTATAAGATATAACTGGGCAGAGATTTATAATATAGAAAATAATGCTAATATTACTTTAGATGATATTGAGATATTAAAATATTTTGGTACGTATAACAATTGTGCCGTAGTTATGGTTGATTATAAAAATATTATAATAACTGCACAATATATACCTATAACTCTAACGGTAGGTGGTGTAAATTTTAATTTTGGTCATCCTAGGTATGCCTACCGATTACGTGTGTTTATTATTTAATTTGGGGTACGCAGTAAAAGCAGTTAATATTTAAATAAAATGCGGAGCGCATATTTTGCGCTCCGCATTTTTTATTAATATAAATAAAAACCACGCGATAGTCGCGTGGTTTAAAATAGTGCCGTTTTTTCGTTGCATGGCGATTATCTTTCGCCCAAAACCAAGCCGTACATTGCGTCAAGCATAAACTGGTTTTGAATTTCGCTGCTAAAAGTAGAAGACTGCTTACCTTCTGCGCCGTTATTATACGATTGAAGGTTGTGTCCCCAGTTCATATAAACCATATTATAGTTATTGTTCGTCCAAGCAACGGGGTGTGTGCCATTATACCAAATTTCGTATTGCTTGTTGGGGTCGGGTTGGTCGCCAGCGGGGTTTTCGTTGGTGGGGTTAAGGGTAAGTAAAACGCTAATATCTTCGTCTGCAAATAAATCTAATTCCCATCCGTACCACTCGCAGGGGGCTGAAGTGAACACGTCAACCTCGATATTTTCGGTAGAGCAATGGTAGTGCGTTTCAACGGTTAAGGGCTCGGAGGTAGGGTTCCAAGTATTTCTTGCATACTGTCCGCAACCTAAAAAGTCAGATTGATACCAAGTCCAGTATTCGTTGTTGCCGTCCATAGAGAACGCGCAGGAGTGGAAGCCCATCCAAGCGCCGCCGTTTTCCATATATCTTTCAAACGCCGCCTGTTGGTCGTAGTTAAAGGGACGGCTATTTAAAAACATAACCAAGTCGTATTCGGCAAGCGTTTCGTCGTTAAGGTAGCTAAAATCCGTTCCAACAAAGTCGTAGGTAAAGCCTAAAAGCTCGCCCTGTTGGGGGAACCAAACGTTTGCTTCCTTTGCAAAGTCAGAGTGCGCCGTGTCGCCACCTTCGTCAAAGCCAAACGATAATACCTTAAAGCCGTAAGCGCAGTCTTCACATCTTCCTTCGGTGTGATAGTCGCGCTCTTCCACATTGCATCCTTCTACGGTGCAGGTGCGCCAATGCTCGTCAGCGTTGCGTTGCCAATCGCTCCAAACGTGGTCGTGTCCGCAAGCGGGAAAGGATAAAACTATTGTTGCAGCCGAAAGCGCAACGGTTAAAATTTTTAAAGACTTTTTCATAATATAATCCTTTAAAGTGTAATATCGTAAAACCGTAAATTAATATAGTTAATTTAAGTATATACGCTTTAATTTTAAAATTTACGGGCAAATTTTTCAAGTAGCAGTTTGTAATTTTGGTATATAAATTAACTTTTAAATAGGTAAGTCTAATTTGTTTTATAATATCTATTGACAAACTAAATATAAATGATATAATAATATTATATATTAAGGAGGTTTTGTTATGAACGAAAATAATTGTGGCACGAAAAAACTTCTTTCTTCCGGCTTGTTTTTTACGCTTGCGATTGCTTTAACCGTAACGTCCGTTTTGTCGCTAATTTCATATGCGCTTAATCCTAATTCCATAGAGCTAACCTTGCAGACTTTACAAATGCAATTACCCGAGTGGCTTTCCGTGCACGCGCTAATGGTGGTTAGCATTATTGCAGAAATCGTTATGCTCGTCGGCTTATGGCTCGTTCACCTAGGCGCTTCCGGCAACGGCTATAAAATTACCCGCGCGGGCTTTATGCTTATTAAAATAGTATTGTATTTTTACGTTGTATTAACGATTGCAGGCTTTATATTTACAGTTGGTTGGCAATTATTTCAGGATGAAACCTTTAAAATCCTTTTCGGCGCACCCGAAATCTCCCAAAGGCTTGCAATATTATTTTTGTTTTTACTTATTTTGTGGGTTATAGCGGTAGTTTTTGCAATAATATGCGCCTATTTCATTTATTCTGAGCAAATAGTTAGCAAGGTAGATAGCGCTTATAGTAAATATTCAAATTTCAAAATCAGCGCAATTTACTATTATATTTTCGTAGTTATAGCCCCCGTTTTAATTTTGTTTGGCGCTTTTACTATTGCGCTTGGTTGCGCTAACGACGAAATTTCGGCAGAATTAATAATTTCTTCAATAGGCAATATCGTTGCCGGCGTAGCTTATTTTTTAATTATTGCTTTAATTAAAAAATATAATAAAAGCGTTACGGATTTAGGCGAAAGTAACGGTGGCGCGTTGCAATCTAACGGGGCTGTAAGCGACGGCGCTATGCAAGAAGCGAATAGCGAGCAGTTAAGCGCATCTGCCCAAGAGGATGCAAAAGGCGGCGAAGAAATTTTATTAGCGGAAGCCGAAGGCGAAGAAAGCAATTCCGTTAACGAAAATTTACCTTCACCCACCCCTTGCGTTAGCGAAAAAGAAGGGGCTAATCAATTAACCGAAAATAAAACTACGAAAAAATTAAGCACCTTTAAATTAGCGACCTTTGTTACCGTAATAACCGTTTTGGTTGTTGTTTTAGTGGCGGTTATCGTAGCTTTAAATATTCACCCTAACGAATTTGTGTCTGACGGAGTGGTTTATAAATTAGACGCTGAAAGCGAAACTTATTCCGTTGTGGGATATAAGGCGCATAGAATTCCTAAAGACGGCGTTGTGGAAATAGAAGCGGATAGGTTTGGTTATGCAGTAGTTAGTATTGAAGAATATGCGTTTTTTCAGTGTAGCGAAATAACCGGAGTTATTATTCCCGAAGGTGTTGAAGAAATAGATAGCTACGCCTTTACAACCTGCCAAAATTTAAGGTACGTGGTAATGCCTTCTACCATAGAAATAATGCACCAATGGACGGTTACTAATAACCCCAACGTTAACGTTTACTTGCAAAAAGAAAGCGTTTTGTGGAGTGAGGACTGGTGGTTTGGAAGCTTTGACGGCGACGTTTATTATTTGGGACAATGGCACTATAATAGCGACGGAGTCCCCGTACCTAACTGATATTTATTTGGTAAAAATTAAATTGCCCCCGTAATATGCCTTAGTTATTGCATATTACGGGGGCTTTTTTTTATGGTTTACGCTAAAATTATTGCTAACAAAAGCGCACAACGGGGGAGCTTTTTAAAGATATTAAATTAAAAAAGATAAGCAAGTCGTTTGCGCGCAATCTTGCCGTAGGTTGCAATTTTTACGCTTGTAAGTTTAAATTACGCGCTATTTAAAAAACCTTATTCGCAGGGGTATTTAACGCCTAATTGTTTACGGCACTCGTCTAAAATAGCCATAGTGTCAAGCGTTGCTTGCATAGGACAAAAATCGCTTTGCTTTTTACCGCTTCTAATTTCGTTTGCGACGTTTAAAAGCTGAGTGGCGTACAGATAAGATTTATCGTAAAAGGTTTCGCCCTTGCCCTGCTTTTTAACAAGCCTTGCGCTGTGGGCCTTATGGAAAAGCGGTACGCTAATCTTTCCCTTTTCGCCAACGATCGTCAGCCCTTCACCGCGAAGGGACGCCATAGAAGAAAACATCTCCGCCTTAAAATCGCCGTAGTCAAAAGTAATGCTTTCGCCAATATCAACACCGCCTTTAACCTTGCCCGTGCAGGTAATTTTCTGCGGAAGCCCAAAAAGCTCGTAAGCGTAGCGCACGGGGTAAATTCCTATATCCAAAAGCGCTCCGCCAATAAGCTGGGGGGAAGTAAGGCGAGGGTTATGGGTAAAGGCTAACATGGGCGCGGCAAAGCTTGCCTTAAAGCTTTTAACTTTTCCTATCTCGCCCTTTAAAATCCAGTCCCTTACGGTATGCGCGGTTTTGTTGTGCCAGGTCCACATTGCTTCGCTTGCGTAAACGCCCTTGGCGCGCGCTAAATTAAAAACCTCTTCAGCTTCCTTAAGGTTTACGGCAAATGGCTTTTCGCAAAGAACGGGAACGCCCAAATTTATGCAAAGCTTTGTAAAGTAGCCGTGCTTATCGTGCGTGGTTGCAATATAAACGCCCTCAACGCCTTTTGCTAAAACGGCTTCCTCGGGCGTGTCAAAAGCGCATCCGCCAAATTTTTTAGTAAACTCTTGCGCCCTTTCTTTCGTTCTGTTCCAAACGGCAACAACCTTGCCACAGCCTGCCTTTATAGCTTCGCCAATAACCTTTTCGGCAATTTTTCCCGTGCCGATAACGGCCCAACCAAATTCCTTCATATAAAAAACCTCGCTAAAGTAATTATACCATATTATTAAAAGATTGTCCATACCAAAATAAAAATAATTCCTAAATTTTATAAATTTGCATTAAATTACATTAAAAACTAATATAATTGAACGATATTCAATAAATATTTTAGCGAGGTAATTTTAAATATAAAAGGTAAAGGCAAAAAATTTAATAATGGCAGCATTAAATTTAAAAAATTATATTGACAAAACTTTCTTTTATAATATATAATGTATATGATATCAAATTGATATCAAAGGAGATTATAAATATGAACACGGAAATTCAAGACAGAGTACTTAAAGCCGCAAACGGATTTGCTATGCTTTTTGTGGTTATCGTCGCGTTTATTTTGGGCTTAGGCTGCATTATAGGCGGCGGGGTTATGGCTGATTACGGCCAAGACCTTGGCGTATTAATATGTATCGCAGGCATTTTAATCGTAGTTGCCGCTTCTATTTGCATAAACGGCTTTAAGGTTTTAGCCCCCAACGAAGCCTTCGTTTTAACCTTGTTTGGCAATTATTACGGCACTATTTGCGACGACGGATTTTTCTTCGTCAACCCCTTCTGCGCTGCGGTAACGAGTGGCACTAACGAAGGCGCGCTTGAAATTAAAAAGCTTATAAACAAAAAGGTTTCGCTAAAGGCTATGACCTTAAACAACGACAAGCAAAAGGTAAACGACCAAGAAGGTAACCCTATCGAAATCGGTGTAGTAGTAATTTGGAAAATAACTGACGCGGCCAAGGCGGTTTTCTGCGTAGAAAACTACGAAAGCTTCGTTTCTACTCAATGCGATTCTGCAATCCGTCAGGTTGCAAGGCAATACCCTTACGACGTATCTGATAACGGCGACGAAAAATCCCTTCGCGGTTCTTCGCAAGAGGTTGCCGAAATTTTAAAGACAGAGCTTCAAGAAAGGGTAGAGCTTGCAGGTATTGAGATTTTAGAAGCGAGAATAAGTCACCTTGCCTACGCGCCTGAAATTGCGGCTGCAATGCTTCAACGCCAGCAAGCTGCGGCGATTATTGCCGCTCGCCAAAAGATCGTTGACGGCGCGGTATCTATGGTAGAAATGGCGCTTAATAAGCTTTCGGAAAACAATATCGTAGAATTAGACGACGAAAGAAGGGCGCAAATGGTATCAAATCTTTTAGTGGTGCTTTGCGGAAATAAGGATGCTCAGCCAATAGTAAATAGCGGTTCTTTATATTAAAAATAAAAAAGCCAAAGCCTTTAAAAAGGGCGAGCGTTATTAAAAAATCGCAACAGGCTTTTAAGCGGTGTAAATATGAAAAACGATAAAAAGCAAATCCCTTTGCGAATTTCTGCAGAGCTTTATGCTGAATTAGAGCGCTGGGCGCAGGACGAATTTCGTTCTATAAACGGACAAATAGAATATATTTTAACGCAAAGCGTCTGTAAGCGAAAGGGCAATAAATCGGGCATATATGGTGGGCAATTACAAAAAGAGGATTAAATATTATAAAATTTAAGTAAAAAAGCCGGGCAAAAGCAGGCAAATATGCTTAAAGAAAGAATTAGAAGAAATAAAACGGAAAAAATTAACGCCTTTAAGGGTGTAAAATAATTCAAAAAATGCGTTAATTAAGGGATATATGGGTATTAAATTAAATTTTGAGCTTGTTCCTGAAAGCTGTTGGTATTCTAATTTACGCACGGCGCTTCCCCCCGAGGTATGGGATACTATTCGCAAAAAGGCGTATGCAAGGGCAAACGGAAGGTGTATGATTTGCTCCGAGCCTACGAGGCGTTTAGAAGCGCACGAGCAATGGGAATACGACGATAAAAACAAAATACAAAGCCTTTCAAATATAATTGCCGTTTGCAAAAGCTGTCACGAGGTTATACATATCGGTCGCACTCAGCTTATGGGCAGGGAGGATTTTGCAATCGAGCACTACAAAAAGGTAAACGGTGCAACCTACGCCGAATATAAAAAGGCGCTTGGCGAAGCGAACGCAATTCACCGTGAAAGAAGCAAGCACGAGTGGCAATTAGACGCATCTAATTTAAATAAATTTTTAAAATAGGTGGGCGTAAAAAAGCGGTTCGACTGGTCAGCGCAACTGGTCAGCGCAACAGGTTGGTACAATACTTAATCGTAAAAAAGCGGTTCGACAGGTCAGCGCAACAGGTTGGCACAACGGTTTTGCACAAAAAAGTGGCGCAAAAATTTAATTTTGCATAAATCTTATTATAGGGCGTTTTATACTGCGTTTTGGCGGCATAGCAAAACTTTTTTGCTATGCCATAATTTTACCGTTACATAGCAACCCGAGTGCCCGTTACATAGCAACCCGAGTGCCCGTTACGTAGCAACCCGAGTGCCCGTTACGTAGCAACCCGAGTGCCCGTTACATAGCAACCCGAGTGCCCGTTGCACTAAAGCTATATACATACAAAGCCGCATATTCGTTGCATATCAAAGCCATATACATAGCAAAGCCGACACCCGTTACATAGCAAACTCGTGTATTTATAACCTTTCCAACCGCAAAAACGCCGTTTAAAAACAAAAACAAAGCTTTTGCAATAAAAAAAAGTAAAAAAGGTATTGAAAAGTACAATATTAGATGGTATAATAATTATTGAGCTTTAGCTCATAATAAAATAAGAGGGATAATTTTTATGACGAAGGAAGAAAAGTTACTCAAAAAAGCAAATAAGCGTTATAAAAAGCGCGCAACAAGACCTTGGAAGGGCTTGTCCATTTTAACGGGTATAATATCCGTAATTATGGTTTTGGCGGTAGTAGTGGTTTCTATGTTCGACAACACCTTTGCAATTATGCTAAACGGTAAGTTTTGGGAAATTGAAAACTACGACGAAAACGCCGTAATTTACAAATCGGCTTTTGCTAATGAAGATGAAAGACTCGCTTACGGCGAAGAAATATGCGAACAGGTTGAAGAAGAAGGCGCTGCGCTTTTAAAAAACGACGGTTGCTTACCCTTACAAAAGGGCAATACCGTTAGCTGCTTTTCTAATTCAAGCGTAAATTTAATTTACGGTGGCACGGGCTCGGGCAACGTCGATTCAAGCACGGCAGTAAACTTAAAGGACGCGCTAACCTCGGCAGGCTTTAACGTAAACACAACCCTTTGGGATTTTTATACCCAAGGCGCAGGTAGCGCGTATCAAAGGTCTGCGGGCGGTATGGTAAGCTTAGAGGGGGCTTCCGTAGTTGAAGTTCCTTGGAGCGTTTACGACGAAAATACGCTAAGCTCCGCAACCGGTACTGACGCAATCGTGGTATTTTCAAGGGTAGGCGGCGAAGGTAGCGACTTAACCTACGACCACACCTTAGGCGACGGCGATAACTACCTTGCGTTAAACAAAGACGAACAGGATTTATTAAAGGGCGTAACCGAATTAAAGCGTAGCGGTAAAATTAATAGCATAACCGTGCTCATCAACTCGGCAAACGCTTTACAGGTTGACTTCTTGGCTAATAGCAATTACGAGGTTGACGCTTGTATGTGGATTGGCGACGTTGGTCAAAGAGGTATTGCCGCAGTTGCTAACATTATTGCGGGCGACGTC
This sequence comes from Clostridiales bacterium, assembly GCA_015069485.1. GTDB lineage: Bacteria > Bacillota > Clostridia > Christensenellales > Borkfalkiaceae > Coproplasma. The sequence goes on along the minus strand of SVIM01000003.1, from coordinate 30,410 downwards.
GTTCCTTCCGGAAGCTTGGCAGATATATATTGCTACGATAACTATTCTTCCGCGGCAATGAAAAACTCCGTGGCCCAGCAATACGCCAACGCGCAAGCCTTAGGCGTTAAAAACGGTAACGCGCAATGGTATATGGTTTACCAAGAAGGCATTTACGTAGGCTATAAGTATTACGAAACGAGATACGAGGATTACGTTTTAGGAACGGCCAACGTAGGTAACTTTAATTACGGCGAAGAAGTGGCGTTCCCCTTCGGCTACGGCTTATCCTACACTAATTTCGAATATAGCGATTTTAGCGTAGCGTACAGTGAAGAAACTGATAAATTCACCGTAAGCGTAACCGTAACCAACAACGGCCCTTACGAGGTAGCCGCAAAGGAAACCGTGCAAATTTACGCACAATCCCCCTACTATTACGGTGCCGAAAAGGCAGTTGAAAAATCTGCAGTAAGCTTGGTTGGCTTTGGCAAAACCCAAAAGTTAGCGGTTGGTGAAAGCCAAACCTTGAATATCGAAATTGAAAGAAGAGATCTTGCTTCCTACGACTATCAAACGGCAGGCACTTATATTTTAGACGAAGGCAAATATTATTTAACCGCCGCAACCTCCTCTCACGAAGCGACGAATAATATTCTCGCCGCAAAGGGATATACCCCCGCTAATACCGAAAATAAAATGGATGCGGAAGGTAACGCAAGCTTAGTTTACGGCTGGGAAGAGGAATACGACGCGCAAACCTATTCCGTTTCTGCAAGCGGATACGAAATCGTAAATCAGCTTTCTCAAGCAGATATCAACCTTTATAGTGGCAGGGGCGAAAACTCCGTTGAATATATAAAGCGTTCTAACTGGGCGGCTTTAGATAATATCGTTCCCGCAACCGTAACCTTAACTGAAGAAATGGTTGCAGACCTACAGGACGTACAGTATAACAAAGACGAGCATAAGGGCGTAGAGATGCCCGAGCTTGAACAGGACCACGGCTTAACCTTATACGAGGTTATGCAAAACGAAGAGGCTAAAGACGACGTTGACCATCAGTTATGGAAGGATTTAGTTTCGCAAATGTCCTTTGAAGAAATGCGTAAATTAATCGGCGACAGCTTCCATTGGACGCACCCCGTAGAATCCGTGCAAGCCCCCGGCACCCGTGACGAAAACGGCCCTCAAGGCTTAACCACAACCTTATTTGGCGCAGGCTCAGGCGCAAAGGCAACTGCGTTTACCTCCGAAGACGTTATGGCGGCAACCTTTAATACCGACCTTATTAAAGAGGTAGGCAGATGTATCGGCGAAGACTGCTTGGCTACCGGCGTTTCCTTCCTATACGGCTTTGGCAGTAACATCCACCGTACCCCTTACGGCGGACGCAACTTTGAATATTATTCCGAAGACGGCTTCCTTTCCGGCGCAATGGGCGCGGCTGAAGCGGCTGGCCTTAAAGAAAAGGGCGTTGGCGTTTTAATTAAGCACTTTGCGTTAAACGATAGCGAACAGCAGCGTATGGGCTTAGGCGTTTGGATAAACGAACAAGCCGCGCGTGAAATTTATTTAAAGGCATACCAAATGCCTATCGAAAAGTCTGGCGCAAACGGCGTTATGACGGCTTATACCCGCTGGGGTACTACTTGGTCGGGCGGTAACGCAAACCTTATGACCAACATATTGCGTGGCGAATGGGATTGCGACGGTATGCAAATAACCGATAACTGCCTCGTTCAAAACGTTAACGTATTAGACGGCGTAGTTGCAGGCGTAACCACCTTCGACAATATGCTTTCGTATATCTACGAGGATTTAGGCCCTGCAAAAACGGACGCTTATATCGTAACCAGAATGATGGACGCTTGCCGTTATAACTTATACGCAATCGGCCATAGCAACGCAATGAACGGCATAGGCCCTAACACTACGGTAAAGGCGGTAAGCTTGCCTATTATAAACACCCTTTATATGTATATAGGTATAAGCGTTGCGCTCTTCGCGCTTTGCCTTACTATCTGTATCGTTAAATCGGTAAAGTTTAAAAAGCGCATCAAGGCAGAACAAAGCGCAAAATAAAATCAATTAAATTTCTTTTGGATGGCGAGCGTATTTTTGCGCTCGCCATCATATTTTATTTAAGCGTAAAATTAAGCGTTACCACCACTTATAGATAATTTTGGTAAATTTTTTTGCAAATATTGACAAGGTTGTTAAAATATGGTATTATAGGCATACGATAAGCTTGGTAAAAAATTTAAACAATAATTTATCAATCGAAATAAAGTAGGAGGAAAAGGGTTTATGAGTAAAGCTTCTAATGTTATTATAAGCATTTTAAAAATATTGCTGTTTATATTAATCGTTCCCGTTTGTGTGTTTGCAACCTGTTATTTTGCGGATTTACTGCCTAAGGACTATCGCGACTCAATTTACGAAAGGTTTCAAATCGAAATTCCCCAAGGGTGGAAGGCTGTGTACTACAACCAAGGCTCGTTAGGCGGGTTTGCAGGCGAAGGTACCAGTTATCATGTTTATCAAACGACCGAAGGGAACGAAGAATTTGTTAGCGAATTTTCTCAAACGAAGGATGCCGAATTTGAAAGCACAGTTACTCATATATTAGAACAGAGCTTTGACGGCGAAAAAATTTCGGAAAGCGAAATAGATACGGAATACAAATTTGATTTAACAAAGCCTTACGAGTGGTTTTATAAATATATTGACGGCGCTACGGATGCGGATGAAAAATCTACAAGAGATGCCGAAATAATAATGATTTATCAATCACAAAAAATTTATATTTTTACAACCTATCGAATTTAAAATCAATTAAATTTCTTTTGGGTGGCGAGCGTATTTTTGCGCTCGCCATTATATTTTATTTAAGCGTAAAATTAAGCGTTACCACCACTTATAGATAATTTTGGCAAAATTTTTTTGCAAATATTGACAGTAGCGTTAAACCGTGATATAATAAAACTGAAAAAACGCCAAGCTTATTTTAAAAGGAGAAAAGGATGGCTTTACTTCAACTAAAAGACATAGGAAAAATTTACGTTTCCGAAGGCAACGTCGCAGTTGGCATAAGGGGTGTTAACCTTTCGTTCAAATTGGGAGAATTCGTTGCCATAACGGGTAAAAGCGGTTCGGGTAAGTCCACGCTTTTAAACGTTATAAGCGGTATGGATACTTACGAAGAAGGCGAGCTTTATATAGAAGGTCAGTCAACCTCGCACTATCTTCAGCCCGAGTGGGAGGAATACCGCGAAAGGTATATTTCTTTCATTTTCCAAGATTATAACATTATCGAAAGCTTTACCGTTTTACAAAACGTAGAGCTTGCGCTTATGCATATCGAAGATAAAAAGCAAAGAAGAGAGCGCGCCTTGGCGCTTATCGATAGGGTGGGGCTTACTTCCCACTTAAAGCAAAAGGGCAGTAAGCTTTCGGGCGGGCAAAAGCAACGCACGGTTATTGCGCGCGCCCTTGCAAAGGATAGCCCCATTATTCTTGCCGACGAGCCTACGGGTAATTTGGATTCGCAAACCTCAAAGGAAATTATTGCCCTTTTAAAGGAGGTTTCAAAAGAAAAGCTCGTAATTGTGGTAACGCACAACTTTGACGATTTTAAGGAATGCGCAACCCGTCACGTTCGCATTTTCGACGGGGCGATAGAATCTGACCATATTGTCAGTTCCCCCCAATATATAGCCGATTCAATGCAAAGTAACGGCGCAACCGTGCAAGAAAACGCAACCGCCCCCAAAAAGTCGGCAAGGTTTATCCGCGAGGTTAAAAACGGATTTACCTTGGGTAAAAGCATATTTTTCGCAAAGCCAAAGCTTTCTGTTTTTTTGTGCCTTCTTTTAATCGTAGGCGCGTTGGGCGTATTTTTTATAACCTCCTCCTGCGCGCTTGGCTTAAACGCCTTAATCGGTCAAAACAATATGTTTAACTACTTGGAAGGCAGGGTGGTGGCAACTAACGACGACGGCACTCCCTTAACCGACGAAGAGGTAGCGCAAATTGCGCAAAAATACGGCGCCGAAAGCTATATTCGCTTCGACTCGATTCTTGACGCAAGCTTAGGCGTGCAGTGGAAAAATCACGAGGGATATTTTAGCAGTATTTACGCAAGCGTTGACTTTATTAATAACTATTCCAACCAAGGCGTAGTGGGAAAAATGCCACAAGAGCCCAACGAGGTTTTACTTTACTTCCCCATTTCGTATAAGCCTGAATTTGGCGAGCAAGAGCCTTTAATAGAGCAAATCGAGCTATGGAGTATAGGCAACGGAGCGATTTATAAGGTTACGGGCGTTAAGTATTACGTGGATAATAATTTAGAGCCGAAAATAATTTTTACTGACGAGGGGCTTGAGCTTGCCAGCCTTATGAGGGCAAGTAACAGAAGCTACCTTGATATTTACGTAAAGCAGGACGGCGAGGTTGTTTGGAGCTACGAAAACGCTATGGCTGCCCCTTGCTTTGACGTGGAAGAAGGTAAAATTTATATAAATGCGTACAGCTATCACGACTTTATGCAAGCAAATTCCGACTTAAATTTACAAACGGAAATAAGCATTTATGGATTCGACTATTTAGATTCTTCTTATATAACGCTAAACGAGCCTACGAAATGGCCGGAGGATTACGGCAGCAATAACTATTTCGTATATATAAGCCCTTACCTTTATAAGGAAATAGCAAAGCAAAGCACAACCGAATATAGGCAGTTTTCGCTATTTTTCGCAAACGATAGCGAGGCGAGCGCCGCCGCCGAAAAAATGATGGAGGAAGGTTATATAGCCGTGCTTTCTAACGCAACCTACAAAACGGACGGCATAGATACTATTTTAAACACTATACTTGGAATATTCGCCCTTGTATATTGGGCAGGCGCAATAATATTTTTAGCGTTGTTTATAAACCTTTGCACACAAAGGAGCATTGAAGCGTTTAAAAACGATATGGCCATTATGCGCGCTATGGGCATAACGGTTACGGCTATAAAAACGGGTATGTACGCGCGTATGCTTATTGCAATAATTCCGTCATATATAGCGGTTATTTTAACGGCAATAGCCATTTTCTTCAACCCCGTAGCAAATGCAATTTTTACTTTTTTATACGCTTGGCAATACGCCTTAATGTTCGTCGGCCTATTAATTTTGGTAACCTTTATAACTCATAGGCAAATTAAAAAGCTTTTTAATACAAGCGTTAAAAAATCCTTAAAGGGAGGTGGCGTTGCGTGATTAAAATAAGTAATTTAAATAAGTACTACAACAAGGGTAAGCAAAACGAAATTCACGTTATAAACGACGTAAGCTTAAATCTTCCCGAAAAGGGTATGGTTGCAATTTTCGGCAAAAGTGGATGCGGTAAAACAACGCTACTTAACGCCGTCGGCGGGCTTGACGGTTACGAAAGCGGCGAAATATTAATCAACGGAAAATCGGTAAAAAATTTTGACGCAGAAAGAAATAAGTACGTTGGCTACATATTTCAAAACTACAACCTTCACGCCGACCAAACATGCTTTGAAAACGTTGCAAACGCTCTAAAGCTTTGCGGTATGCACGACGAGGAGGAAATTGAAAAAAGAGTTATATCCGCTTTAAAAAACGTGGATATGGAAAAGTATAAAAACCGCACCCCCGACACCCTTTCGGGCGGACAGCAGCAGCGCATAGCCATAGCGCGCGCTATCGTTAAAAATCCCCCCGTAATTCTCGCTGACGAGCCAACGGGAAATTTGGACGAGGCAAACACGCTTTTGGTTATGGATTTGCTTAAAAAAATAGCAAAGGACCACCTTGTTTTAATAGTAACGCACGAGGAAAACTTGGTTGACCACTACTGCGACACCGTCGTAGAGCTTTTGGACGGAAGGGTTAATTCCGTTTATCAAAACGAAAACGCCCAAGGCTACGAAAGCCGTGATAAAAACGCCATATATTTGGGTGAATTTCAAAAAACGGAGTCGTTAATCGACGGGGCAAGCGTAGAATTTTACGGCGAAGCCCCTCAATCGCCCGTAAAAATTCAAATAGTAAATAACGGCGGAAATATTTATTTAAAGGTAAACACCCCCAAGGTGCAAATTTTAGACGAGAACAGCGAGGTTAAGCTTAAAAAAGGCGTGTTTACCCCTAACAAAAACGACGCCAACGGCAACGAGCAAATAGATATGTCTAATCTCCCTCCCGTGCAGGGCAAAGACTACGGCAAGCTGTTTACCTTGGGCAACGCAATTAAAAGCGGTTATACTGCAAATTTTGCAAAGAAAAAGAAGGGCAAGCGTTTTTTAAGGGTGCTTATGGGCATGTTTGCTGCCGTCGTAGTATTTATGACTTCTATGTTCGGCGTTATGTTTAGGGATTTAGAAGAAATTAGCGATTCCTATAACGAGGATGTTTTTGCCGTAGATCAAAACTACTTATATCACGCTTTTGCCCAGCCGTACGCCGTTACCCTTTTAAACGCTATCGGTAGTGAAGATTCGGCAATCGATACGATTACGAGTCACTATAATTACGGGCTTGACAATGTACGCGTAGTAACGGGCTTTTTTGAAAGCTACAGCGCGCCAAGCGCATATGCCCAAGCCCATTATTTAGAAGAAAGCGTTTGCAAGGATATGCCCGTCGTATTAGGAAAGAACGCTAACCTTAACAAAAACGAGGTAGTTATAACCACAGCGCTTGCCGATCTTTTGTTGGAAAGCGTACAAGTAGATTATTTTAATAGCTACGAAAATCTTATAAACTGCTTCGTTGATTTAAATTTATATACTTTCACGAACAACAGCGAAGTAAAAATAGCAGGCGTGGTTAAATCGTCAAGCAAGGCAGTATATTTATCTGCTTTAAATTTAGCCTATGCGAACGGTATGTTTTATTCAAACATATATCCTGCGTCCGAATTAGGCTTAACCGTTCTTCCCGGCGAATCCACTCTCGTTGCCTTTAGCGAAGAGGACGACACCTTGCAGGTTCAGCTAAACGAAAGTTTTAAAATTCGCGGAAAGCAGTTTACCTTAACGCAAAGCGTAGTAAACGACGAAATAGACGCACCTTACTTATATGTGATAAACGACCAAGATTATATAACCGTTTCAAAGCTTTACAGCGACGACACGCACGGGGCTATATCTCTTGGCTATGGGGAGCAATACATATTAGTTCACTCAACTAACCCTGCCGTTACCGAAGCGTTTTTATTAAACAGCCTTGGCGAAAGCCGGTTCGAAACGGCGGTTATCACTCCGTCAACTTTGCGTGAATACAGCTTAGTCGATTACGCTTCGCTAATTACCGTAAACGCAACCTCGCTAATAATCATATTAGCGGTTATGAGCCTTTGTATGTACTTTATAATGCGCTCGTCGCTTATGGTAAGAATTAAGGAAGTAGGCGTTTACCGTGCGATAGGCGTATGTAAACGAAACATAATTTTCCGCTTTTTAGTGGAAGCGGCGGTGTTAACGACCCTTACGGTATTTATAGGCTACCTTATTTCAAGCGTCTTTTTATTCGTTTGTCTTGGCGGTGGCTCGCTCGTGGGGCAAATCCTATACTACCCCGTTTGGATTGCAATAGCAGTGCTCGTGTTCCTTTACGCAATTTGCTTAATTTGTGGAATATTGCCCGTCTTAACGCTCCTTTCCAAAACCCCCAGTCAAATACTTGCAAAATACGATATTTAATTTATTTACTTATAAAATAATTACCGTAAAGGTACTGTATAAATTCTGTAATTAAAATAATTTTATAAGAGGTATTTTTATGAAAAAAATCAAAATAATTTTTATTGCCCTTTTAACGGTAGCTATTATGTGCTTATCGCTTTTAACAGCCTGCCAAAATAAAGAGCTAAACAAGGTCGTTTCTTTATTGGAATCAACTAATCCTACGGCAATCGACGCTGATATAAAATTAGAAATCGACCAAAATTACAAAACCGTCACGCAGACCTCTACAGTCGAAATTTTATGTGTGGAAAACTTGCAGGTGCAAGAGGCTGATTTAAAAATAAATACGGAGGAGTGGCAAGGCTCTACACTTATTGAGCAAACGCAAAGCGTATACGTTCGCGGGGAAGAATTGTTTATAACCGAAGCATATACCGTGGGCAACAACACCGCAAATAAGCTTTTAATTCCCGTAGATAGCTTGATTTCAATTATACCCGGGAATATTTTAGGGGGTAGCTTAAATATTGAAGGATTAAATATACAGCCGGAACAATCCTCGCTTATAAAGCTAATAAAGTTGGCTGATAAATACGGCGCGGTAAAAACGAAAGCCAACGAGCTTACGCTTGACGTTAATAAGTTAATTTATAAAATCGCCAAGGATTTAATTCCCGTTTTAGAAGGAATTGATGAAAAAACTACGGTAGGTAATTTGATTAAAAACGGAAAGGTTAAAAAGCTTATAAATAGTTTAGCGGGCGACGATACTGCGTTGGATTTTTATAACGGTGTGCTTGAATCGGAAGAATACTCTTTGTTTGCAAAGATGATTACCCCCTATAAGCCTGAAGAGGGTCAAAGAATATACGATTACATTAAGGAAATATGCGAAACCAAAGGCGTTACAAACGGCACTATTTGGAGCGATAATTTTGGTCGTAACACGGCTATTTCGGAATATAACGTTTATAAGGTTATAAAATTTTTAGAAGGCGTTGAAGCGGAAAAATTCTTAGATGATTTATGCGACTCGATTGAAGAGGTTAAGGAAGAATATTTTGAATTTGAATTAATTTCTAGTGACGACGTATCGTATGCGCTTAAGGACGTTTCGTTGCAAATTCAAGCTGACGGCGAAAATGTTAAAACAGTAAGCGTTAACGGCGAAATTATAATGGAAGGAATGAAGCAAACGCAAGTTCAATCTATTTGTCTTAATTTAAAAGCCGTTGTAAGCTTTCTTGAAACGGAGCAAAATGTTGCCGATTTAACTAAATGCACTTATTTGGTAACAAAAGAGTGCTTTTACGACGGACGGTATATTTGTGACTTTTATGCAAGCCCTAACACCAACGCAATCTCTTCGGCAATCGTAGTAGTAGAAAACGAAGCAGTTACGGAATTTATTTTATCAAACGGCGTAAGCACTGAATACGACGCCGAAGCCGATTGTTTTAGGTATACGGTAAACGGTTATTCTATGTATGCAACGGTTGAGCCCGGATTAATAACTTTATACCAGGAAGGCTCGGATGCTGTTTTTCAACGTGTCAGTCTTGCTGCAAGAACGTATTTAAAAGCAGAAGAATTAACCTACGAGCAGTATTTGGCTTATAAAAATTAATCGGCGTTAAAATATGTAAAATTAATTATAAAATAACAAAGCGGTGGCAATTTTATTATTGCCACCGCTTTTATTTAATTTTTTCGTCGTTCAAATAGTAGTAATCTTTATAAATAAGTGCGTATGTGGGCTATATAGTGCTGTCTATAGCGAATAAATATCCGTTGCTTGCTAAATAAAACCATATATAGCTCGATTACGTCAATGCTTTTGTAATTTTTATCATCAAAATTTAATTTGTTAACAATTATACTTTATTATAATAAATTTATTCTAAACGGTTGCATAATGGGCGCAAAAAATGTATAATTATTCCGTTAAGTTTATTTTTATACAAGTTTAGGGGCTAAAATACAAAAAAGCTTACGGTTTTGCTTTAAGCTTAACTTCCCCGCAAATAGCGGTGCTTCTAAACGAGAAAAGGAGATTGTTATGATAAATGTTTCTGAAAGAGTTTCGTGCATAGCGCCTTCTATGACGCTTGCAATTTCCGCAAAGGCTAACGAAATGAAGGCGGCGGGAGAAAAGGTTATCTCCTTCGGCGTCGGCGAACCCGACTTTAACACCCCCCAGCATATTATCGACGCGGCAAAGGATGCAATGGATAAGGGCTACACTAAATACGTTGCGGCGGCAGGGCTTCCCGCGCTTAAAAACGCCGTTTGCAAGACGCTTAAAAACGACCACGATTTAGATTATAAGCCCTCGCAAATAATAATTTCTAACGGTGCAAAGCACTCTATATTCAACGCAATCTTTGCCACTATTAATCCCGGCGACGAGGTTATTATTCCCGCGCCCTACTGGCTCACTTACCCCGAAGTAGTTAAGTGCTGTGGCGGTACGCCCGTTTACGTTTACGCTTCCCGCGATGCGCACTTTAAGGTAAGGGCTGCGCAAATTGAAGGCGCAATTACCCCCAAAACGAAAATGCTTATTTTCAATTCGCCCACCAACCCCACGGGCGCGGTTTACACCGAAGAGGAAATTAGGGAAATTGCCGAAGTTTGCGTAAAGCACAACGTTATCGTTTTATCGGACGAAATTTACGAAAAGCTTATATATAACGGCGAAAAGCCCTTTTCTATCGCTTCCGTTTCCCCCGAAATGAAGGAATTAACTATAATCATTAACGGCGTTTCTAAATCGTACGCAATGACGGGCTGGCGTTTGGGCTATTTAGCCGCGCCCGAAAACGTGGCAAAGGCAATCGCTTCCTTCCAAAGCCACGCAACTTCCAACGTAAACACTATGACGCAATACGCTTCTATCGCCGCGTTAGAAGGCGATACGGGCCCTATGACCGAGATGCTTGGCGCCTTTGCAAAGCGCAGAAAAAAGATGCTTAAAATGCTTAAGGAAATGAAGCATTTGGGCTTGGATTACGTTAAGCCCGACGGCGCTTTCTACGTAATGCTTTTATGCGATAAGCTTTACGGCAAAAAGCACGACGGCGTAAAAATTAAAGGCAGTATGGATATGGCAGACCAGCTTTTAGTTAGCAAAAAAGTAGCGGTTACCCCCGGCATATGCTTTGGTGATGACGACTGTATCCGTCTTTCCTACGCTCTTGCAGACGACGAGATGGTAGAAGGCTTGGAAAAGATTGCCCAGTTCGCCAAGGAAATGGTTTAAAAGCGTATAGCTTTAATCCGTTTTTAAACGATAAAAAATCAATCTTGGCGTTAACTGCGTTATTTATATAAACGCAACGTTAAATTTTAAGCCGTTTTTATATCGTAAACGCAAAAAAACAAAAAAATTTAAAAAAAATTAAAAAAATTTTTAAAAAGGTATTGAAATTGTTCTTTTTTCTTGGTAGAATAGTATAAACATAGTTTTAACTATGATTTCAGGAGGAAAAATTACTATGATCAAACTTATTTGTGGACCCAAAGGCACCGGCAAGACTAAACAGCTTATTCACGCGGCTAACGTAAACGCAGCCGTAGCTAAAGGCTTAAGCATTTTTATTACCGATACCAAAAGATATATGTACGATATTGATAGAGCAGTTCGCTTTATCGACGTAACCGAATACGCAGTTGCAGGTGAAGACGCTCTTTGCGGATTTATCAAGGGCGTTGCTGCAGGCAATCACGATAACGAATATATTTACATTGACGGAATCGCGCGCATGGCAGGCAAGCCCGTTGCAGAACTTTCGGCAACCTTCTATATGCTTGAAAAGCTTGCAAACGACACCGGTATTACCATTACCATAACCTGTAGCGCTACTAAGGAAGAATTACCCGACTTCGTGGCAAAATACGCTTAATTTTTAAAAGCAATTAAGACTTTTGTTTTGTAAACGGCGTGGGATAACTGCGCCGTTTTTTAAACTGTTTTATTTTTACTAAAATATACGCAAAACGCCGAATACAGGCAAGCGGTTAAAAGGAGATTTTATATGAATTTTATTAGCACCAGAGGGGGAGAGATTGTTTCGGGAGCAAGGGCGATAGTGCAAGGACTTTCGGCTAACGGCGGTTTATTCGTACCCGAAAAATTTCCACAGGTTACCGGGGAAGAGCTTGAAGCTATGCTTGAAATGAGCTATCCCGAAAGGGCCACCAAGGTTTTAATTAAATATCTTGACGATTATAACGAAAAGGAACTTTTATCTGCTTGCGAAAAGGCTTACGCGCAATTCGAAGGCGGCGACCCTGCTCCTTTAGTTCGTCTTGACGACGGCGTTTATATTTTAGAGCTTTTCCACGGCCCTACCTGCGCTTTTAAGGATATGGCGCTAACCGTTTTGCCTTACCTTTTACGAAAAGGTTGCGATATATGTGGCATCAAAGAAGAAATTTTAATTCTCGTTGCCACCTCCGGCGATACGGGCAAGGCAGCGTTAGAAGGCTTTAAAGATGCCGAAGGCATTAAAATTATGGTATTCTATCCCGACGACGGCGTTTCTAAAATGCAAAAATTGCAAATGTGCACTCAGGAAGGAAAAAACGTAAACGTAGTTGCGGTTAAGGGCAACTTCGACGACTGTCAGTCCGCAGTAAAAACCATATTTAACAGTAGCGAATACGCTAAAATCTTAAAGGAAAAGAACGTGCTTTTATCTTCTGCTAACTCTATAAACTTCGGCAGATTAGCACCTCAAATCGCATACTATTTCTCCGCTTATTTAGACCTTGTTTCTGGCGGACAAATCGAAATGGGCGAAAAGGTTGATTTCTGTGTTCCCACGGGCAACTTCGGCAACATACTTGCGGCATATTACGCTATGAATATGGGCTTGCCTATAAGAAAGCTTCATTGCGCTTCCAATATGAACAATATTCTTAGCGACTTCTTAAAAACGGGCGAATACAATATGAACAGGGAATTTTACAAAACCAGCAGCCCCTCGATGGATATTTTAATTTCCTCTAATTTAGAGCGTCTTTTATTCGAGGTTTCGGGCAGAAATGCCGAGCTTACCGCAAAGCGTATGGAGGAATTAAAAAAGGAAGGCGTTTATAAAATTACCGAAGAAGAAAGGGAAAAAATTGCAGAAGTTTTCGTTGGTGGCTTTGCCAACGAGGACGAGGTTGTAGAAACGGTTTACGACGTATTCTGCGACGTCGGCTACACTATGGATACGCACACGGGTTGCGCTATGAAGGTTGCGGTTGACTGGTTCGAAAAGAACAAAAAGGACGAAACCTTTATGGTGGTAGTTTCTACCGCAAGCCCCTATAAATTCCCTCAGGACGTATTGTATTGCGTAACGGGCAACGACGTAAAGGATAGCTTTAAGGGCATCAAGCGCCTTCACGCAGCAACGGCAATGGCAGTTCCTAAATCGCTTTTAACTCTTCGCGATAAGCCCGTCCGCTTTAACAAAACGGCAAAGGCCAACAAGCTTTTCGACGAGGTTTTAGAATTCGTAGATAAAAAATAATTGCATATAATTTATATTAAGCCGTGGGCGAAAAAATAACGGCCACGGCTTATTTTACGGTCTTTACCGCAATTATGTTTGTGCGGTAATTTTAACCTATTTCCTCTATCTATTTTCTTGACAAAAATGGCAAAATATGATAAAATAAACGCAAATTAATAATTAAAGGAGAACAAATATGAAAACAAAAAGAAAAATTAGTGTGGCAGCTTATTGTTTGGCGCTTATTTTGCTTGTAACAATTCTTTTTGGCGCTACGGGTTGTGATATATTAAATATTTTATACGGCCCGACATTTGAAGATGTTTACGAAGTTATAGATAACAATTTTTCCGTTCAATTACCCCAAGGCGGAACATTGCAATATAGGGTGCACGGAAGCCACTTCCTTGACAACGACCATTATTACGTTATTTCTTATGAACAAGAGCCTACGGAATATATTGCAGATTTTTCGTATGAAGAAAGTGAAGAATTAAAGGAAAAATTTAATTCGGCTATAGAATGTATTTTAACCGGTTTAGAAAGGGAAGGCGAAACCTTTAATCAAGACTACGCTTTTAATTGGGAATGGGAATACTGTTGGAAAATGATTGACGCTGACGAGGATACCTTGATATTGATATATAGACCGGAAACGTTGCAATTATACGTGTGTGAGAATTTTATGTAGTTTATAAACTGTTAAGCCGCGAGCGTTATTTTTTAACGCTCGCGGCTTTTTTCTTAGCTCTAAAAAACTATCTAGGGTTAATTTTGTTGACAATATTAACAAAATACAGTAAAATAAATCTAATAATTTAATTTATTTAGGAGATTCTATATGAATACGAAAAGAAAAATTAGTGTTTTGTGTGCAGTGATTATGTTATTAAGTATTTTAATATCTTTATTGCCAAAATTTGAAACGCAAATTGCTAAAGCTGACAGTATTAGTTCAAAACAATTGCAACAAGCCTCTCAACGAGAAGAATTTTTAGCTTTAGTTGAGGAAAAAGAATCAAACGCGACGAATGATATGTTTGAAGATAGTAATTCTGTAGTTGCGTTTATAGAAGAAACTCTATCAGAAGTTGGCACAAACGTTTTAACAGAGTTACAAAAGCAAAAAGAAGAGTACGAAGAATTACTTGCGACTACAACAGCAGAAGATGAAGTAATTAAAATACAAAACTTAATAAACAAAACAGAGCAACTGATTGTTGATTATCAAAATTCAAGTATAGCTTTAGCGTCCGAAAATGAAGAATCTAACGACTATTCTTTAGTTATTAGTGCGGCGATAGCATATTTCAATATTGGAGGATATCGGCTCGCTGCTGAACTCCTTACTCATATGGATGATAATACAGTAAAAGATTCTAGTTATGTGCCAGTTTATCGTTACCGTATAATGTCTTCAGATTTAACGTACAGTTTTGCTTTGGGTTCAAATGTAAGTGGCGGCAGCGAGTATCAAAAAGATGGTACGGTAAATGGGAATGATTTGTATTATTCAATTAAAAGGTTTACTTATAGCAAACCTAATGCAAACAGCAAGGAAATAACTATTTCAGATACTTACGACTACGGTAACGAACCTTATTTAGAAGGCATAGAGCAGGCGGTAATAGATCAACTTTATAAAGCTCAAAATGCTGGGGTGCTTATACCATATAAAATCGATATAACGCTTGACGTAGGAAAATATTTTAGAGTAGAAAATTTGCAAAAAAATGACGACGGTTCTTGGAAAATAAAAATAACGAATTACGGGGATTCGTCGGCATATGCGTTGTACAACAAAAATATGTGTAATAGTAGCGATGCAAATAATTGGACGGGATTAAAAGACGTTAATTATGAATTGCTTTCAGCAAATGGGGGTAGTATAGAGGTAAATATTTCACAATATTTAACAGCTACGCATATAGCAATAAGCAAGGTAATAGGAACAAAGCGTTATATAACGTGCGCTGATAATCTTAGTGGCGCAGGTGAAATTAGCCAATATGTTAAAGAGTTAGCTTGTCAAGATTATGGAACGATAAACTTACTCGGCAAAAATGGCGACAAGTGGATTGTAAAAGTTACAAATACATATTCTAGTAGAATGGAAGTGGAATATAATGAACTAATGTGCTTTGAAAACGATGCAAAAAATTGGCTTAATCTTTTAAACACGGAAAGTTTTTACTTAGAAAGCGGTAAAAGTGATATTATATCTATACAAGAAAATTATCTTGCTCCGTATTTAGCTATAAGTTTAAAAAGCGGAATACAAAGATTTGTTTACTACGCAAATCAAATTAATGAAAACTGCACAATGAACGTTAGCAGTAACTCGTTTTATCATTATTTGAAATTAGCCATTTCCAAAAAAGAGGGGAGTACTTGGTATATAAATATTACCAATCCAACTGATAGAGATTTGAGTGTTACATACAACACTAAAATGTGCTTTAAAAGTGACGCGCAAAATTGGGATAATCTAAATAATCCAAACACTGTAACTATATTAAAAGGCAAAACAAAGGAGGTTGGTATTAAAGAAAATTGGGCTGCAACAACAATAGCTGTTAGTTATACAATAAACGGTGTGCGTGTTATTTCATATGCAGATGGGCTAAATGTAAATGGCACTATGAACGTTATGTATACGCAATAATTAAAAGAAATAAATTATTAAAGGAGTGTTTTATGATATGTACGAAAATTAGTTTAAAAACTCGTTTTTTGGCTGTTATATTGCTTATTGGCGTGCTATTTAGCGCTACGGGTTGTGATATATTAAATATATTATATGGTCCAACGATTGAAGACGCTAAATCATATATGTTTGACGGGTGGGAAGTGCAAATACCAGAAGGAGCAAAAATGAATTATTATGAAAGTTGTATTGGCTTTCCTAGTGACGGTGGAAGATATTGCGTTTTTACTTTTGAGGAAGAACCTACGGAATTTATTGCAGATTTTTCGTATGAAGAAAGCGAAGAGTTTAAAGATGAGTTTAATCAGTTTTTTGGATGGTTGATAGCAGATTTAGAAAGAGAAGGAGAAACCTTTAATCAAGACTACGCTTTTAATTGGGAATGGGAATACTGTTGGAAGCTTGTTGGAGACTGGGATGAATTATTTATGCTGTATAGGCCGGAAACGTTGCAATTATATGTTCTTATGAATTATATGTAATTTTATAAACTGTTAAGCCGCGAGCGTTTAAAAATAACGCCCGCGGCTTTTTCTCGCTTAAAACAATTCCACCGCAACTCGTTCGCAGAACGAATTTCACTTGCGTTTACCGCAAATTTCACTCGCGTAGAGAATTTAACTCACGCGTAGCGTGAATTCCACTTGCGCCGAGCAACAGCTCGGCGCTATTTTGTGATAAACTTCTTAAATATAGGTGATAAAAAAATAAAGCGACAGTAAATTCTTTACATTTTTGCTAACTTACGCTATAATTTATAATGATAAATTATAAATTGCGCAGGTTTTTAAATATAAGCGCGCAATTTTAGGTATATTAAGGTAAAAAATATGGAAAAAACTAAAAAAATCTTATACTCGGCTGTTCAGCCTACCAACAACTTAACTATCGGCAACTATTTGGGCGCAATTAAAAATTGGGTAGCCTTGCAGGACGAATACGACTGCTTTTATGCAATCGCAAATATGCACGCTATAACCGTTAGGCAAAACCCTGCGGAATTAAGGCAAAAAACGCTCGCGCTTTTGGCGCTTTATATAGCCTGTGGCGTTGACCCTGAAAAATGTACCCTATACTTACAGTCGCACGTGCCCTGCCATGCCGAGCTTGCGTGGGTGCTAAACACCTTTACCTACGTTGGCGAAATGGAAAGAATGACGCAGTTTAAGGATAAGTCTTCAAAACACGCCGATAATATTAATATGGGTTTAATGGACTACCCCGTTTTAATGGCGGCGGATATCCTTTTATATCAAGCGGACGTAGTGCCCGTAGGTATCGACCAACGCCAGCACCTTGAAATTACTCGCGATATTGCAAACCGCTTCAATAATATATATTCCCCCACTTTTACCGTGCCCGAAGCCGTTTACCAAAAGGTTGGCGCAAAGATTAACGACTTGCAAGAGCCTTTAAAAAAGATGTCTAAATCGGGTGAAAACCCCAACGGCGCAATTTTTATGACGGACGATAGGGATACTATACTCCGCAAATTTAAGCGCGCGGTAACCGATAGCGAAATGCTCGTAAAATACGACCCCGAAAACAAGCCCGGCGTAAGCAACCTTTTGTCTATCTATTCCGTATTCTCGGAAAAAACTATTCAGCAGGCAGAGGCAGACTTTGAGGGTAAGGGCTACGGCGACTTTAAATTAGCGGTAGGCGAAGTCGTTGCCGATAAGCTTGCGCCTATTCAGGCAGAGCAGGCAAGGCTTTTAGCAGATAAAAAATACCTTGACTCCGTGCTTTTAAAGGGCGGCGAAGCAGCCTATAAGGCGGCAAGGCGCACGCTTTCAAAGGTTTATAAAAAGATAGGCTTTTATCAGCTTTAAGGCTTTTACGCATACCGTAACGGGGCATAATAAAGCTTATCCCTTTTAATAATTAAGGCATAGTAGCCACCTAATTGGAGAATTTATGTTTGGATATATCAGTCCCGACAGGCCGTATCTTTTTATAAAGGACGAAACCTTGTATAAGGCAATGTATTGCGGTCTTTGTATGGGCATTAAAAAGGGCTGCGGAAATTTGTGCAGAACGGCGCTTACTTACGATTTAACCTTTATTTCCGCCCTTGTGCACAACGTTATGGGGCAGGACGTAACCATTAAAAAAAGCCGCTGCATTTTGCACCCCTTAAAAAAACGCCCTATTGCGGAAGCAGACGATCTTACCGTTTTAATGGGCTATATAAATACCGTTCTTTCCTATTATAAGCTTTGCGACGATAAATCGGACGGGGATATTAAGGGGGCAATTCGCTTTTTATATAAAGGCGGTTATAAAAAAGCGCACAAGGCGCACCCGCAGGTTATCGAAATAATTTCTACGCAGTTAAAGGCGCAGGCAGAGCTTGAAAGGCAAAATTGTAGCGTTTTAGACCAAGCCGCTGAACCTAGCGCGTTAATGATGCAATACCTTTCGGAATATATTTTAAAGGAATTTGCAACGCCTTGCACCTCTAAGCTGTTTTACGATTTGGGCAAGTGGGTTTATCTTATCGACGCGTTAGACGATTACGATAAGGATGTAAAAAACAAAAACTTTAACGTATTTTATAACGTTTACAAATGCCAAAGCAAGGCGCAAGCCGTTAAGGTGGGCGAAGAGGAAATTAAATTCGTTTTTAACGAAATTTTTGCCGATATGCGCCAAAACCTTGCAAATATAAAATTTTATTTTAATCACGATTTGTTGGATAATATAATCTTAAGGGGCATACCCTTAAAAACGAGAACGCTTTTTTACGGCAAAAGTAAAGGCGAAAAGGATGTGAAAGATGAATAAACGCAATTTAAGCATTTTAGGGCTTGAAGAAGGCGCAACCAAGGCAGAAATAAAACAGGCGTACGAAGCCTTGCGCGCAAAATATTTAGAAGAACGCTTTGCCGACGGCGAAGTGGGAAATAACGCCGCAATAATGCTTACTAAAATCGAAACGGCTTATAACGAGCTTATAAACGAGCTTGCCGAAAAGGAAGGCAGCGTTGGAGGTGGGGAGCAAGGGGCGTCATCCTCCGCTTTCGACCACGTTGAAGAATTAATAAAAATGGGCGAGCTTGTAGAAGCGCAAAGAAAATTAGACGCCTTTAACGAAAGGGGCGCAAGATGGCACTATTTGCAAAGCGTGTTGTTCTATAAAAAGAACTGGATAAACGAAAGTAAAAAACAGCTTGAAATTGCCATTAAAATAGAGCCCGACAACGAAAAATACAAAGAAGCGTATCGCAAGCTCGTAGATAAAATAAATTATGATGCGAACAACGCGCGTAACGCTAATAACGCCCAAAGCGACTATAACGAAAATTCCCGTCAAGGCGTTTACCAAGGGCAAAATATGTCCACCCCTGAAGAAGATCAAATGGGCGGTAGTATGTGTGGCTCTTGCGTAGAATGTTGCGCGTTAAACGCTTGCTTAAATTGTATGTGCAATAGTCTTTGCAACTGCTAAAAACCTTATATTTGCTTCGCAATACTGCGTTGCGCTTGCGTTTTATTTTCGGTTGCGTACTTCATTGTACGCTCCCTTAATAAAGCCTCGCGCGCCTTGTCTTGCTCGCAACTCTAAAGTTTTTATTCACTTACCCATAGTAAGTGTGTAACGAGCACGCAATACTGCGTTGCGCTTGCGTTTTATTTTCGGTCGCGTACTTCATTGTACGCTCCCTTAATAAAGCCTCGCGTGCCTTGTCTTGCTCGCAACTCTAAAGTTTTTATTCACTTACCCATAGTAAGTGTGTAACGAGCACGCTAACACGCACTACTTCGTCAAGCTCCGCTTTTGCTTCGGTCATTTACGCAAAGTAAACTCCCTTGCAAAATGCTCGTTTCCGTTTGACGGGTGACAGGCGTGCGTTTTAATCAAGCAATAAAGATATCGGGATGCAACGCCCCGTTGCTCGCTCACCGTAACAGGCTTTTTTAATATGTCAAACAATAAATATTCAAAATCCTTTCAAATAACGCTTTCGGCAATATCTTGCGCGCTTGCGGTAATATTTTTATACCTTGGTACGCTTAACCCCTACCTTTTGGCAACGGGCTACTTAATGGGCTCTGTATTTTTAATGCTCCCCCTTTCCAAAAGCTTTTATTTGGGCAACGCCTTGGCGTATTTAGGAACTTGCATTTTAACGCTTATTTTAGGCGCAAGCGCAAGGGGATGGGTGCTTGTTCCGTTTATAATGTTTTTTGGGCTTCATCCCTTAGCAAACGCCCTTGCTACCCGTTTTAAAATCAACAAAATTTTAGCCTTTATAATAAAAGATATTTGGTTTTGCGCAACGCTTTTCGTGGCTTACTATCTCGTTTTAGGCGGGGTAATCGGCTCTTCTCAAAACGAGCTTTTTTCCTTTTTAAACGAATATATATGGCTAGCAATTCCCATAGGCGGCACTATTTTCTTTATCGTGTACGACGCGGTTATTATAAGGGCGCAAAAGGTGGTAAACGCCTTCGTTTACAAAATTAAAAAGTAGGTTTAATATGCAAAAGAACAGCGTATATACGGGCGTCGTTTCTGCGCTCGGCACAAACGGAGAAGGCATAATAAAATGCGGCGAATTCGTCGCGTTCGTCCCCAACTGCCTTGTGGGGGAAGAAGTGCAATTTAAGGCGCTTTCGGTTAAAGGTAAAATAGCTTACGGAAAAGTAGAAAGCATTATTTCGCCGTCGGCGGAGCGTATTGCGCCCGTCTGCGGCGAATATTTTAAGTGTGGTGGATGCCAGCTACAACACGCAAGCTATTCGGCACAGCTTGATTTTAAGCGTCAGCTCGTGCAAAATTGTCTTCAAAAAATAGGTGGAATAGAAGTAGAGGTAGAACCTACCGTATATGGCGAAAACCAGCTGCGCTACCGCAACAAGCTTGCCCTGCCCATAGGTAAAAACGCCAAGGGCGAAAATATATTGGGCTTTTATGCAGAGCGCAGCCACCGCATTGTGCCTATTTCCGATTGTGCAATTCAGTCGGCGTGGGTTAAAACGGTTATAGACGCAGTATATTCTTATATGAACGACACGGGTATCGGCGGTTACGACGAAATTACAAAAAAGGGCGAATTAAGGCATATAGTAGTAAGGGAAATTAACGAAAAATTTATTATAACTTTGGTTGCAACAAGGGTTGTAAACGTAAAACCCCTTATAAATATTTTGCAAAAAAGCTTTAAAAATTTTACCTTTTGCTTAAACATAAACGCTTCGCAAAGCAACGTAATTTTTGGAAAAGAGTGGCATATATCCCACGGCGAAGGCTTTTTCGAGGCGGAAGATTGCGGTATAAAATTTAAGGCGGGCGCAAATACATTTTTGCAGGTTAATAACGGGGTAAGAACGAAGCTTTACGCCGAGGTAGTAAAGCAGGCTTCCATAAAAGGGGCTGTCGCGCTCGATTTATACAGCGGTGGCGGTATGCTTACCGCTATGCTCGCAAAGGTATGTCAAAGGGCGTACGGTGTGGAAATTATAAAAGAGGCAACCGAGTGCGCTAACGAGCTTAAAGAATTAAACGGCTTGCAAGATAAAATGATAAACTTTTGTGGCAAGGTCGAAGATAAAATCGACGAAATTTTAAAAGCCACCCAAGGCGCAAAAAAAATAGTGGTGTGCGATCCGCCCCGAAAGGGTATGGAGCGTTCCGTAATAAAGGCAATACTTTCAGCAAAGCCGGAAAAAATTATTTTGGTTTCGTGCAATCCTTCTACCTTGGCGCGTGATTTGGGGCTGTTATGCGGAACCTTGTGCGAGGGTGAACACGGCCAGCTTGTAAAGAGCAAAACGCCTAATTCCCCCTATACTATCACGCAAATAACGCCGTTTGATATGTTTCCGCAAACCAAGCATGTTGAAACGCTCGTTTGCTTGAAGAGAAAATAAATATTTTATACTACGGCTAAAAGGCAGAAAACAAAATTAAGAGATAAAATATGAATTTATTATATCAACAGTATTTATACAGTTACAAAAAGGATATACGCACGGCCTTTTCCGGCTTCGGTAGGGGTTGGCTTTTAAACAAGCTTTTAAAGGCGATAGACCTTTACAATAAAGACAAATACGAAAAAGCCATAAACATTTTAACCAAGCTTAAAAAAAGCTGTAAAACTACGGATGAATTTTGCGCCGTTCTTCTTTTTACTGCAGTTTCTTACGAGGGTTTAAGTTATTTAAGCACCGCCGTTGAGGTGTATTTGGAGATGCTGGAGCACGACCCTTCGCGCAGTACGGCGCACTCTAATTTAGGGTTAAACTATCGCCAACTGGGCGAATTTGAAAAGGCGATTTCAAGTTTTGAAAAAGCTATTGCTTGCGATAGCGAGAATCCTTACGCATACAATAATTTGGGGCTTACATATTACAGATTAGGCGAGTACGAAAAAGCTATTGAGCAATGCGAAAAGGCGCTTTCGCTTAAACGCAATTTGTATCAGGCAGCAAACTGCTTATGTCTTTGTTATTTCGCCTTAAAAAATTTGGAGCAAAGTAAAAAATATTTTAAAATAGCCGTAACCAACGGTAGCAACGCCGATATGCTTAGGGGCGAAATACGCAAGCTTCAGCAGGAAAGCGTTATTGATGTTAGCGACGACTTTTTTTGGGATTTGAATTAATTTCCAAATTTAATTAAAGGCTATATTATGGAAGATAAAATTATTAAATATCCAAGGACGCCTCACTTAAACGGGTCTAAAATTCAAAGCGGGGACGAGGACCTACAGCAAATCCCCTTTGAAAAAATTTTGGGCAAAAGCGTCGTTATAGAAGAAAAGGTGGACGGGGCTAACGCAGGCGTTTCCTTTTCAAAAAGCGGTAAGCTTTTGTTGCAAAGCCGTGGGCATTTTCTTGTAGGCGGTTACCGCGAAAGGCATTACGACTTATTTAAGCTTTGGGCGGCAGAGCGCACGGCAGAGCTTTATTCCATACTTGGCACTCGCTACATAATGTACGGCGAGTGGCTTTACGCCAAGCATAAAATTTATTACGATAATTTGCCCAGCTTCTTTTTGGAATTTGATATTTACGATAAAGAGCGCGCGGTGTTTTTAGATACTTCATCAAGAAGAGCCTTGCTCAAAGGCTCGTCCGTTAATAGCGTTGCCGTTTTGGGCGAGGGCGTATTTTTTGATAAAAACGAAATTTTAAAGCTTTTAGGCAAGTCGAAATATTCAACGCCAAATTCTTTGCAAGCCTTAAAAACGGCGGTGCAAGGGCTTGGCTTAAGCGTTGAAGAGATATTGTTAGAAACGGATTGTAGCGGACTTGCCGAAGGGCTTTATATAAAGGTTGAACAAGGCGGTGCGGTAGTAGATAGAATTAAGTTCGTACGGCAAAGCTATATTCAGCCTGCGCAAATTTCTACAACGAGCTGGCTTGCAAAGCCGATAATCGCCAACTGGTTAGAAAAAAAGGTATAAAACGGGTAAATAAAATGGAAGTTGTAATTAAGCGCTTTGACGAGCTTACCGTTTACGAATTGTACGAAATTTTTAAGCTTAGAGTATCCGTTTTCGTCGTGGAGCAAAACTGTCCCTATCAGGAAATAACGGAAGAGGACAAAGAGTCTTACCATTGTTATTTTAAGGATAGTAGTGGGGTAATCGCTTATTTAAGGGTTGTTCCTAAGGGTGTAAAGCACGCCGAAGTGTCACTTGGAAGGGTAATTTCCGTCCATCGCAGAAAAGGCTTAGGCAGTAAGCTTTTAGCCGTGGGTATAGAGGTTGCAAAGCAAAAATTTTTAGCAAATACCATAACGGTAGAAGCGCAAAGCTACGCCAAGGCGTTTTACGAAAAATCGGGCTTTAAGCAAACCTCTAAAGAATTTTTGTTAGACGGAATTCCACATATTATGATGCAGTTAAATTGCAATAACTAAAATTAAGCATAGGTAAAATTATGAAAAAAATTATTGCCATTGGTGGCGGAGAGCTTAAAGAAAGGGAAACTCTTAAAATAGACGAATACATTGCAAGCCTTGCCAAAGAGCGAGCAAAAAAAGAAGGAAAGGAGCGTGCCTGCGCCCTTTTTATTCCCACCGCCAGCCACGACTTTATGCCCTACTATAACACCTTCCATAAGGTATATACGGGGGTGTTTAATATAAAAACGGACGTCGCTTTAACCGTTTTTAAGCAAACCGAGCAGGAAAAGCTAAAGGATAAATTTTTAAAGGCGGACGCAATTTATATCGGTGGCGGAGATACCGTTTTTATGTTAGAAAGCTGGCAAAAAAGCGGTCTTTTACCCTTAATTTTAGACGCGTACGAAAGGGGAGTTATAATTTCGGGGCTTTCCGCCGGCGCAATTTGTTGGTTTAAAACTATGTTCACCGATTCTTCTAAAGAATTCGAGGGGCAATATTCCTTAAGGCAAGGGCTTGGCTTAATACAAGGCGTTATGTCGCCACACTATAACGAAAGGGCCGAGGAGTTCGATAGGGCGATTTTAGATATAAACGCACCGCTTGCTTACGGCGTTGAAGCCTGCGCCGCTTTAGTTTTAGAAGACGGCGAGGTGGTAGGAAGCCTTACCTGTGGCGGAAGCGCATACCGCCTTAAAATTAAGGACGGAGTTATTGAAAAGGAAGCAATAACTGCTATAAATAAATAACTGTAAATTTTAATTGAGGCGGCAATATGGCGCAACTAACGCCTATTTTTACACGATAAGAGGGGAAGTATGAACGAAAGACTACTTAAAAAACACGACGTAATGATTTCCTATTCGACCAAAACTATGGAGATAGGTAACGACGTAAGGCAAATTCTTACAGAAAGGGGCTACGACGTATGGATGGCACCCGAATCAATACCTTCGGGCGAGTGCTACGATAACGAAATTTACGCGGCGATCGAAAATTCCGAGCTGGTGCTATTTTTACTTTCCGAGCCTTCGCTTACCTCCCGTTGGTGCAAGTCAGAGCTTAAGTACGCCGCAAACATAAATAAAAGAGTGTTGCCCGTGCAAATCGAAGGGGTGGACAACCCTTACGAAAAGCTTGGCAAAATCAGCTGTATTTTAGGCAAACGCCAAATTTTTGATATGTTCCCCGAATACGAAAAAAAGCTTAATTTAATTGCAGATAAGGTGAACAATCTTTTAAACACGGAAGAAAGCGTTTTGCACCCCTACCCCGTAATTAGCGCCGAGATGCAGGATATTGATAGCGTATGTATTGGTAGAGAAAGGGAAACGAAGGATATTTACGAGCTTTTAAACACTAACGATTTTATCAACGTTTACGGCTTTGGCGGTATTGGCAAAACGAGAGTTATTAAAAAATTCTTTTCCGACTACTTTTTGTCAGCGCCCTATTTAACCATACACGTTGCAAAGTACACGCAGTCGTTGCAGTCAACAATCGCGCATATACCCTTCGTAGGGTTTAACGACGATAAGTATTTAAGCGAGCTGCGCGACGATACCATCACTAAAGAGCAAGCGCTATACGCCAAAAAGAAGGAGCTTTTAAACGCCCTTTCCAACACCTGTCTTTTAATTATCGACGGTATGGATTACGTTGATATAAGCGAGATAGAAGAGCTTAAAAAAATTAATTGCCACAAAATAATCGTATCGAGAAACCGTTACGACGGCGTCGCCTATTACGAAATTTGCGAAATGGCGCAAGAGGATTTAATTAAATTTTTTGACGGCGTAGAATACTTTGAAGAGCAAAAAAATCTTATTTGCGAAATAATCAAATCGGTGGGTAAGCACACCTTAACCATAAGCTTAATTGCGGCATATTGCAGGGAGTTTTGCTTTTCCCCGCAAGAAATTTTAGACGACGGCGTGCTTATTGATTTGCAAAAATACGAAACGGACGATAAAAAAATAAGCAACCTTTTAGATAAAATTAAGCTTAGCGAAAGGGAAGAATATTGCCTTAAAATTCTTGCGCTTTTCCCCAACGGAATAAGCAAGGGCAAATTGCAAAAAACGGATAGGGAAGTCGTTAAAATAGCGCAGGGCTTGGTTAAAAAGAGCCTGGTTATCGGCTCTTCGTCAACCTTCCAGCTTCATCAAATAGTAAGGGAGCTGGTGTGCGCTAAATACCAAATGAGCGCAAACAGCATAGAGCCCTTCCTTTCCAACTTCCTTTCCGTAATGCGCAAATTAGATATTGAAGAAAACGAGCTTTACTACGTATTAAGGCATATGGAAAGTACGCTTTACGGCGAAGGGGACTTAATAATAAAGCTATATCACGAAATAGGAACTTGGGTGTGCGATTACGCTTATATGTCGCTTTTCCACGTAAACCGCGAGCTTTACAAAAAGACCAACGTATGCGGACAGGATTTAAACAATACCAAAATGTTGCACTTCGATAGGTTTTTATTTGCCGAAAAAATGCAATTAAGGGCTTTGGCGTTGGCAGAAAAATCAGATAGCTTATACGTAAGGCAAACCATCACTAATATCGCTTCTATGGTCGGCGCGGCAAATTACAATATGAATAATTTTGCAAAGGCGTTTTCGTGGCAACAAAGGGCGCTTGAATACGCCGACAAATATTTGACGCCAAAGAATATTTTGAAGAAGCGCTTTTAGAGCCGAATAATTCCCCCTTGGCGCAATCGGATTTATATTTACTCCTCGCCGAAATAGCATTAAGCTCTAACGATTCTATCGGCGCAAGGGAGTATTATTTAAAGGGCAAGGAATTGCGCTTAACGCTTTTTGAAACGGAAGAAGCCGCGCAGGATTTTATTACTGCTAACGATAAAATTTACTTAAAGTAACGGGTGAAAATATGGAATACAGTAAAAAAGCAAGGGAGCTTTTTAAATCGGGTTATAATTGCGCGCAGTCAGTTTTAGGCGCGTTTAGCGACATAACGGGGCTTTCGCTACAAAAATCGGTTGCGCTCGCTTCGTCCTTCGGCGGTGGTATGGGCGGTCAGCGCGATTATTGCGGTGCAGTAACGGGCGCGTTTTTGGTCGTAGGGGCAATTTTGGGCGACTATTCGCCGTTAGATAACGAGGCAAAAACCAAGCACTACCAACTAATTCGCCAAATCGCAGATAAGTTTAAGGCGGAATTTTCTTCTTGCATTTGCCGAGAATTACTTACAAATCTGCCTAAAAAATTAGAAAGTAACCCCCTTCCAAGAACGGAAGAATACTACAAGGTTCGCCCCTGCGTGCTCTTCGTCGAATACGCCGCAAGCATTGTAGAAGAGCTTTTAAATTTGCAGTAATCGCGCCATATATGCTATGCAATTACTTATTTGTCTTTAAAAAATTAGCAACGTAAGCGTAAAAATTAAGCATAGCCGTATAAGTTTTAAATACAAAAAACCAAACAAATTAAAAAAGCGCCACAAGCATTTCGCTTGTGGCGCAACCTTTTATATATTAAATTAAATAGCCAAAAAATTATTCGCCGTCCTTTTGCACGGGCTTAACGTTAACGTCAACGGTATTAAAGGGAATTTCAATTTTATTTTCGTCAAACTTCGCTTTAATTTCGTTCATTAAATAAAAGTAAACCGCCCAATAATCGCCGTTTTTGCACCAAGCGCGCACAACGATATTAATGGAGCTATCGCCAAATTCTACAATGTCGATAAATACGGAAGGGTCTTTAAAAATAAGCTCGTTTTTGTCGCAAACCTCTTTAATTAAATTTTTAGCAAGCGCCGTGTCCGTATCGTACGATACGCCAAAGGTTACGTCGCAACGGCGGCTTTCTTTGGCAGAAAAGTTTACCATAACGTCGTTTGCAAGCGAGCCGTTAGGTATCATAACTACTTTGTTGTCGGGGGTTACGATATGGGTGTAAAAAAGCTTAATATCTTCAACCGTACCTTCTTCTCCACAGCCCTTTATATAGTCGCCAATTTTAAAGGGGCGCATAACGATAATAATTATACCGCCTGCAAGGTTAGAAAGAGTGCCTTGCACCGCAAGCGAAATACCAACGCCAAGCGAAGCAATTACTGCAGAAATAGAAGCCGTTTCAATGCCAACGTAGCCGATTAAGCAAACCAAAATAACTATTTTGCATGCCCAATTTAATGCTTGCGAGCCTACTCTTGCAATCGTTTCGTCAACGTTTCTTTTTTGTAAGCGCTTATAAAGTCTTTTACAAAAAAAGGAAGTAAACTTAAAGGAAATTATAAGCAGTAATATGGCAATAACAAGCTTAATGCCCGTCGTCGTCAACCACTCTACCACCAAATTTAAAAGCCCCGACCAATCGAAGTTTATTTCGGTAGGTGTTTCTGCTGTCGTGCTTAAAAGATTTAAACCAAAAAACATTTTTCACCTCGTAAAAATTTTGGCTTTTGCCGTAAATAAATTATATCACTAAATTTTACATATTTCAACGTTTTTTTTACAGTTTACAAAATATGTAAAAAAATTTTTTTAAACACTTTACAAAACTAAAGTTTTACTTTATAATAGTATTAGAAATAAATGATAAGAGGGCGAAAATGACGGACGATATTCAAATAATCGAAGGCTTATACGAAGCGATTTTAAAGCTAAACAGCAAGGAAGAGTGCAAAAATTTTTTCGACGATTTGTGTACTTACAAAGAAGTCGAGCAAATGGCGCAACGTGTTGAGGTTGCAAAAATGCTTTTAGACGGCGCAACCTACGACGAGGTTATTGCAAAAACCAACATTTCTTCGGCAACGCTTTCACGCGTGTCTAAATGTATCAAGCGCGGAAAGGGTTATAATACTATACTTAAAAAACAGTAAAAAAAGGGGGTAGCATATACGGTGTCGCTACCCCCTAAAATTATGTAAAAAGCGAATTGGGTGGCACATATATGTGCCACCCAAACTTAATTAAAATTAAAAAAATAGTAAATTTAGTGCGAAAGTATCCAGTCTTTAACGTTTTCTCGCTTAATTGCAAAAATGTTTTCGCTTTGGTATTTAGAGCTTTTTCCGCCGTAGGTATAAACAAAATACTTTCCGTCGGGCGTTAAATATAAGGTCTCTTCAAATCCGCAAGGGTCGCCCGGCGCGCCAAAAGTAAACTTTTTATCTACCGTAGCTTGTGCGGTATCGTAAGTAGCTCCGTTAATTTCTTTGCGCATAAAACCCTCCTAAAATGCTATCTTGCGTATTTTAGCATAGCAAAGCGCAAGTGTCAACGCATTACCTCCCGTACCGGCATATTTAAAAAATCTGTTAAAAACTAAATTTTTATGTTTAAGCCTTACGGCAATTTACCGCCCCGCATTTTTTTAAAAAAGTTTAAATTTATTATTGAAGTTGCTTTTAAGTTGTTGTATAATAGAGGAAAGAATTTATTTGCGTGGAATTTATTATGACTGAAATGGAAAAGAGAAAAGCGGCAAAAGAGTTTGCTGAATATTGGAAAGATAAAGGCTATGAAAAAGGTGAAAGTCAAAAGTTTTGGCTCTCGCTACTTGGCGAAGTGTTGGGTATTGAACACCCTGCACAGTTTATTCAATTTGAAAATCAAGTAAAACTCGATAATACGAGCTTTATCGACGGCATTATTCCGTCCACGCATGTTCTAATTGAACAAAAAAGCACGGGCAAAGATTTAAGAAAAGGTATTCGCCAATCGGACGGCAGCTTTTTAACGCCTTTCCAACAAGCAAAACGCTATTCGTCAGAACTTCCTTATTCGGAACGTCCCCGCTATATTATAACTTGCAATTTCCAAGAATTTTTAATATATGATATGGAAAAACCTACGGGCGAGCCTGAAACTATCTACTTAAAAGATTTACCCAAAGAATATTATCGTTTAAGTTTTCTCACCGATACGGGAAGCGAACTTATCCGTAAAGAAATGGAAATTTCGATAAAAGCGGGCGAACTCGTTGGCGTGCTTTACGACGAAATCTTAAAGCAATATAAAAATCCCGACGTCGAAAGCACTCTTAAAAGCCTTAATATGCTTTGTGTTCGCCTTGTTTTCTGCCTTTATGCAGAAGATAGCGGATTGTTTGGCGACCACTTAAAATTCCATAACTACGTTAAGAGTTTTGCCGTAAAAGACGTTCGCCGTGCAATAATCGACCTTTTCAAAGTCCTTGACACAAAAATAGAAGACCGTGACCCGTATTTGGACGAGGATTTGGCTTCTTTCCCTTACGTAAACGGTGGTTTGTTTGCGGACGAAAATATTGAAATTCCTAATTTCAACGAAAAAATTGTAAACTTGCTTCTGAAAAATGCAAGCGAAGATTTTAATTGGAGCGAAATTAGCCCCACCATTTTCGGTGCGGTATTTGAAAGTACCTTAAACCCTGAAACCCGTCGTAGTGGCGGTATGCACTATACGTCTATTGAAAATATCCATAAAGTTATAGACCCGCTTTTCTTAAACGAGTTAAAAGAAGAACTTGCCACTATTAAAGAATTAAAGGTGGACAAAACTCGCAAGCAACGTTTAGAAGAATTTATCAATAAATTATCCACTCTTAACTTTTTAGACCCTGCCTGTGGTAGTGGTAATTTCTTAACGGAAACTTACATATCACTTCGCCGTTTGGAAAATGAAGCATTGGAATT